>NZ_UGHR01000001.1:0-302084 GCF_900451195.1 Iodobacter fluviatilis
GAGTAATATATCGGAACGTACCTAGTAATGGGGGATAACTATCCGAAAGGATAGCTAATACCGCATACGCCCTGAGGGGGAAAGAGGGGATCGCAAGACCTCTCGTTATTAGAGCGGCCGATATCAGATTAGCTAGTTGGTGAGGTAAAGGCTCACCAAGGCAACGATCTGTAGCGGGTCTTAGAGGACGATCCGCCACACTGGAACTGAGACACGGTCCAGACTCCTACGGGAGGCAGCAGTGGGGAATCTTGGACAATGGGCGCAAGCCTGATCCAGCAATGCCGCGTGCGTGAAGAAGGCCTTCGGGTTGTAAAGCGCTTTGTTCGGGAGGAAATCCTAGTGGCTAATATCCATGGGGATGACAGTACCGGAAGAATAAGGACCGGCTAACTACGTGCCAGCAGCCGCGGTAATACGTAGGGTCCAAGCGTTAATCGGAATTACTGGGCGTAAAGGGTGCGCAGGTGGTTGATTAAGTGTGATGTGAAAGCCCCGGGCTCAACCTGGGAATTGCATTGCAAACTGGTCAACTAGAGTATGGCAGAGGGGGGTGGAATTCCGCGTGTAGCAGTGAAATGCGTAGAGATGCGGAGGAACACCGATGGCGAAGGCAACCCCCTGGGCTAATACTGACACTCATGCACGAAAGCGTGGGGAGCAAACAGGATTAGATACCCTGGTAGTCCACGCCCTAAACGATGTCTACTAGTTGTTGGGGAATTCGTTCCTTAGTAACGCAGCTAACGCGTGAAGTAGACCGCCTGGGGAGTACGGCCGCAAGGCTAAAACTCAAAGGATTGACGGGGGCCCGCACAAGCGGTGGATGATGTGGATTAATTCGATGCAACGCGAAAAACCTTACCTAGCCTTGACATGTCAAGAATCCCTGAAGATTGGGGAGTGCCGCAAGGAACTTGAACACAGGTGCTGCATGGCTGTCGTCAGCTCGTGTCGTGAGATGTTGGGTTTAAGTCCCGCAACGAGCGCAACCCTTGTCCTTAGTTGCTACCATTTAGTTGGGCACTTTAAGGAGACTGCCGGTGACAAACCGGAGGAAGGTGGGGATGACGTCAAGTCCTCATGGCCCTTATGGCTAGGGCTTCACACGTCATACAATGGTCGGTACAGAGGGTTGCCAAGCCGCGAGGTGGAGCTAATCTCATAAAACCGATCGTAGTCCGGATTGGAGTCTGCAACTCGACTCCATGAAGTCGGAATCGCTAGTAATCGCGGATCAGCATGTCGCGGTGAATACGTTCCCGGGCCTTGTACACACCGCCCGTCACACCATGGGAATGGGTTTCACCAGAAGTAGGTAGGCTAACCGTAAGGAGGCCGCTTACCACGGTGGGATTCATGACTGGGGTGAAGTCGTAACAAGGTAGCCGTAGGGGAACCTGCGGCTGGATCACCTCCTTTCAAGAGAAGACTTTTGGATTGAGTACTCACACTCATCGACTGTAGGTTTAGGGATTGTTGATTAGGATCAGAATTGATGTGATTTAATAAAGTCACATTTATTCTGGTTTCTAAAATCAGCAAGACAGTAACTTGATCTTAAAAAATAGAAGAAGTAATACTCAATTTAGAAATAAATAAGGTAGATTGTATCAAAATCGATTGTTCGAAGTCAGAACTGAATAATCGATGTCGCAACAAAGCGAAATCAGATACTTCGAATTGTATTAACTTTGTTGATACGTGTTTGAGGTTATAGGATCAAGCGACTAAGTGCATCTGGTGGATGCCTTGGCGATGATAGGCGAAGAAGGACGCGTTAGCCTGCGAAAAGCACGGGGGAGCTGGCAAATAAGCATTGATCCCGTGATATCCGAATGGGGAAACCCGGCCCTTTTGGGTCATCCATGACTGAATACATAGGTCATGAGAAGCGAACTCGGCGAACTGAAACATCTAAGTAGCCGAAGGAAAAGAAATCAACCGAGATTCCCAAAGTAGTGGCGACGAAATGGGAAGAGCCTGCATGTGATAAATCAAACTTTAGTGGAACAGTCTGGAAAGTCTGGCGACAGTGGGTGATAGCCCCGTACACGAAAAAGATTGGTTGGTACTAAGCATGCGACAAGTAGGGCGGGACACGAGAAATCCTGTTTGAAGATGGGGGACCATCCTCCAAGGCTAAATACTCATCATCGACCGATAGTGAACCAGTACCGTGAGGGAAAGGCGAAAAGAACCCCGGGAGGGGAGTGAAATAGAACCTGAAACCGGATGCATACAAACAGTGGGAGCCCTTGCAAAATGGGGTGACTGCGTACCTTTTGTATAATGGGTCAGCGACTTACGTTCAGTAGCAAGCTTAACCGAGTAGGGGAGGCGTAGGAAACCGAGTCCGAATAGGGCGCATAGTTGCTGGGCGTAGACCCGAAACCAAGTGATCTATCCATGGCCAGGATGAAGGTGCGGTAACACGCACTGGAGGTCCGAACCCACTAATGTTGCAAAATTAGGGGATGAGCTGTGGATAGGGGTGAAAGGCTAAACAAACTTGGAAATAGCTGGTTCTCCTCGAAAACTATTTAGGTAGTGCCTCATGTATCACTGACGGGGGTAAAGCACTGTTATGGCTAGGGGGTCATCGCGACTTACCAAACCATGGCAAACTCTGAATACCGTCAAGTGCGAGCATGGGAGACAGACTGTGGGTGCTAACGTCCATGGTCAAGAGGGAAACAACCCAGATCGCCGTCTAAGGTCCCAAATAATCAGTTAAGTGGAAAACGAGGTGGGAAGGCATAGACAGCCAGGATGTTGGCTTAGAAGCAGCCATCATTTAAAGAAAGCGTAATAGCTCACTGGTCGAGTCGTCCTGCGCGGAAGATGTAACGGGGCTCAAACTGATAACCGAAGACGCGAATATGCACGATGTGCATATGGTAGAGGAGCGTTCCGTAGGCCTGCGAAGGTGTCTTGAGAAGGATGCTGGAGGTATCGGAAGTGCGAATGCTGACATGAGTAGCGATAATGCGGGTGAAAAGCCCGCACACCGAAAACCCAAGGTTTCCTGCGCAACGTTCATCGGCGCAGGGTGAGTCGGCCCCTAAGGCGAGGCAGAAATGCGTAGTCGATGGACAACGGGTTAATATTCCCGTACCGATATAAAGTGCGATGGGGGGACGGAGAAAGGTAGGTCAGCCCACTGTTGGAATAGTGGGTTTAAGCGAGTAGGCGTGTGGCTTAGGCAAATCCGGGCTGCTTTAACGCTGAGACGTGACGACGAAGTCTTCGGACTGAAGTGATTGATCCTATGCTTCCAAGAAAAGCCTCTAAGCTTCAGCTTTATATTGACCGTACCGCAAACCGACACAGGTGGGTAGGAAGAGAATTCTAAGGTGCTTGAGAGAACTCAGGAGAAGGAACTCGGCAAATTATCACCGTAACTTCGGGAGAAGGTGAGCCCATATTAGGTGAAGGCCCTTGCGGCTGGAGCTGACATGGGTCGCAGAGAAATGGGGGCTGCGACTGTTTATCAAAAACACAGCACTCTGCAAAGTCGAAAGACGACGTATAGGGTGTGACGCCTGCCCGGTGCTGGAAGATTAAATGATGGGGTGCAAGCTCTTGACTGAAGTCCCAGTAAACGGCGGCCGTAACTATAACGGTCCTAAGGTAGCGAAATTCCTTGTCGGGTAAGTTCCGACCCGCACGAATGGCGTAACGATGGCCCTACTGTCTCCTCCTGAGACTCAGCGAAGTTGAAATGTTTGTGAAGATGCAATCTCCCCGCTGCTAGACGGAAAGACCCCGTGAACCTTTACTGTAGCTTTGCATTGGACTTTGAAGTGGTTTGTGTAGGATAGGTGGGAGACATTGAAGCATGGACGCTAGTCTGTGTGGAGTCGTCCTTGAAATACCACCCTGACCCCTTTGAGGTTCTAACCTTGGTCCGTTATCCGGATCGGGGACCGTGCATGGTAGGCAGTTTGACTGGGGCGGTCTCCTCCCAAATTGTAACGGAGGAGCTCGAAGGTCGCCTAGGTACGGTCGGACATCGTACTGATAGTGTAATGGCATAAGGCGGCTTAACTGCGAGACAGACAAGTCGAGCAGGTGCGAAAGCAGGACATAGTGATCCGGTGGTTCTGAATGGAAGGGCCATCGCTCAACGGATAAAAGGTACTCCGGGGATAACAGGCTGATTCCGCCCAAGAGTTCACATCGACGGCGGAGTTTGGCACCTCGATGTCGGCTCATCACATCCTGGGGCTGTAGCCGGTCCCAAGGGTATGGCTGTTCGCCATTTAAAGTGGTACGTGAGCTGGGTTCAAAACGTCGTGAGACAGTTTGGTCCCTATCTGCAGTGGGCGTTGGAAATTTGAGGGGGGCTGCTCCTAGTACGAGAGGACCGGAGTGGACAGATCTCTGGTGTACCGGTTGTCACGCCAGTGGCATCGCCGGGTAGCTAAATCTGGAAGAGATAAGCGCTGAAAGCATCTAAGCGCGAAACTCGCCTCAAGATGAGATTTCCCCAAGGCTTTAAGCCTTTTAAAGGGTCGTTCGAGACCAGGACGTTGATAGGTCGGGTGTGGAAGCGCAGTAATGCGTTAAGCTAACCGATACTAATTGCCCGTAAGGCTTGATCCTATAACCTGAAGCGCGTGTGTGCGACGGTATAATCTACCCAAGATTAGAGCTGAATTTGAGAAACAAGCAGTACAAAGTAATATATTACTTCTTCTATTGAACTGAACGCGTTGCAGAGTAGTAAGTGCAACGAGTTAACCCGTTAAAGTCTGGCGACCATAGCGAGGTGGTCCCACTCCTTCCCATCCCGAACAGGACAGTGAAACACCTTAGCGCCGATGATAGTGCAGATTACCTGTGTGAAAGTAGGTCATTGCCAGACACCCTAAGCCGTACCAAGACCCCCGTACTCGAAAGAGGCGGGGGTTTTGCTTTGCGCGGAAGAAATGCGCGCTGTAGCGTAACGATAAGCACCAGAGGTTTGCGTGTTGGGTTAAGCAGTAAGCCGTTCCTCAGACATAAGCTGACTATTAACATTGTGCTTACCGGCTTCCGCTGTGACGGGCTGGTCATGGGGAAGTGCCTTTCTCTACCGAGTTTGATGGCATGGGCTGAGCGATTGCTACCTGCTCGTTTATTCTTGATCGGAGTATGCCTGTCAAGTTGCTGAAGGCTTCAGGGAGGTCGGAGCATTGCTTACAAGCATGGTTTCATTGCATATTTTTTTCAGCAGGCGTGGGTTGTTTTTTAATTAATTACAAAAAGTGAGTGGGGGCCCACTCAAAATCACCATCCGACGGGAGGGGCAATTATGGGGTTTAGTAAAGACTAGAGTGGATTAATGTTTATGGAATAGGAGTTTAATCATGCCCACCCAGCTGCTTGCGCTTGGTGTGATCGGCGTGCGTTTATATGAACGTATTTTGACATCTCCAGCACAGTATTCTAATGAATTAGCGGATCATATCGTTGATGAAATTAATTACTACCTCCCTATGGCTCCTTTAAAGGAAGAAACCTTATTGTTTCATTTGGCTTGTGAGATTCATTTGGCATTGGAAGAATGCGATGAAAAAATCAATACGATCGCTGGCCGTCATGAGGCTGCTGTAATCGTTTCGGGCTTAATTGCCCAGACCAAGCGTTTTTCTCACCTATATCATGACTAAATCAGACTATTTTTATATGCTGATTTAAATCGTAAAAGACCTTATTTAAAACAGGGTAAAACGCAGCCTTAAGGGAAGGCTGTGCGTTGTATATGAACATGTCACTTAAGAAAAGTCAGTTTTTATACTGAAAAAAAGGCGAGTATTTGATCGTGCTGACTTCTGCATAATCCGCTTTGATTAAAAATACTAAAAGTAAAAAAAAGGGATATTCTGAGGCAATATGTAACGGTCAGAACGCTTATTTAAGGGTATGCTAACAGCGCCCATTCTGGATGCTAAAAGCGAGCTGATATGCGTATACGTAGTTCTGATTTGATTGAACCTCTGGCCGCAATTATGGCTGTCGGCGCTTTAATTTGGTTGGGTTTAATGATTATGGCCCCATTCCTTGCTTCAGTTATTTGGGCCGCTATTCTGGTTTATACCACCTGGAAGCCTTATCAATATTTAGTAAGACTTTGCAGAGGCAGTCGCTTTACTGCAGCTCTGCTCTTTATTACTGCTTTACTGACGTTTTTAGTTTTGCCTTTGCTGCTTGCCGGGTTTGAATTTGCCAGTCAGGCGGGTTCATTGATTAAAACGGTGAGTTTGCAATTTCAGCTGGGCTGGCCGGATTTACCTGCTTGGGTAAGCACGTTTCCCTATTTAGGCGAGTGGATCAATGGATTCTGGATCAAGCTTGGCCAAGGTGATCCTGCGCTATTAGAACGCATTCGTGGATTAAGCGGGCCTGTGGCATCGGGCCTGTTACGTTTTGGCGGTATTGTAGGCGGTGGCTTTTTATTACTGGCCTTAAGTCTGATTGTGGCCTTTTTCTTTTATTTACACGGGGAGCGCGCTGCGGCATGGCTGAAAGGCATGATGTGGCGTATTGCCGGTGAGAAAGCAGAATCACTCTTACAGGTTGCAGCAGGTACGATCAGAGGCGTGGTCTATGGCTTTTTAGGAACCGCTTTAGTGCAGGGTGTTTTAGCCTGGTTTAGTTTCTTTATTTCCGGTGTGCCTAATTCTCTGACATTGGGTTTTGCCAGTTGTTTTCTTTCAATTTTACCGGGCGGGCCTGGGCTGATTGGTTTACCTGCTGCGGCTTGGCTTTATTATCAGGGGCATACGGGCTGGGCGGTTTTCTTAGCGCTTTGGATGATTTTTGTAGTGGGTACTGCTGACAATGTGGTGAAGCCGCTCTTTATAGGTAAAGAAAGTGATTTGCCATTTATTTTGATTTTATTTGGCGTATTGGGTGGGGCTTTGTCATTTGGTTTATTGGGTGTCTTTTTAGGCCCAACGTTATTAGCAGTATGCTACGCCCTGCTGGGAAGCTGGGTAAAAGGAAGTGCCAAAGCCGGTCAGTGCTGATTGGCATTTTAAAAAGAGCACCGTATTCAAATAGACGGTGCTCTTTTTTTATTATTTGATTTCAAATATTTTGCCAAAATTAGCGATTTCCAACACGGCTTTCACTGTGCCTCTACAGTTAATCAAGGTCACTTTGCGGCCATTTGCTCGCTCGTTCAGGAGCAGCAACATGCCCAAGGCCGCGGAGTCCATATAGTCGACGGCGCTGAAATCCATTTCAAGTTCAGTAAGACCAGGGGTCTCAAGTGCAGCTGTTGTGGCTTGTTTAAACTCGCGGTGCGATTCAAACGTAAAATTGCCATTCAGCATAATTCGGCCTTTATGATCGTCAATCTTGGTGCTGGTTTGCATGATTTTGTTCCTCGTTGATCTCGACTCTGTCTCTTGCTGTTGCATTTTGTAAGCAAGCAGTACTTTGACTTCTTCCTTATTGTAGAGTTGCATTTGGGTTTTTGCTGGGGATTGATCGATTTGCCCGCTGGTTTACTCGCTGATGCCGTAACGCTGTTTTGTTTTACGAAAAAACTCTTGCAGTTGTAAACCCCGTCCATTGCTAGGATCCAGATCATGGATGCGTAGCAGGTAATCATTGCTGAGCTGCATCCATTCCTGATGCCAGCCATGTTGATTGGTATAGGCGAGAAGGGCGTTCACGGTATTCAGCAGCACTTGTATATTTCCCGGCATATCGGTGGCTGCGCGGATAAACAATTCTGCTGCGCCTGCCAGATCGCCACTGCGTGCCATTTTTACGGCCTCATTATTGAGAGCCACAATACTGGCGCTGTTTTCTTTAATGAGTTGTTCTGCCTGATCCTGATGACCATGCTGGCGGTAAAGCGTGGTGATTTTGCTGGCAAGGCTCAGATCATCATGGCTGTTTTTCAGCAGATTCCGAACCACGATCTCGGCTAGGGCTTCCTGCTTCTGATTAAAGCAGGCTTTAGCCAGCGCCATGCCCACCATGGCTGAAGGCGGCAGGGTAAGCTGAACCAGCTGCCCCAGCGCTGTTCTGAGCTGATTCTGAGCTTTTTCTACATCACCCTGATGCATATAAATGTCTGCATCCAGCGCATCGGCCAGCACGCTAACCTGAGGGTCTTTAAAGTCTTTACGAATTTCTTCTACGGTGAGCCTAGCAGCGGCTACATCACCCCGGCTGATCTGTACGTCGGCTAGCTGGCCGTAATCAGCAGGGTTACGCAAAAAAGAGTGTCTGGAGATTTTTACGGTTTCAAGCAGAGCGTTTTCGGCCGTGGCCAGATCTCCGCTTTTAAGCGCGGCTTCACCCAGCTGACGTTGCCTGTTGACCACAAAAGGGGATTTATGAATTGCCCTTTTCAGCGTTTCTTGGGCGGCGTTATCTTCACCTATGGCTTGCTGTGCACGAGCCAGCCAGTCGTAGGCTTCCAGTGCGTGTTTATGCGCGCTGATGATCGCCTTAAAGACCGCCAGTGCTTCCGGGTAGTTTTTTAGCTGGTAGAGAGCTTTGCCCAGAGCCATTTTTGCCCATGGTAATTCTTGTTCTACCAATAGCTGCCTGCACTGATCCCGCACACTGACCCAATCGCCAATGCGCAGCAGAAGATGAATTTTAAGGCGTAAAAAATCTTGGGTGTATTCGGCGCTGGTATTGGCCGCCTTACTGCAGAGCTGGATCGCACTTAAGAAATCGTGCGCCATGATGGCTTCATCAACTAATTTAAAACGTACTTTTTTTTGTAAAGCACTGAGTACTCGGCTGTAGAGCATTTCGCCAGTGAAGGGCTTGAGCAAAATAGCGTCGGGGGATTGCTCGGCAGCGCCAAGTACTTTTTGCGCCTGCCGTTCGGCAGTAGTGATGATAAAAATTGAAGATGCTTTAAGTAAATCCAGCCGCCTTGCTTCATCAAATAAAAACAATCCATCCTGGCCTTTGCCTAAGTCATACTCGCAAAGAATCAGCTCGTATTTAAGCTTTTTCATACTGGCTAAGGCTTCAGTACTATTGCTGGCATGATCAATATGGCTAGTGCCGTACTGGCCTAGTATCATCCCAATGCTGCGTCTGACTTCCGCCAGCGGATCAATAATCAGCACGCGCAAAGAGGCTACATCGGGGATTCCATTGGCCGCTTTACGTTTGGCTGTGGCAGAGGAGATAACCGAGAAGGCACTTATTTTTTCAGCCATGATTTAAGGCGTATTGTCCGTTTAAAAACGTATCAATCCTGCCATAGATTAATCGGGCAGGGCGCAGAATTTCTGTTGAGTCAGCCCGCATACAGACTCCTTCCTGTGCTGCTGGCTGAGCATCTGGTATTAGATTACTTTTAACTTGGCGTAAGCCACGGCCAGCCATTTAGATCCTGCCGTTGCAAAATTGACCTGCACATTGCCATTGGCTCCGCCTTCATGATCGGTCACTACGCCCTGACCAAATTTTGGATGCTCTACATTTGTGCCGATCGAAAGACCATGCTCTGGTGTGGGGGCTTTGATTTTGCTGGCAACAGTGGCCGGCCCCGAATAACCTTGCGGCGCATAACCACGATTCAGAAATTTTAGCAGCTGCTGAGGAATCTCCTGCATAAAGCGGCTGGCTACTGCATATCGAGTTTGCCCATGCAGCATACGACTTTGTGCAAGGGTAATGTAAAGACGGCGGCGTGCCCGTGTAATTGCAACGTACATCAGACGGCGTTCTTCTTCCACAGCCCTTGCATCATTCATGCTGTTGTCGTGGGGGAAAAGCCCCTCTTCAAGGCCGCATAAAAACACGGCATGAAACTCAAGCCCTTTAGATGCATGCACGGTCATCAGCTGCAAGGCTTCTTCGTGTGCGCCCGCCTGATGGTCTCCAGCCTCAAGGCTGGCATGAGATAAGAAGGCGATCAGATTGTTTTCGTCTTCCTGTACAAAATTGGTGGCTGCATTAATCAGCTCGCCCAAGTTGGCCAGCCGCTCTTCACCTTCTTTATCTGCCTGATAATGGGCGCGCAAGCCGGATAGATCCAGCATCATATCGACCAGCTCAGGCATGGCAAGGCCTGTTGCCTGCGAGCGCATGGTTTCAATGATTTCAGCGAATTTTCTGACCGCAGCGGCGCCGCGTCCGGCTGCCCCCGAGCAGGCCGCTTGCCAAAGCGTGGTGCCGCTGTGCTGAGCGGTTTCCTGAATGCTTTCGATTGTGCGGGCACCGATGCCCCGGGTGGGGAAGTTGATTACGCGCAGCAGGGCATTATCATCCCCCGGGTTGGCAATCAGCCGTAAATAAGCGAGTGCGTGTTTGATTTCTTGACGTTCAAAAAAGCGTAAACCGCCATACACTCGGTAAGGTACGCCTGCTGTAAATAAAGCATGCTCAATTACGCGGGATTGGGCATTGGCACGGTAGAGAATTGCAATATCGTTGGCTGCCGTGCCTTCCCTCATCAGGGTTTGAGCTTCTTCAACAATAAATGCCGCTTCTTCAAAATCAGTTGCAGCTTCAAAAACACGAATTGGCTCGCCAGCTGGCTCGCTTGTCCATAATTCTTTACCTAAACGATTTTGGTTATTACTAATTACTGCATTGGCAGCATCTAAGATATTGCCTTGGGAGCGGTAATTTTGCTCTAATCGAATCACATGTTTTACAGAAAAATCGCTTTGAAAATCATGCATATTTCCTACATTTGCACCGCGAAATGCGTAAATCGACTGATCATCATCACCTACAGCAAAGAGCGCATTATTCTGGCCGGCTAAAAGTTTTAACCAAGCATATTGCAGCTTATTTGTATCCTGAAATTCATCGACTAAAATGTGGCGAAAACGGCTTTGATAGTGTTCACGTAAAGATTCATTTTTAGAAAGTAATTCGTAACAGCGTAGTAATAATTCTGAGAAATCAGCGACACCTTCCCGCTGGCATTGTTTCTCGTATTCTTCATAAATTAATCGCAGCATGCGCGAATAATCATCCCATGCATCTGTATCACCAGCCCGGCGGCCATTTTCTTTATGGCCATTAATATATTGTTGGACTACTTTTGCCGGATACTTTTCATCATCTATATTTAAAGCTTTCAATATGCGTTTAATTAACGACAGTTGTTCGGCAGAATCCAAAATTGCAAAAGTTTCGGGTAAGCCAGCATCGCGCCAGTGCAAACGCAGCATACGATTACATAAACCATGAAATGTGCCGATCCATAATCCGCGCGGATTAAGCGGCATCATGGCGGTAATACGCATCAGCATTTCTTTGGCGGCTTTATTGGTAAAAGTAACAGACAATAAACCGGCAGGGCTGCATTGCCCGGTTGATAAAAGCCAAGCAATACGGGTGGTGAGCACACTGGTTTTACCACTGCCGGCACCCGCAAGAATGAGCGCATGTTCCGGCGGTAATTCAACGGCTGCGGCTTGTTCAGGATTCAGTTTTGCGGTGAGGGGATGCGACATGGCAATGATTCACAGGTAAGGAAGGGATTTTGTACGGCTCAATACAAACAAGGCAGCCTGGGCTGCCTTGTTTGGTCTTACGTGCATAGCTTCAATTTTTTATAAAATTACACGGATATTTACGGTTTCTTTTTCTTTTTAAAAGGTCTTTAGCAGGAGAAATCAGATTGATATCTGATTTCTTATTGCGTCAGGATCTCTTACAGATCAAGGCACTACGGGTCTATTCGTCATTTCATAAAAAACGCAGTCAATTAAGCAATGCGCAATTCTTCTAATGAGCGGCCTGTTGCCAGGAATTCAATTGCCCATTGTGGCTTACGGCCACGGCCAGTCCATGTTTGTTCTGCATCAGCTGGATTACGGAATTGTGCTTTAGCTGTAGAAGCTGCTTTTTTAGCTGCTTTTTTGTCGCTGCTTGTGCCTAATACGTCAGACAATGAGAAGCCTTTAGAAGCAACCAGGTTTTGCAGTTCAGCAATCAGATTTTGCTTTTCTGATTCTTTGCGGCGAACAATTTCAACTTCTAGGTTTTTCTTGAGTTCAACTAACTCGCTATAGCTCAGTGGGGATAGATCAATCATGGTAATTCTCCTTGGGTCTTTGAATTGGGGTACTCCACCGAACGGATTATGGATATCTATTCTCCACAATTCAAGCTTTCTTAATTACCTAGCCAAAGATTTACTGAATTTAGATCTTTTTCAGACAATTCTCCGCTGGTTGCAGCCAATTGTAGGCGGGCATACAAATAGGTGTAACGCGCTACGGTAAGGTCATAACGAGTGGAGAAATAAGTTTGTTCGGCATTAAGTACATCAATAGTTGTACGTACTCCAACTTCTCTGCCTAATTTAGTTGATGCTAATGATGATTCACTTGATTTAAGCGCCTGCTGTAAAGCGACAATTTGTGCCGCACCAGAACTCACGCCTAAAAATGCTTGTTTTGTAAATTGAGCCGTATCACGGCGGCTGGCTTCTACTGTTTGACGTTGTTGTTCTTTTTTAGCGAGCGCTTCGCGTAATTTGGATGAACGATCCCCTCCCGTATACAAAGGAATTGATAATTGCAAACCAATTTGACCCGAGCCGGCACGGTCTAATCCACCCGATTTGGATATGCCGGCTGAATTCCAAGTATTACCATAACCAGCAGTTAAATCGAGTGTAGGAGAGCTTTCTAAGCGGTATTTATCAATTTCGCGGCTGGCAATATCCAAACCTAATTGTTGACCTGCAATCACTAAACTGCCATTTTCACTACGTTGTAGCCATGAATTCATATCATTAGGCTGCGGTGGTACAGGCTGCTGACGATTGCTGATTGGCTTCAGATTAAGCGGGCTGAGCTGGGTGAGCTGCTCATAGGCATTGCGCTTAATTGCCATATCATTATGTGCGGCAATTTCAGCTGAGTTGATGGCATCAAAGCGGGCTTGCGCTTCATCTGTATCGGTAATGGTAGAAACGCCCACTTCAAAAGATTTTTTTGCCTGAGCAAGTTGCTGGGCTACCGCTTCTTTTTGCGCCGTCGTTTGTTTTACTTTTTCTTCTGCACCCAAAACTTCAAAATAGGCTTTTGCCACACGCAGAATTAAGTCTTGTTCCGCTACCCTGAAAATAACTTCGGCCTGCTCGGTTTGTTTTTTTAGCTGATCAGCGCCTGCAAATGCTTCTGCACGGTAAATGGGCTGGAGAAGGCCCAATTTATAGCCGTAGCTATTGCCATTTTGGGTGGTGCTGTCATAGTTTTCAGGGCTGTAGCTTGTTTGCTCCCGATTGGCGTTGCCAGATAAAGTAATATGCGGAAGTAATAAGGCTTTACCTTGCTCGGCTTTTTCTCTACCTGCATCAAGCCCTGCACGGGCAGCAGCAAAATTAGCGTCGTATTTTTGAGCGGCATGCCATGATTCAAGTAAATCTGCAGCAAAGAGCGGTTGTGAAAGCAGGGCGATGCTCAGGGCAATTAAAGTTTTGTTCATCTTTAGCGTCTCAGGTGTCTGTTAAATAGGCTGTTAAATTTTTTATCAGGGCAGCCAGGGCTTTTATGCGCTGGGTATTGCCCTAGTAATGAAGTTTTACGGCTGTCTGACCGAAAAAAGGGGAATTTGCCTAAGCAAAATAATATCCCCTTTCTTTTTTTAAGAATTGTCTTAATTTCGTATAAATTATGTAGCTGGAATTACACTTTTTTGTTCTCTGGCGGGCTTAGCCTGAACCATGCGGCATATAATGCGGGCAAAAATAATAGGGTTAAAACGGTAGCTACAAATAAGCCACCCATAATTGCAATTGCCATTGGCCCCCAGAAAGTGTCACGAGTGAGCGGAATCATGGCCAGAATGGCGGCAGCAGCAGTCAGCATAATTGGCCTGAAACGCCTTACAGCGGATTCAATCACGGCGGTCCATGCGTCTTCGCCTGCTGCGCGGTCTTGCTCAATCTGATCCATCAGAATAACTGAGTTGCGCATAATCATGCCTGAAAGTGCGATGACACCCAACATCGCCACAAACCCGAATGGTGCCTGGAACAGCAGCAGGGAAATCGCCACGCCAATCAGTCCCAGCGGTGCGGTGAGCAGCACCATAATCATTCTTTGAATACTTTGCAGCTGTAGCATTAACAAGGTCATGACGACTAGCAGCATCAATGGCATGACTTTATTGATTGATTCCTGGCCCGTTGCTGATGACTCCAGCGTGCCGCCGGTTTCAATATGGTAACCCTGAGGCAGCCCGGCTTCGATTTTACGTACCTCAGGCATGAGCGCATTGCTTACATCAGGGGCTTGGGCAGTACCAGCCACATCCGCACGGACGGTGAGTGTAGCGACCCGGTTACGCCGCCAGATCAGGCTTTCTTCGTTTTCCAGCTGCAAGGTTGCAAGTTGGGAAAGCGGTACAAATTGCCCTGAAGGAAGAGGCACACGTAAATCTTTCAGAAAGTCGAGGCGAGTGCGCTCACTCTCTGTCAGGCGGGTGACCACATCAATACTCTGATCCGCTTCACGGTACTGCGTGGCCGTAATGCCAGATACGGCCATTTGCAGGTAGGTAGCCAGCTCTTGCGAAGTTAAACCCAGCTGACGTAAACGATCTTGCTTAGTTTGCAGCCGGACAATTTTTACTTTCTCACCCCAATCGGTATGAACTTGCCGGGTATGCGGATTCTGGCGCATTGCATCTGCCACCCGGGCTGCGATACGGTTCAGCTCGGCAGGGTTTTCTCCGCTGATACGAAACTGCACCGGGTACCCTACGGGAGGGCCGTTTTCTAGCCGGGTGACTCGTCCACGCACCAGCGGGAAGTCGTCAGCAAATTTCTGGCTCAGACGTTTGTAAACATTTTCGCGTACTTTTTCATCCTTGGTCATGACGGTGAGCTGGCCAAAGTTTAAGTTGGGCATTTGCTCGTCAAGCGGCAGATAGTAGCGTGGAGAGCCCACACCGATATAGCTGGTGACATGGGCCACATCGGGGTCTTTCATTGCAATGGCTTCCATGCGCTTCACTTCGCGCTCGGTGGCTTCATACGAGGCGGTGTAGGGCAGCCACATATCTACCATCAGCTCGGGCCGTGCAGAGGCCGGAAAGAACTGCTGAGGGATAAAGAGGGCAAAGGTAGCCACGGCCACCAGAAACGCACCCAAGGTGGCTGCAATCACTGTTTTGCGCCAGGTCACGCACCATGTGACCAGCTTGCGAAAACGCGCGTAAAAACCGCCCTGATAAACATCGTGCTCTTCATGGCGCGGGGTTTCTGGCAACAGGTGATAGCCCATATAGGGGGTAAACACCACGGCCACAATCCAAGAAAGTACAAGGGCAATACCAATCACGGCAAAAATCGAGAAGGTATATTCACCCGCATCTGATTTGGCCAGCCCCACAGGCAAGAAGCCTGCTGCTGTAATTAGAGTACCCGTCAGCATGGGGAAAGCGGTGGAAGTATAGGCAAAAGTGGCAGCATCAAAACGGCTCCAACCCTGCTCCAGCTTCAATGCCATCATTTCCACTGCAATAATGGCGTCGTCCACCAATAAGCCCAGCGCGATCACCAGTGCGCCCAGCGAAATTCTTTGCAGCTCCAGATTGAAAATATTCATACCAAGGAAGGTGAGCAACAAAACCAGCGGGATAGACAATGCCACCACAATGCCGGTACGCCAGCCCAAGCTTAAAAAGCTCACCGCCAGCACAATCACCACCGCTTCCAGCAGCGATTTCATAAAGATATGAATGGCGTTTTTTACCACGGCAGGCTGGTCAGATATGGTATGAATTTCAATTCCTACAGGCAGATTGCTTCTGATTTTGGCTAATGAAGCGTCAATTTGCTGGCCCATCTTCACGACATCGCCACCTTTACGCATGGAGATTCCCAGGCCAACCGCATCCTGCCCCTGATAGCGCATTTTGGTTTGGGGTGGGTCAATTGTGGCCCGGAATATCTGTGCAATATCGCCCAGCAGGAAGGTTTTGCCGGCCACGGTAATGGGAAGGCTGCGCAGATGATCTACGGCATTAAAGCCGCCGCTTACGCGTAAATAGACGTGTTCATCTTTGCCCTCAATGGCCCCTGCCGGGGTAACGGTATTGGTGGCTGCGATGACTTTATTAATTTGAAAAGGCGAAATACCCAGGCTGGCCAGCTTGGCATTGGAGTATTCAACATAGATTTTTTCATCTTGCTGGCCAATGAGCAGTGCCTTGTTTACATCAGGAATACGCAGCAGTTCAGTGCGGGCCAGCTCGATATATTTCTTCAGCTCAGGATAGGTAAATCCATCACCTGTAAATGCATAGAGATTGCCGTAGGTATCGCCAAACTCGTCATTAAAGAAGGGGCCCGATACTCCGGGTGGGAGTTTTCCTTTTGCGTCGTTAATGCGCTTTCTGACCTGATACCAAGCATCGGCCACATTATTTTTCTGATCTTCGTGCAACATAATCGTGATCAGTGATTCGCCGCTGCGGGAGTAGCTTTTGGTGAAGTGAATATAAGCGATACCCTGCAGCGCTTCTTCCAGCTTATCGGTTACCTGTTGCTCCATTTCTGGCGCACTGGCACCTGGCCAGAAGCTTCTGACCACCATGGCTTTAAAGGTGAATTCGGGGTCTTCTTTCATACCCAGCTTGCCATAAGCCAGAATACCGCCAAGCGTCAGTACGACCATCAGATACAGCACAAGCGATTGATGCTTGAGTGCCCAGGCCGACAGGTTAAAGCGTTGCTTAGTAAGATCGGGTTTTTGCACGATATTATTCTCCCTGAGCAGGCAGCAGTCTGACTGCTTGCCCTTCACGCAAGAGGTGCACACCCGCTGTGACCACAACATCACCTGCTTTTAGCCCCTTCACCTGAACTTGCTCATTATTTTTGTGCTGAGCATCGATTTGCGCTTCAATCGGCTTGCTTTTTACACGCTTGTTTTCCACCAGCCAGACTCGCTGCTCTTTGTTTTTTCCATAGATGGCAGTGAGAGGCAGGGTGCTTGTGTTTTCGGTATGGCTGTTTTGGCTGCTTTTTACTGTGGCGCTCATGCCTAAACGAATTTCCGCTGACGGATTTTCTAATGACACTTTGGCGCGGTAAGTACGGCTAAGCGGATCGGCAGCGGGTGAGACTTCACGCACCTTGCCGTTAAAGGTTTTTCCCGGCAGAGCCCAGAAGCTGATTTCTGTTTTTTGGCCGGGTTTTAAATCCATGCTGCGGGCTTCTGGCAAATCAATAAAGACCTCTTTTTCGCCTGCTTTGGCCAGTTGCACGACTGGCTGCCCGGCTGCCAATACCTGGCCAGGCTCTGCGAGTGTGGCCGTAATGACGCCATCGCTGGTGGCTAGCAGCGTGGTATAGCCTGCCTGATTTTGGGCAACTTGCTGCTGTGATTGCGCCTGAACTAATTGTTTTTGCGCGGCTATGACGGCGGTTTGACGGCGGTCGACATCAGCTTGGCTTACAAATTTTTTGGCCAGCAGCTCTTGTGAGCGGCTAAGGTCAAGCTTGAGTTGATCGAGCTGGCTTTGTGCCGATTCAGTTTGTGCTTTTGCGGCGGCGGCATTGAGCACCATATCTTGTGCATCAATTCTGGCCAGTGGCGTGCCCGTTTTTACTTCTGCACCAATATCGACTAAACGGCTGATTAGCTTGCCTGGAATCCTAAACCCAAGGGCGCTTTCTTGGCGGGCATGCAGCTCACCAGAGAACTCCGCATGGCTGTTTGCAGCGCTGGTGGCGAGGGTAATGGTACGGACGGGGCGAACTTCTTCCTGAGGCTTGGCTTCTTCCTTGCAGGCGCTTAAGAGTGCTGCACTCATTAGCAGCAGCGGAATTGCTTTATTCATGTGCTTGATCCTTGGGTGAGGCCAGCAGGCCGTTAAGGAGGAGGTCAATTGTGGTTTTCAGAAATCTTTCGGGTTCTAAAGTGTCAGGCAGGCAGTTGATGAGTGAGTGTTTCATCAGCATGGCAACGATAATAGGGGATGAAATCACCTCGATGGCGTAATCAATATCGGCTACTTTGAATTCGCCACTGGCCATTCCACGCTCCAGAATGTGGCGCAAAATTTTATTGCCGGGGGTGACAAATTCTTCCCGGTATATTTTGGCGATTTGAGGGAAGTTGCTGCCCTCTGCAATCATCAGTTTAGGAAAAGCGGAAAGCTGGCTTTCCCCCATCGCCTGCCACCATGTTTTAAGCATGGCCTGAAGTAAGTCGGCCGAACTGCCTTGAAAGCTTGCAAGCAACTCATGGCCAATAGTAAGCTGAGGTAATAATATCTTACGCATTACCGCTTCGAATATCTCTTCTTTGCCTGCAAAGTAAATATATGGCGTGCCACTGGTTACACCTGCCGCTTTTGCAATATCTGTCATTTTAGTTGCGGCAAAACCTTTGCTGACAAACAGCCCCAATGCCGCTTCTAAAATTTCCTGCGGGCGGGCTTCTTTCCTACGGGTCCAGCGTTTACATAACATGGCGAACCTGCAATTAATAAATAAATATTCATTTATTATTGGAGGGCTGGCTATTTTTGTCAAAAATAAAGCGCGGGCAGGCTTGAGACTGTTAGAATTCTGCTCAAACTCCAGAGCAGCCCGCCGGGCTTAGTATCGGTTGGCTGCAAAATCACCTGGTTGGCTCATATTTCACTGGGTTTTCGGCCAATAAATCCTTATTGGCTGCAAATCCGGCAAAATCTGTGCTCAATCATGCAATTTTTCTACGAGCCGCCTAAGCCCGACAGGCTGCAAGCTTTTGGACACGCCATGACCACGATTACCCCGCAAGAAAAAGCCGAAATTCTTTCGGAAGCCTTGCCTTATATTCAGCGTTTTTTTGATAAGACCATCGTCATCAAATACGGTGGTAATGCGATGACCGAACCCGAGTTAAAAGAAGGGTTTGCCAGCGATGTGGTGCTGCTTAAATTAGTGGGCATGAACCCCGTTGTGGTACACGGTGGTGGCCCGCAAATTAATGAATTGCTTGATCGTATCGGCAAAAAAGGGGAGTTCATCCAAGGCATGCGTGTCACCGATGCCGAAACCATGGATGTGGTTGAAATGGTCTTGGGTGGCCACGTCAACAAAGAAATTGTTTCCCTGATTAATAAGCATGGCGGTAAGGCTGTTGGTTTAACCGGCCAGGACGGGCACTTTATTAAAGCCCGCAAAATGTTTTTGAAAGACAGTACGGATGAGCTGCTGGATATTGGCCAGGTAGGGGAAATCGAATCGATCGATCCAACCATCGTGGCCCACCTTGATGCGGGCGATTTTATCCCTGTGATCGCGCCGATTGGCGTGGACAGAAATGGCGAAAGCTATAATATCAATGCTGATCTGGTGGCAGGCAAGCTGGCAGAAGTGCTGCACGCTGAAAAACTGATCATGATGACCAATACCCCTGGCGTACTCGATAAGGAAGGCAATCTGCTTACGAAGCTATCTGCTCAACGTATCGACGAGCTGTTTGCAGATGGTACGATTTCTGGTGGTATGTTGCCAAAAATCTCTTCTGCGCTGGATGCGGCCAAGAGTGGCGTGAACGCGGTGCATATTATTGATGGCCGTGTAAAACATGCACTGCTGTTGGAAGTGCTGACCGAGCAGGGCGTGGGCACGATGATTCGCGCTAAATAAACGTTGGTGATCAACCCGGCCGGAGCAGAGAGGTTTTTTGTGCACTCTGCTGTCCCGGCTGGGCTTTATGTTTGTTGATCTTGTTTTATTGTGAAAAGTAATCTACGTCTTCCTTGCATGTTACGTTTGGCCTACTAAAGTTAGAGTTCAAAGCCATCAGGGAGATGCTCGTATGAAAACAGCACGCCAGCTGCTCGCAGAAAAAGCCATAGATAATATTTTGTCAGTTACTCCGCAAGCTTCGGTCTATCAGGCTTTACAGGTGCTTGCAGAAAAAAATATTGGTGCATTGCTGGTGATGGAAGAAAACCATCTGGTTGGGATCTTTTCAGAGCGTGATTACGCCAGAAAAGTGATTTTGATGGGTAAAACGTCGGCAGGAACGCCGGTATCAGAAATTATGACGCGTAAATTACTCTGTGTGCCGCCAACGGCTACCGTTGACGAATGTATGGCCATCATGAGTGAAAAGCGTATTCGCCACTTACCCGTTTTAGATGGTGACAAAGTATTAGGTGTGTTATCGATTGGTGATCTGGTCCGGGAAATTATCGAAGAGCAAAAATTTACGATTGCCCAGCTGGAGCACTATATCCATTCCTGAGCGGCCTGCTCAGCCACCCGCAAGACCAGCAAGGCTGGTCTTTTTTTACGCTGAAATAATGAAACCCGTCTGGATTTTTGACCTCGATAACACCTTACACAATGCCGATTTGCATGCTTTCCCGGTGATCAACCGGGCCATGACGGCTTATCTTGCCCACCACTTACAATTGAGTGAGCAGGCGGCTACAGATTTACGTGTTGATTATTGGTTGCGTTATGGAGCGACAATGCTGGGGCTGCGTCGTCACCACCCGCACATTAATCCACGGCATTTTTTGCTTTTATCTCATCCCCTTAATGAGCTGCTGAGAATCGTGCATCCCATGCCTGGTTTATCCGTAGCGATAAGAAGTCTGCCAGGCGAGAAGCTGCTTTTTACAAATGGCCCTCGGCATTACGCGATGGCGATGCTACTGGCGTTGGGAATCGATGATTGTTTCAGTGCCGTGGTGAGCGTAGAAGATGTTGATCTGATTCCCAAGCCGCAGATTTCAGCTTATCGCAAGTTACTTGCACGTTTTAAGCTGGACCCGCGCCGCTGCATTCTGGTGGAAGACACCCTAGAAAATCTTAAAACGGCGAAACAGCTGGGCATGAAAACAGTCTGGATTAACCCGCGCAGCTATGGGGCAGGCGTGGTTGATTTAAGTATTTCCAAGCTGGGCGATCTTGCAAAGCGCGGGCGCTGGCTTTACGCAGGAAAATGATCAAGTGTTGCGAAGTGCTGAAATTAAATGCTGTGAAAAATAGTAAATTTGCACACTTCTTCTGCCTCATGTAATTTACTTGGCATAAGGCATTTGCCAACTTATATAAGTCACCGGAGAGCACCTTGGAAGCAGCACGTCAGCTATTTGCCGCACTCAATCGCGATTATCTTGCCGTTCATAAAACCAAAGAAGATTTGTTTTGGGATACCTATATGGCCGTTTCTGACGACCATGATGGCTTTGCTAGGGCAGAAGAAGCGTATAAGAATTTTATTTCTGATCCGGTAAAGCTGGCTGAAGTGCGTGATGCACTGGCACGTTTAAAAACGACCGATGCTGCTGAGCTGAAGCATGGCCTGCAAGGCTGGCTGGCATTGTTTGAAAGCAATATTATCGATAGCGATGAAGCACGCACTTTAATGAGCCAGCTGATTGCTCAGGAAGCCGCATTATTTGCGAAAAAGCGCGATTATGTGCAAACGCATATCAACGAGAAAGGCGAGCGCGAGGAGGCCACACAAAGCACGCTGGCGACCAATATGTCGACTAATCCATCTGAAGCGGCGCGTAAAAGCTCGTTTGATGCAATGGCAGGGCTTGAGCACTGGGTGCTGGAAAACGGCTTTTTAGAGATTGTGAAGCAGCGCAATGCCTTTGCCCGTGCACAGGGTTTTCCTGATTATTTTGCGTATAAAGTGCGTAAGAATGAGCAGATGTCGGTTGAAGAATTATTTGCCATTCTGGATGATTTTGAACTGCGTACCCGCGAAGCCAATCAGCGTGGCTTACAGGAGCTGGCACAGCAGCATGGTAAAAACGCGCTGTTGCCTTGGAATTTCCGTTACACCATCAGTGGTGATGTTGCCCGTCAGATGGATCCTTACCTGCCTTTTGCGAAAGGGCTTGAGCGCTGGGTAGAAAGCTTTCGCAAGCTGGGTATCTCTTACCGTGGTGCTACCATGCAGTTGGATTTGCTGGAGCGTAAGGGTAAGTACCAAAATGGCTTTTGCCATGGCCCGATTCCATCTTTTTTTGAAGCGGATGGCCGTTGGGTAGCCGGGCAGATTAACTTTACAGCCGAAGCCAAACCCGATCAGGTAGGGAGCGGTGCCCGCGCAATCAATACGCTGTTCCACGAAGGTGGTCATGCGGCACACTTTGCCAATGTGACACAAAATTCACCTTGTTTTTCACAAGAATTCGCACCGACTTCCATGGCATATGCTGAAACGCAATCCATGTTTTGCGACAGCCTGCTGGAAGATGCAGACTGGCTGAAGCGCTACGCTAAAAATGCGGCTGGTGAAGCCGTACCGGATGATTTGATTAAAGCGCGAATCGAAAAAAGCCAGCCCTTTGCTGCGCTGAACGAGCGCAATATTCTGGTCGTGCCTTATTTTGAACGCGCCTTGTATCTGCTCAGCGATAGCGATCTGACCGCAGAGAATGCGCTGGCATTGGCGCGTAAGTTTGAAATGCAAATCTTGGGCTTTGAGCTGGCTGGCCGACCACTCTTGGCGATTCCTCATCTGTTAAACCAGGAATCTGCAGCGGCTTATCACGGCTATTTACTGGCCAATATGGCGGTTTATCAGACCCGCGCATTCTTTGAGCGTGAGTATGGCTATCTTACCGATAACCCTGAAATTGGCCCCTTACTGGCTAAGCATTACTGGGCACCGGGTAACAGCATCAATCACAATGCCACTTTAGTCAGCCTGACGGGTGAAGCTTTTAATGCCAAGTATTTAGCCGATGCATGCAATCAAACGGTGGAAGCGGCATGGGCTGATGCGCTGGCGCAGATTAATTCAGCAGCAAGTCGGGTTTACCCGGAATCACCGCTTAACAATCTGGATGCACATATTCGCATTGTGCACGGTGCGGAGCTATTGGCAGATAACACGCAATCAGACACGCAAATGTTTGCGGACTTTGAGCGTGTGGTGAGCGAGCGTTACGGGGTTTAGTTTTTATAGGGTGCTGTATAGACCATAGACATGGGTAACACTTGTACGAGGACATAGGTAACACTTTGGCGGTGTTTTTAACCGCTTGGGATGCCTACTTACCATGCCTTGGATGCCCGTGAATATCATGTCTATTCGCTCAGAATTTGTACTCCTTACACTGCAAGATAACTGTAATTTTAAAGCGCTTTGCCAGCGTTTCGGCATCTCAACTAAAACAGGTTACAAGTGGCGGCAGCGCTATCTGGATACCCCCCAAGAAGGTTTTCAAGATCGATCTCGCCGCCCCAAATCATCGCCAACACTGACCACCGCAGAGATTGAAGCCCTCGTTGTAGACCTGCGCCAGAAGCACCCTGTTTGGGGAGGGCGCAAACGCCATCGAAGGCTGTTGGAGCTGGGGCATGTGGATGTTCCTGCGCCAAGCACCATCACCAATATTCTGCATCGCCATGGCTTAATTTGCGCCAAGGCGAGTGAGCAAGCCCAACACTGGCTACGTTTTGAGCATGATCAGCCGAATGCTTTATGGCAGATCGACTTCAAAGGGAACTTCAATACGGCTCAGCAAATGTGCTTTCCCCTCACTTTATTGGACGACCATTCTCGCTTTAATCTCACCTTAACTGCTTGTGGTCAAACCACGGCAGCCATTGTCCAGACTCACTTAACGGATGTATTTCTTCGCTATGGCTTGCCTGCTCGTATCAACGCTGACAACGGTTCTCCATGGGGAAGCCCCAGTGATGCCAGCCATGGCATCAGCCAGTTATCTATCTGGCTGATCCGCTTGGGTATCCATGTTAGCCATAGCCGCCCAGGGCATCCGCAAACCAATGGCAAAGAAGAGCGCTTTCATCGCACGCTAAAAGCAGAAGTATTAAATGGCCGGGCATTTCGCGATTTAGCCCATGTTCAGCATGCATTTAACGACTGGCGCACGGTCTATAACGAGCAGCGCCCGCATGAAGCCTTAGGGCTAGCCACACCGATTACCCGCTATAAACCGAGCTTAATTGCCATGCCTTCTGCTTTGCCTGAAATTGAATACGGCCCCAACGATCAAGTCATTACTGTGGGTTGGGGCGGCGAAGTAAAATTACAAAATCATAAATTTAAAGTGTCTAGTGCCTTACATCGTTTACCTATTGCACTGCGTGCAGATAGTCTGAACGACGGGGTGTTTGACCTCTATTTTTGCCATCAGCACTTCGGAAGAATCGATTTGAATACCTTGCAGTTAAACAACTAAAATGTGTTACCCATGTGTCCGCACGTGTGTTACCTATGTCTCCGGTCTATACAGGGTGCGCAAGGTGGTTTTCTTGCGCACCGTTCTGACTCCTGACTCCTGACTCCTGGCTCCTGACCGCTGATCAGCGCTGCGCCGTTGCCAGTAATCCACCCACGGCAAAGAAAGCCGCACCGCAGCCTTGGTTAAAGCGCTTGATGCGGTTTGGGCCTTGCAGCCAGTTGCCCAGCCTTGCGCCGCCTGCTGCGTAGGCCACTTGCCAGCCTGCTTCGATGATAAAAAAGCTGCCCAGCAAAATAGCCCATTGCCCCGCTTGCGGTTGTGCGGTGTTGATAAATTGCGGCAAAAAAGCACCGGCAAATAAAATAGCCTTAGGGTTTGATAGCGCCACAGTTAATCCCAGACGAAAGCGCCTTGCTGCAGAATCGGCAGAAGCATTGGGCATTTCTAAGTTGTTTCCGGCTTTAAAACATTGCCAGCCCAAATAAATTAAATACACCGCACCGGCTAATTTAAAAATCAAAAACAGCGTGGCAGATGTCGCCAGAATAGTGGCCATACCAAAGGCCGAGAGCGCAAACAATAAACACAAACCTGCTAGTGCACCACTCATGGTCGCCAGCGTCGCCTGCCAGCCATAACGTGTGCCGTGCGACAGCATCAGCAGCATATTCGGGCCGGGTGTGGCCGAAATAAAAAAAGTGGTGGCAATAAAGGTGAGCCAGATGGGCATACTCATGGGGTTATTCCTTGTACGGAAGACTCATTAAATAATTCACTGATATTACTTAGCCAAACCTAAATCTTGAAACACGGAGGTCACAGAGAACACGGCGTTTCACGGAGCAAAACAAATTGTGAATTAAGTTATTTTGCATCGTTTAAGGATTTTTAAAACTCCGCAATTATGATTCGTATCGCAGTAAGTAGCACGGGGCTTAAATTTCCCATTGAAACACTGAAGCTCCGAACAAGCGGGGCGGGGGATCGCTTGGGAGCGAGCCAATCCCACCCGCCGCCGACTCGATTGGACCGTAGGAGGGGCCTTCGTGTTATTGGGGTTGTGGCTTGGCTTCGTTTCTTGGCCACACAAAAATCATATAGTTTGCGGGATGCCGCACCTAAATCAACGTGCCGAAGGCACTAAAAAGAAGATCTCTGCATAACATTCGTTAAATAATATTCAATCCCGGATGATCTTTCATCGGTTTATCCAGGTAATAGCCTTGCACCTGATCAATTCCCAATTCAATCAGCATATTAAAAATGGCTTCGTTTTCTACAAACTCGGCAATGGTTGTTTTGCCCATTTCATGGGCCATACTCACCATGCCGCGCACAAAGACCTGGCTGTCGTGATCGCTGATTAAGTCTTTAATAAAAAAGCCGTCAATTTTAAGCACGTCGGCTTTCAGCTGTTTTAAATAGGCAAAGGACGCAAAACCCGTACCAAAGTCATCAAGGCATACGGTGCAGCCGGTGGCGCGCAATGCATCAATAAAACGCTCTGCATCGCGGATGTCTGAAACGGCGGCTGTTTCGGTTAATTCAACTAATAATCGGGCTGGGTTTACTTTATGCAGCTTGAGCTGCTGACTGATGTATTCCGGCATTTCCGGCTCGTCAAAAGAGCGGCCGGAGATATTAATGGCAATAGATGGAATATTGGCTTTTTTGCCGAGCAGTTCAATGGTGGTGCGTATCACCCAGCGATCAATATCAATAATCTTACCGGTTTTTTCTGCATGGGGAATAAACAGCCCTGGCATAATGATTTCATCAGGTTTTTGCATATCCTTCATCCGGACCAGCGCTTCTAAATGCGCAAGTTTACGGGTTCTGGGATAGTAAATTCCCTGGAAATGCAGCTCTAAGCCATTGTTTTCCAATGCCTCAGTAATACGGTCTTTCCATGAAAGCCGGGTAATGGCTGATCTGGATGGATCAGCATCCTGGCGATACATGCGCCAAGTGGATTTACCTGCCGACTTGGCCTGATACATGGCCGAATCCGCATGGGCGACCAGCTCCAGTGAGTTGCTGGCGTGATTGGGGAACAACGCCACGCCCACCGATGAAGAAGGGCGCAATACGTGGCCTTCAACCGTAAACGGAATCTGCGAGATGGAGCTGACAATGCGCTCGGCTAGCTTACTGACTTCAAACTCATTGCAATCGGGCACTAATATCGCAAATTCATCACCGCCAAGACGCGAAAACACTTCATGGCGGCGCACTTGAGTGCCGATGGTTTGGGCGATACATTTCAGTAAATCATCACCCACGCCGTGTCCAAAGGTGTCGTTGACGTGTTTAAACTCGTCCAGATCAAAGAAAACCAAGGCCATGGCGCTTTGTTTGCGATCGGCTTCGGATACCATGCGATCCAGCTCCTGCTGAAAGCGATGGCGGTTATAGAGGCCAGTGAGGGCGTCGCGCTCGGCCAGCTTGATCATATGCTCGGACAGCTCGCGCTGCTGGGTCACATCTTCGTAAATCCACATCCGGCCATTCGCCGTGCCTTGGCTGTCCAGTACCCTGAAGCCATGCTGGGTAATGACCCGGCCATCGTTCATGCTGAGCTCGCCAAAATCGACTTTATCGTCTGATAGCGCCAGCTCTTCCAGATAATTGGCAATAATATCGCCAAGTGCAGGGCGGTTTTCTGCGATTTGCAGAATCTGCCCAATGGGCTTGCCGGGCAGCTGATTACCGGGCCCCAGCCCCCATAAATCACAGAAAGCCGGGTTATGAAACACCACACGGTTGTCGTTATCGACAAACAGCACACCAAAGCGCATGGCGGAGAGTAAGGCGGTCAGCCGTGCACGCTCAGACTCCGCACGGGATAAATAGCTTTGCCCTAGTGATTGAATCTGGCGCAGTTCGATCACGGCTTTGCGCAGTGACAACCGGTCTTCTTTTAGCTCGCTGTTATCACGGATACTGGCGCGCAGGCCTAAATAATTTTCATTGGAATCGTAAATCGGCTGCCAGGATACCGAGGCCCAGAATGGCTGGCCATCCCGGCGAACGGCTCTGAATTCAAAATCTTGGATCACGCTGCGGTGCTCAAGTGCCTGTTTAAGCGTTTCTGTAACGCGGGAGCGCTCTTCCGGCATGGTGAGCGATAAAGGAAAATCACCCAGCAGCATGCATTCATTCACTGAGTAGCCGGAAAGCCGGGTCACCGAATCATTAATCCATACCAGCCGGCCTTCCTCGGGGGATAGCCATAGCTCGGTACTGTGGGTGTAGTTGGCAATGGTATGGAATTTCTCTTCATTCATGACCAGCGAATCGATCCGCTCTTTAATTAAACTGGTCATTTCATTAAAGCGACGGGTAAGCTGGCTGATTTCGTCTTGCCCGTGCGGGATGGGGGCAACATTATTGTAATTACCTTGGGCTGCGTTTTCTGCGGCTTTAATCAGCCGGTGAATATGGCGGCTGAGCCAAATGCCAAAAAGCCCCATCATCAGTGCGGAAAGTAAAATGCCCACCACCATGGTAATGGCGTTTTGCATCAGTAATTGATTGACTCCACCGCGCATAATCTCGGTGGAAATACCAAAGCGCAATTCGCCATAGGGCTCGCCAGCAAATTCAATCGGGGTGGCCGCATGGATGAGCGCAGGCAGGTTTTTTTCCAGTGATAGTTTATCAACAGGGGGCAGCGGGTGAGCAATATCCCAGCCTCTTGCGGCAATGATTTGTTTTTTATTATTGAGCAGAATAATGTAATCAATGCCTTCTGCCGTGCGAATACCTTCCAGTAAATCAGCGGCCTGGGCCAGATTGCCTGTGGATAAAGGCGTGGCAAAAGCTGCATTTAGCAGGCGGGATAATTCTTGAACACGCACTTCGGTGGCGTGTGTGGCCATTTCTGACCATATTCTCGAGGTATTGAGTAGAAGAATGGCTAAAATCGTACATTGCACCAGCGTGCTGACCACGATTAAACGTGTGCGAAGCGAATTAAAAAACGGAAGCGATGCCATGCAAACCTGTCGTGAAATGATTGCTTAATTTAGGGTCAGACGCGTCGTACCGAAGATGACGTCTGATCGCTTTCTTTGCTAAAGCATCTTTATCAAATTAAACACTGCCAAAAAGAGGTGTTTTTGGCAGTGTCACATGATCAATAATAATCAGTAATAGAAATATCGTATATTTAATTTACACAATAGCGTTTAGTTACGCAGCTGTTTAATAAATACTTTAGATCTTCTTTGGTAATTGTAGAGCTGCTTTCTTTCTATTGGTAATGCATCAACGGTAGCCAGTGCAAATCCCCGTTCTACAAACCAATGTGCGGTGCGTGTTGTTAATACAAATAATTCGCGTACGCCTAGGCTTCTAGCGTGTTGCTCTATATGCTTCAATAATTGTTCACCCCGATTGGCATCACGATAGTCCGGATGAATCACCAGGCAAGCCATTTCTGCCATATGGCTTTTAGGAAATGGATACATCGCTACGCAACCGACAATTTTGCTGTCGTGCTCCAGTACCGAATAGCGGTGGATTTCACGCTCCAGCAGCTCACGCCCTCGTTTAACCAGCACACCATCGTCTTCCAGTGGCTCGATCAGCGCCAATACACCGCCTACATCATCAATCGTGGCCTCTCGCATGGTTTCCAGCGAATCACGGGAAACCATGGTGCCTATCCCATCATGGGTAAACAATTCTTTCAGCAAAGCGCCATCTACATGATGGCTGACCAGATGCGCCCGCGCTACCCCGCTTCTTACTGCCTTAATGGCACAGGGCAGATAAAGCCGGATGTCTTCATGTGGATGCGGATGGGTGCTGAGAAACTGATCGGCCTGTAAAGCGGTTAGCTCTGTAAGCAGCTCGCCGGCTAAATCTTCCACACCCTGCTGGCCCAATAAAAAGATCAGCTTGTCGGCGCGCAAGGCAATGGCCGCGCTGGTGGCCACATCTTCGAGCGGCACATTGAAAACTTCGCCTGTTGGTGAGTAGCCTAAGGTAGACAGCAAGACCAGCTCACCATCATCAAGGCGATAGCGGATGGCCGTGGTGTCCACCTTGCGCACTTCGCCGGTATACATCAGGTCTAAGCCATCACGGATACCCATAGGCTGCGCGGTAATAAAGTTACCCGCAGAAACGCGGATATCTGCATTGGCCATGGGAGAGTTCGCCAGACCCATAGATAACCATGATTCGATTTCTACTCTGACCTGGCCTACCGCCTGAATAACACATTCCAGTGTGGGTAAATCGGTTACGCGTAAGCCGTGATGATAACGTGTTTCTAAACCACGCTCTGCAGTGCGGGCTTCAATTTGCGGCCTTGCGCCATGCACTACAACTAGGCGCACGCCAAGGCTGGTCAGCAAATTGATGTCATGGGTAATGGTGGCAAATTTGCCATCCCGGACGACTTCTCCCCCTAAGGCAATAACAAATGTGCGGCCACGGAAGGCGTGAATATAAGGGGCGGCCAGGCGGAATGACTGGACGAACTCATCGGCTTGCATGGTATTCCTAAAAAAATGATGTGCTTTGCACAAAGGATAACGTCAGCTAGAAAAATATAAAAGGATTGCTGTGTCTATATTGTAAAGACGCCACCGATAAGGAGCCTCGCTATGTTTGCATTTGTCATCCGGTTTTGCCTGACCTGCATTTTGTTTGCAGTGGCTGGTGCAGAGGCGTTTGAGTGGCAAGTTAGCGCCGGGCAGGGCATGCAACCTAAGCATGTGGAGCAGCACCATTTATTCAGAGTGGCGTGGCGCACGGATTTACCATGGTCATGGTATGAGACAAAAACCGGGAAGCTGAGCTCCGGATTGGCTTTGGGGGCGGGTTTATGGCGCGGTGATGATCTAAATACCGGTGAATTATTTATTACACCCGAGCTGCGCTATGAGTGGGCTGCTGCTGATCAGGGCTTACAGTGGTTTGTAGAGGCAGGGGTGGGCGGGCATGTGTTTTCGCGCACAGATTACGCCAAACGGGGGCCCTTCAGCACGGCTTTTCAATTTGGCGAACAGCTGGGGGCTGGGGTGCGTTTTGGCGAGCGCAGGTCACAAGATTTAACATTGTTGTATCAGCACCACTCAAATGGTGATATTAAAACGCCTAATTATGGTGCTGATTTTCTGGTGTTGAGGTATGGATTTAAAATGTAGAAAGAGCAGTGGGGCGTACTTCTAAGTGCTGCGTGTGACGGTCTTTTACCACTCAGCAATCAGGGCACGCCCTTGGGTTTTTTTAATAAGCCCCGCGCCCGGTCGCCACGGTTTTGATGGTTTTGCAGACAATTGCCACGTCGTACCAAAGATTCCAGTTTTTTACATACCAAGCATCCAGCGCCACGCGTTCGGCATAAGTGGTGTCGTTGCGGCCCGATACCTGCCACAGCCCCGTCAGGCCGGGGCGCGCTTCTAGATAGAAATCAACGTGATCGCCATAGCGCTCTAGTTCAGCAGTAATAATAGGGCGCGGGCCGACTAAGCTCATTTCACCTTTGATCACATTCCACAGCTGCGGGATTTCATCGAGGCTGGTTTTTCTTAAAAACTCGCCTATTGGTGTGATGCGCGGATCATTTTTAAGCTTAAAGTCTTTATCCCACTCGGCACGTGCCTCGCTGCTGCTGGCAAGCAGCTTTTCCAATACCTCTTGGCTGTTGGAAACCATGGTGCGGAATTTCCAGCACTTAAACGGCTTGCCGTTAATGCCGACACGGACATGGCCAAAAAAGATGCTGCCAGGGCCGCCCTGGCGTTTAATCTGAATCGCCACATAGGCTAAGAGAGGCGAAAGCAGCAGCAGGCCCACGCTGGCACCAAATAAATCGAAAGCGCGTTTTAAGGTGGTGAGTGATTTAACCGACAGATTATTGCGCACGCGCAGCAACAGCACTTCATGACTAAAAAAATGGTGCGGCACTACGCCAAACAGCGGCAAGCCAGCAATCGGCGGAATGATGTGCATATCTTTATATTTAAGCGAGAGCAGCTCAATTTGTGGGCCAAGGCGGCGTAGCTCGTCTTCATCCACGGCCACTACCACATGGGGGCGATTATTATTATCCAGCCATGAAAGCAGCCCGGTTTCCTCGAGCTGAATCACTGGCCGGGCTTGGCCATCAATCGTCAGTTCGGCAGGATCGTTTTTATTGATGGATAAAAAGGCTTGTACTTCAAAACCCAGCTGACGCTCGCTATGCATGGCGCGGCAGGCATCGATGGCATTGCTGCTGGCACCGATAATGACCGTTGGCAGCTGCCAGAGTTTTTTAGACAGCAGCCAGTTTTTCATTTGCGAGCGTAAAAGCGGCAAGAGCAGCAGCGCTAGGCTCCAAGACATTGGCCATAAAAAGCGCGATACCGTGAATTTACCTAGTAGTACCAGCATGCCGTTTAACAGCGCAGCCAGCAGCAGGGCGCGCAGGATTTCCAGTAGCTCATCCCAAAACGGCAGGCGCAGGCTGTAATGGCCCCGCCACCAGAAATTACCGACGGTGAGTACGGCTAAAAACAAAAAGGCCGTGCTTTGCTGCGAGCCTTCCCACCACCACCAGGCGGCAAAATCGCCACCAATTCTTTGGTGACGGAAAAAACTCAGCATGGCCAGCGCCGCACAAAAAGACGCGGTGAGCGCAGCAAAATCGGCCAGCGCCAGTAAGGGCTTGGCTCTTTCGGCTTGTAAATGCTTATTCATTTTACTTCCTGATGTTTAAAGCAAAGATCTGTAGGCACAGAGCCTTTAGAGTACACGTGGAACACAGTTTGACTCGTTTTTCTTAGGGGGTATCGATTCTTTAAGGTTTCAGAGTATTTTGCTCGTTTGAAAAATCGTGGCGTTGGTGTTGTCTCCCCCCTGAGACCAGCCGATCGAGGAACAAGGGGCATGGGGAAGTCGTCGATTCGTGTTTGAGCGAAGCGAGTTGAATCGACGCCATGCCGGTTGTCCGCAGAGAGGGAACCCCGCGCAGCGGGGCGCAGACGCCGGGGTGGCCTTCTTTGGCTTCGTTTCTTGGCCACGCAAGAAAGGAAGGCCCACGCGGGGGCTCCCGCACCAAAGACAATGTGCCGAAGGCACTAAAATGGTTTCTACATAACATCTAAGGTGAAATTCCATAAGCCTTATAAAGACTCGCCATCATCTTATCCAGCGAGTAATTCGCCTCGGCAAACTGCCTTGCCTGCGCGCCAAGTTTTTGGCGGGCGCTGCGGTCTTCGATCAGTGTATTGAGGTGTTTTACAAAATCGCTGCTGTTTTCGCAGAGATAGCCATTTTCACCATCAATCACTAAATCTTTATTGCCGACCACATTGGTTGCTAATACGGGCAGGCCGGCGGCCATGGCTTCGATCACGGCGACGGGCAGGCCTTCCCAGCGAGAGGTTTGGATATAAATATCTAGGCTGGCCAACTGCTCTAAAGCTTGGCTGCGATCTACCCAACCACTGAGTTTTACATTGGCATTTTTCAGGTTTTTTTCTGAAGCCACATCACCGCCGCCTATCCACACAAATTCGACGCCGGGCTGGGCCACTTGGCTGGCAATCTTTGCAAATAGCTCAGGGTTACGGGCCAGGGTGACTCGGCCTACGGTGCCAATGCGCACGATATCTTGATTCCCCTTAGCGGGGTGGATGGCTGCCAGATCAACCGCGTTATTCACCACCATCACATTACGGCTGAGATAACGGCGAATTTCTGCGCCTTCGGAAGGTGAGCAGGCGATAAAGGTGGTGGGGATTTCCGAGAGGATTTTTTCGACGGTCAGAAAAATGGTGTTTTTTAATCGCCCTTCAGCCCGCTGCAAAAACGATAAACCATGGGGTGAGAAAAACCACTTTGGCGCAGATTTCCCACGAATAAATAAACTAACAATCCGCCCCAGCGCACCGGCCTTGGATGAATGCATATGCACCACATCTGGCTTTAACTCACGCAGCCAATGATAAAGCGCTCGGCCAGCTCGCCAGTCGGCGGCGGGGTTAATGGCGCGCACCATAGGCAGTTGAATAAAGCGGATGGCATCGACAAACAGCGCGCGCCAGTTGTCCGGCGTTTCTTCACGTACCGAATGAATAATGGTGACGCTATGGCCATCTTTGGCCTGCGCATTGGCCATTGCCGACACCATAGACAGCGTGCCTGCGCCAAAGGCTTCGACGATATGCACAATTTTAGCGGTGGGTTGTACGGGGATTAGGCTCATGCTTTTTTTGCTCTTAATATTGATTTGAGCTTAAACACCAGAGAGTAGGGCAATAAGAGTAAAAGCTGCGTTCTGCCCATACCAACTAAGGCGGCTAGGCTGTTATCGTTGTATTTTTTTTGCACCGCTAGGCGGGATGTGAGCTGCTGGCGGCGTTTACTCAGCGAAATGCCATTCGGGTCTAGCTCGTAGCGGATCATCACATCGGGCAGGTTGGCCACTTTAAACTGGCGAGTGAATTCGCTAAACAAGGCGTAGTCTTCTGCGGCTGGCATATCCAGTGGATAGAGGCCAGTGCTGTCCAAAGCGGCCGTTCTGAACATCACAGCCGGATGAATAAAAGCTGAGTTATTACGCATTGTCTGGGTAATGGCCGCGTGCTCACTGGGGTGGCGCAGCACAAATTGCTCGGCCCCTGCCTGATCGACAAAACTGGCCGCGCCGCCGACCAGCATCACATCGGGGTGACTGTCTAAAAAAGCGATTTGTTTTGCTAGGCGATCGGGCAGGTTTTCATCTCCACAATCGAGACGTGCAATCAGCTCGTAGCCACGGGCGCTAATCCAACTCAGGCCAGAATTAAGTGCATGCTCAATCCCCCGATTGACCGGCAAATTTAAAAACCGCAGCTCGCCCTGTGCCTTAAACGCATTTCTGGCCGCCGTATGCTCAATTGGCGCACGCGTGCTGCCATCGTCCACCACCAGCACATCGCATTGTTCATTGGGGCCGATGGAGGCTAAGGATTTAATCAGCCCGGCAGGATTATTAAAATGCGGTATCAGTAAAATAAGGCGTGTCATGTGTGCTTCTGTTTTTTGCGAGTGCGGCTTCGCGTTTAAATTAACCATTGTAGGGCGGGTGGAGCTTGCTAAATCCCCCCTAGCCCCCCTTTTTCAAAGGGGGGAACTGGTACATCAAACTAATGCAAATGCTAATGTCCCGAGTGGGGCGCTTTGGCCATTTAGCGTGGCATTAACGCTGTAGCTTCCCCCTTTGTAAAAGGGGGATTGAGGGGGATTTTCTTGCTGTTTAATCCCACTTCCCCATTCCCAGCAGGCGTTTGATTTTACGGGTGAAGCTGACGGGTAGGGCAAATGATAAGCAGGCTTTGCTGATTTTTACCAAAGATCGTGGGGTGTAATCAAAATAACGCCACAGCAGCTTGATGCGCATCGCCTGCTGCTGGCGGCGGCGGCTCATGGAAATGCCCGCGTCGTTGTACTCGCTGCGGGTCAGCACCTCGGCCAGATTAGCCGTTTGATAATGCGCCACAAAGCGCCAGAAATACGCAAAGTCTTCTGCAGCTTTACAGTCAGTTGGATAAAGCCCCAGCGCTTTTACTCCCGCCGCTCTGAACATCACTGAGGGGTGAGTAAAGGCATTGTCGTCGTGCATCTGGCGCAGGATTTCATTGTGCTTCTGAGGCTGATTAATCGTAAAACGATCGCCGCTGGCATCAAAAAACATCACCGCGCTGCCTAATAAATACAGATCCGGGTGGCTGTCTAAAAAAGCGATTTGTTTGGCAAAGCGCTCCGGCGCGCACAGGTCATCGCAATCTAAGCGGGCAATATATTCATATTCCGCTTCAATAATCGCTTGCAGGCCGGTATTGAGCGCATGCTCGATGCCCTGATTGTGCGGCAAATAAATAAAGTGCAACTCGCCATCCGCCCGCCAGACTTTTGCACAAGCCGCTTCATCAATACGCTGCCTGCTACTGCCATCGTCCACAATAAATGCATCAATCTGCTCGTGTGCCCCGATAGAGGCCAAAGACGCAGCAAGGCCCTGTGGATTATTAAAGTGCGGAATAAGTAAGGCCGTGCGGTTCATCGAAGCGCTTTGTGCAAAGTGAGGGCGCTATTTTAGCGGGTTTTATAGCTGGGCGTGCTGAGGTGAAATGTAAATTGGGCGGATTTGCCAGCGAGGGGTTTCAGTTTGATGATGTGATTCGTTTTATGATTGCCCTGCGAATAAAGACATTTGAATGGAATACGGGGACTCAGCGCATCATTACAGCCCCAATGGGCTGTTTAATCTGCAGTGAATTGAGTTAATCAACATACCACTATTTGGATTTACCCAATGCGGCGTCGCCCATCTGCACGTTTACTGGTGTTGTCACCAGAAAATCATATTTTATTATTTCACTTTGTTTTTACAAAGGGAGCTTTGGCAGGGAAGTCCTATTGGGCCACCCCTGGAGGGGGCGTTGAAGATAATGAGAGTTTTGCAGAAGCTGCTGCGCGGGAATTTGCTGAAGAAATTGGTCCGCACAAGTACTCAATTAGCCAGGAAATTGCCCAGCTGGAATTTATGATGAAATTGCCGGATGGCGAATCTGTGGTTTCGGATGAGCGATATTTTATTGTGCGAATGGATAAAGTTGCTCCTAGTCGTGCGCTTTGGAGTGAATTGGAAATGGAAGTGATGAAGCAACACCGCTGGTGGACGCCAGAGGAGCTAGCGCTGACAGACGAGATTGTTTTTCCGGAGAATTTGTTGGAAATGTTAAAAAACAGAGTGTTATCCGTAAGCTAAAATGCCTTTACTCCTTCAGAGCCAAATCAGCAGCATGATCTCCCATTAAAAATCGTGGCCCGGTGCCAAGATGGCGGGCTTGGTCGTCGTGGTTATAAAGCTTGCATTTTTGTAGTGATAAACAGCCACAGCCTATGCATGAATCTAATTGTGTTTGCAGTGCGCTTAGCGCGTCTATCTTTGCTTGCAGCATCGGTCGCCAGGATTCTGAAAGCTGCGCCCAGTCCTCAAGCGTTGGTGTTCTTTGCTGCGGCAGAGAGGCGAGAGCGGTGGCGATGTCCTCAAGACTTAGCCCCACATTTTGCGCGACGCGAATAAAAGCGACCCTGCGCAGCACTTCTCTTGGAAACTGCCGGGTTTGCCCATTGCTGCGCACGCTGCTGATTAAGCCCTTGCTCTCGTAAAAACGCAGTGCACTGGCTTTCACACCTGAGCGTTTAGCCAGAGTGCCGATAGAAATCAGAGTGGTCATGAAAAATGCTCCAAAACAGGCTTGACTTAAAGTTTACTTTAACTTGCATAGTGGTATGGCATTTAAATTAATCAGGAGTGAGCATCATGGAACAAGCGTATCTGGAGCATGCCAATATCACCGTGAGTGATCTGGACAGGGCCGTGCGTTTTATACAAATCGCTATCCCCAGTTGGAAAATCCGCGGCAGAGGCAAAATGGACTGGTTTGGGGCGGAAATCGACTGGCTGCATATCGGCGATGATTTTGCCTATATCGCCTTGCAAAGTGGTGGAACCGGGGAAGGGCCAAGCTGGAAAACCCATTTGGTCGGCGTAAAGCACCTCGGCTTTGTGGTACCGAATTTAAAACAGACCATGCAAAACCTGGAAAACGCGGGTTTTAGGCTGGATCACGCGGGAGGGCGCGATACTTATCGGGATAGCGCTTACTTTATGCTGGGGGAGGATCTTCAGTTTGAGTTTGTTGAATATACATCGCAGTTAGCAGAGCAGCGTAATGGCTATGCCAGCACTGATGCGTTGCAGGTGAGCTAGGAAAAAATTGGCTTAGCCTTGAAGCTCACTTCAAGGCTAAGCCGGTCTATTCATTTTTAGAGCCCAGCTTTGTCCTTACAACCGCCCCAATCTCCCCGCCCTAAAATCCATCACCGCCTGCGAGATCTCCTCCTGCGTATTCATCACAAATGGCCCGTATTGCACGATAGGCTCTTTGAGCGGCTGGCCAGCAAATAGCAATACGCGGCTGGCGGCGGGGCTTTGGATGCGGATGCCGTCGCTCTCCGCATCGTTGGCAAAGATGGCCAGTTGCTCGCTACCAACCGCACGGCCTTCAACCGCCACATCGCCGCGATAAATATAGATAAAGGCATTGTGTCCGGCCGGGATGGCTTGGCTAAATTCGCTGCCTGCGGGCAGATGCACATCTAAATACAGTGCCTGGGTGGCTGCTTTTTCCACTAGGCCTTTGGTGCCGTGGCTTTGGCCTGCGATCACATGCACCGCCACACCGGCATCGGTGATGACACTGGGCACGGTTTTAAAATCCTGGTACCAGGGTGCGCACATTTTTTCTGTTGCGGGCAGGTTAAGCCACAGCTGAAAGCCTTCCATGCGGCCGTTTTCCTGCTCGGGCATTTCGGAATGCACCACGCCGCTGGCGGCGCTCATCCATTGCACCCCGCCGTTTTCTAACAGGCCTTCATGACCCGCGCTGTCTTTGTGGCGCATTTTGCCTGCGATCATATAGGTGACAGTTTCAAAGCCACGGTGGGGATGCTCTGGAAAACCGGCTAGATAATCTTGCGGATCGTCGCTTTTAAAGGCGTCCAGCATTAAAAAGGGGTCGAGTCTTTGTTGCAAAGATTGGGTGAGCGCACGGTTAATTTTGACCCCGGCACCTTCCATCACGGCGCGGCCCTGTACGATTTTTTCTAAACTGCGTGGACGGCTTACTCGTTCGGTGTTCATGGTGTCTCTCCATTTATTTGTGTGCAAACAAAACCCAATCTTTTTCTCAGAGCTGAGCCTTAAGCCACAGCCAGCTCAATCTCGCTATGGGCCTGGCTGATGCCTTTGCTTTGCATTTCATCGCCCATATTCAGGCCTTCGGCGTAGATAAATTCCACATCTTTCATGCCTAAAAAACCTAAAACGGTGCGCATATAGTCGGCGATGGTGTCGCCTGCGGTGCCGCGATGTACGCCGCCACGGGTAAGCACGACATAAACTTGTTTGCCTGTTAGTAAGCCTTCCGGGCCATTGGCGCCATATTTAAAGGTGACGCCAGCGCGGGCAATGGCGTCGATCCAGTTTTTAAGCTGGGCGGTAATGCCAAAGTTATACATCGGCGCGGCGATGATTAAAGTGTCGGCAGCTTGCACTTCAGCGATCAGGGCATCGTTCTTGGCAACGCTGGCTGCTTGCTCTGTGCTACGTGCTTCAGCGGCGGTCATTAAGGCGCCTAATGTGGCTTCATCCAGCACCGGATGCGGGTTGGTGGCTAAATCACGCAGCACCAGTTTGGAGCCTGCATTGCCAGCGAGCAGTTTTTCAGCCAGCACATTGGCAAGCTGAGTAGAAAAAGCACCGTTGCTGCGTGCGCTGGAGTTGATTTGTAAGATGTTCATGGCTTGATCTCTTCTGTGCTGCGTTGGAATGACGCTAATGTAACCTCCTCAATAAATGGGCAGAAGACCATAAAATGGATAGTATTGTTCCATAGGTGGAACAATGGCAGAGATGATGAAGATTGAAGCAAATGATTTAGTGCTTTTTGCCCGTGTGGTGGAGTGCGGTAGTTTTAGCAAAGCGGCCGGGCGTATCGGCCTGCCAAAATCAACCGTATCGCGGCGGATTGCCAATATGGAAACAGTACTGGGCGAGCGGCTGTTAACCCGCAGCACGCGCAAGCTGATGCTCACCGAGTTTGGCCAGCATGTGCTGGATCATGCTCAGCAAATTGCCAGCGAAGTGGATGCGGCAGTTGCTTTGGTAGAGCACAGGCAGGCAGAGCCAAGCGGCTTACTGCGGATCTCTTTGCCGGGGGATATGGGGGGCTGGGATATGAATAGTTTTTTAAGCGACTTCAGCAAGCGTTATCCGCTGATCCGCTTTGAGATTGATATCTCGCCGCGCAGGGTGGATATCCTAGGCGAAAACTTTGATCTGGCGATCAGAATCGGCGAGCTGCCCAGCGATGCTCATTTGTCTGCGCGGCGGCTGGCTTTGTTTGGCTCGGGCCTTTATGCCTCGCCACAATATATTGCTCAGCGTGGTTTGCCCGAGCATCCAGGGCAACTTGCCGAGCATGACACGCTGGCTGTACTCAGCCGCCAAGGGGGCGCCATGCCCTGGGTATTGCAGCAGGGTAAAACACAGCATCACTTTCAGCCTGTGGCCAAATTCAGTATTAATTCGCCTCAGCTACTGGTGCGCTTGGCGTGTCAGGGTATGGGCGTGCTGGCGGTGACTGAATCGTTTGCTAGGCCCTATTTGCAGGAGGGCAAATTAGTGCGCATTTTGCCTGATTGGTGTTTACCAGCCGTGCCCGCGTGGGCGGTTTTTCCTGAGCGCCGGTTGATGCCTGCTAAAACAAGGGTGTTTTTAGACCAGTTAGAGCAGGTTTTACAAACGAAATAGAGCCGTGTGGGATGGATGCGCTGGTTTATTTCGCTTTGTTATTAGCCAGCTAGGTGAAATTTCGTCTTATCAATCTATTCACGATCAAAAATTTGAAGATGAGCGCTTATTCCGTGTTTTATATAAGACGCTGTCATTTCTAAGGTTTACAATATTTTATTAGGGTTTTTGTAAGCTTTAAAAGGTAATAAATTTGGTGCTATATTTCTTTGCTTGTAAAAATATTGACTGTATAAAACGTGCCAGGCAGTATGGAACAGATTATTTTTAAGTGAAGGTTTTATTGCTCAAAAAGGGCCGGCTATGCCCTGTGAGATGCAATGTTTTTTTTAATCAAAAAGGATCAAAAATGGCTATTTCATTAAACAAAGGCGGCAATGTTTCTCTGTCTAAAACCGAGCCGGGCCTGAAGTCGATTCTGCTGGGCCTGGGTTGGGATGCTCGCTCTACCGATGGCGCTGATTTCGATCTGGATGCTACCGCATTTTTGCTGGCCGACAATGGCAAAGTGCGCAGCGATGCTGATTTCATTTTTTACAATCAGCTGAAATCAAGCTGCGGCTCAGTAGAGCACACTGGCGATAATCGCACGGGTGCAGGGGACGGCGATGATGAGGCGCTTAAAATTAATCTGGAAAAAGTGCCTGCAGATGTCACACGTATTGCCGTGTGCGTCACCATTCACGAGGCAGATAAGCGTAAGCAAAACTTTGGTCAGGTGAAAGACGCATTTATGCGGGTAGTTAATCTGGATAATAATGTAGAAATCGTGCGCTTTGATTTATCAGAAGACTACAGTACCGAAACCGCCATGATTTTTGGTGAAGTGTATCGCCACAATGCCGAGTGGAAGTTCAAAGCGGTAGGTCAGGGTTTTGCGGGTGGTCTTGGTCCTCTGTGTGCACAGTTTGGTATTTCAGCCAGCTAATTTACGGCTTGCCTGGCTTTACTGATTTATAGAGTAAGGCCAGGTGATTGCTGGATTGGCTTTGCATGCTTTTCTTGTTTTTCCGCCTGCTAATGGCGATTTTTGTAAGGATAAACTTATGGCAGTGACCCTCAAAAAAGGCCAGGGGATTAGTCTCAAAAAAAACGAGAACGATCTCTCTATGGTAACCATTGGTTTGGGCTGGGATATTCGGGAAGAAAAGAAAGGCTTTTTAGGCGGTTTGTTTGCTAAAAAAGAAGCTGAGTACGATTTGGATGTGGTCGCTTTTCTCTGTGGTGCTGATGGCAAAGTGCAGAATTTTGGCAGTACAGAAGGCGGGCGTTCTACTCTGGTTGGCGGTGATATCATCTTTTTTAACTCGATGCGCCATCATTCCGGCCAGATCTGGATGACGGGTGATAACCGTACTGGCGCAGGCGAGGGTGATGATGAGCAGGTGATCGTTAAGCTGAATGATTTGCCTGAGCAATATGCAAAAGTGGTGTTTGTAGTACAAATTTATAATGGTCAGGAAAACGGCCAAAGCTTTGGCAAAGTACAAAATGCTTTTATTCGCGCTGAAGATGGCAAGGGCCAGGAAATGGCGCGTTTTGATTTATCTGGTGGCGCGCAATATGAAAACTGCCGCTCTATGCTGTTTGCAGAATTAGTCCGCGAAGCGGGCGGCTGGAAATTCAACGCCATCGGCGCGCCATCGCAATCAGATTCATTTGTAGAGTGGCTTAAACAATACAGCTGAGGATGTGCTGATTGATTCGGTAGCGTCATTCCTGCAATGCCTGTCGTCCTGTATTTGTGCCGGGCTGATCGGGAATGACGATCCAATCCGTGCTTCCCATAAGAGAAAATCATGAGCCGACGTCTTCCCGTTTATATCCTTCTTGATACCTCCGGCTCTATGCGTGGCGAGCCCATTCACTCGGTGAATGTGGGGCTGCAAGCCATGCTCAGTGCACTTCGGCAGGACCCCTACGCTTTAGAAAGTGTAGCGCTGTCGATTATTACGTTTGATTTAGAAGCGCGCGAATATCTGCCTTTAACACCGCTGGCCGATGTTCAGCTGCAGGAAGTGAGCTCCCCCGATGCCGGTGCCACCTTTATGGGCGCGGCATTGGAGCTACTGCTTGAGTGTGTGGAGCGCGATGTTAAAAAGAGCAGCGAAGATGAAAAAGGCGACTGGCGGCCACTGATGTTTCTAATGACCGATGGCAGCCCCTCTGATCTGCATGCTTACAGGCAAGCCATCCCTGCGATTAAGCAGTGCCAGTTTGGGGCCATGATTGCTTGCGCTGCTGGCCCCAAAGCCAAGCAAGAGTATTTGCTGGAGCTGACCGATCGCGTGGTGACGCTGGATACCATGGATGCTTCGGCGTTTTCTGGCTTTTTTAAATGGGTTTCTGCCAGCGTGGCCGTGGGCAGCAGTAGTGCAGGTGTTAGCAGCGATGTGGCTTTGCCGCCTCCACCACCGGAAATTCATTTGGTTCTGTAGGACGGGTGAAACCCCAGTCTTATCACATTAAGGATTTGTACCGTAGGAGCGGCTAAAGCCGCTCCTACAAAAACATCGCGTTTTTTCTTAAATCGATAGGATTGGGTGAAACCCACCATACGAGCTATTCGTAGTAAGGCCTGTTATTAAACGAGCAAAACCATGCGTAGATTGCCGGTGTTTTTTGTTTTGGATTGTTCCGAATCCATGGTGGGCGACAGCCTGCAGAAAATGGAAGACGGCTTGCAGGCCATCGTTCGTGCGCTTAGAACCGATCCGCATGCCTTAGAAACCGTTTATATCTCGGTGATTGCCTTTGCTGGCGTGGCTAAAACCATTGCGCCCCTAGTTGAGTTGGTTTCTTTTTACCCACCTAAATTGCCACTGGGTGGGGGCACCAGCTTGGGCGTGGCTTTAGAAACGCTGATGGCAGAGTTGGATAGCAGCGTTGTGAAAACCACGCCTGATCGCAAAGGCGATTGGAAGCCGATTGTTTATCTTTTTACAGATGGCCGCCCAACCGATAATCCCAATACGGCGATTGATCGCTGGAATGCCAAATATGCCAAAAAAGCCACGCTGATTGCAGTGGGCCTGGGGCAGTCGGTCGACTTTGAAACGCTGGGCAGGCTGACTGAAAACGCCATGATGTTTGAAGACTCGCAGGAAGGCGACTTCAAAAAGTTTATTAACTGGGTGACGGCCTCGGTGGTGGCGCAAAGCAAAAGCGTGGGCGAGAGCGATGCGCAATCTTTGGCTAATATTGATGCCAGCCTGATGCGTATTTTCAAAAATCCACCTTCCAAACAAGCCGATGAAGCCTGTATCACCTTGGTTGGCCGCTGCCAAAAGACCCGCAAACCTTATCTGATGAAGTACGACCGGGCCATTCAAAACGTAGCAACCCAGGATTTTAAGCTGCAAGTATCGCGCTTTGAGATTGCGGGCTGCTACCCGCTGGAAGAAGATTATTTTATTTGGTCTGACCCGCGTGCGATGGATTTAAAAGTAAACAGCGAAGATTTAATTGGCACGCCAGGCTGCCCGCACTGCGGCAATTACACCGCCTTTGCCGCTTGCGGCTGTGGAAAGCTAATGTGTATCAATGGCCCAGAAGAAGCCTTCTGCCCATGGTGCAAAAAATTAGTCTCGTTCAGCTTTTCCGGCAACGACGGTGGTTTTGATGTAGGGCGCGGGAGAGGATGATTGCTTTTAAAGTCTCTCGTCATCTAGGGGGAATTTGGGAGAGGGGGCAACCCCATGTGTGTTAAGCAATTTTATTCTAAGTAGCAAACAAAGAAAAAAGATGACGACTACGCCCTCGATACTGGGCTTAAATCTCCCCTTGAAACACGCCGGAGCGAGGAACAAGCGGGGCGGGGTTTCGGCCAGGGAGCGAGGCAGCGAGCCAATCCCGCCCGCCGCCGACTCGATTGTCCGCAGCGCAGGGGCCTTCGTGTTTCGTGGGGTGGCCTTCTTTCGCTTCCTTTCTTGGCCACACAAGAAAGGAAGGTCCCGCGGGACGCCCGCACCTAAATCAACGTGCCGAAGGCACTAAAAAGATCTTTTTGATTTTGCTTAGCACGTATGGGGGGCAACCCAAGGCCCACTGCTTCTAAATGACACATTCCCGAAACTGAGTCTTCCACGGGGAATACACGAGACTGCGATGCATCTTCCTTCTGATTCAAACTCCCCGCCTGAATCTGCTCCTCTTCATTTATCCAACAAGCCCGGTGCAATACCGCCTGCTGGTACTGTGGCACGTCCGCCGCTTAGCCCCAAGGTGGTTTTTCAAGCACCTAATGCCAGGGCAGGGCAGGATTATCGCGGCAGCTTGCGTGAAGTGGCGGGTAATGGCCGAGTATTGCAATTCAAAGAGATAGGCTTACCCGAAAATCTGGCACTGATTTTGAGTGAGGAAGGTGAATTGCTGGGCGTGCCAGGCGTAGCGGGCGATCATCTTATTACCTTTCAGTGGTCGATTGATGGCTTATCGTGGAACGCTAGCCAATGCGTGCTGCTGGTGAACCCCGATCCACGCAGCCTGTGGCAGATCAATGAGCCAGCCAGCGATGCGATTTACCCCAAGCCGCATAGCGCGGCGCAGGCACTTGATGCTGGCGATTTAAAGATTGCCGCCGCCAGCCGCCGTGGCCGCTCGCATGAGCATGCCGGCCTCTTTAGAGATGATGATTTTTATGTGCAGCACGATGCCTCATCAGGCTGGAGCGTGCTGTTGGTGGCCGATGGCGCAGGCAGCGCCAAGTATTCCCGCTGTGGCTCAAAGCGGGCGGTAGAGACGGCGGGTGAGCATTTGCTGGCGGCATTAAAAGGGGATTTGGGGGCCAGCATTAACCATGCCCTGCAAGGCTGGGATGCAGATCCTGCATCTATCAGCGGGCAAATCGGCAAGCAGTTTCACGCTCTGTTTTATGATGCTGCTGCTGTGGCGGTGGATGCCATAGAGCAAGCCGCAATATCACAGCAAAGTGAAGCCAGGGATTACGCAACGACCCTTTTAGCTGCCGCGGTTAAGCGGGAAGGCGGGCAACTCTTTTTAGCAACATTCTGGATCGGCGACGGGGCAATTGCCGCTTATGGGCCACGCGGCAAAGTGCGGCTGATGGGCCTGCCCGATAGTGGCGAATTTGCTGGGCAAACCCGCTTTTTAGACCGTGCCGCTCTTACTTCTGATCGCTTTGCAGAGCGGGTAAAGATCGGCCGGTATACAGATATTTCGGCGGTTGTTTTGATGAGCGATGGGATTTCGGACCCTAAATTTGAAACCGATAAAGGCCTCGCCAGCGGCGATAAATGGGATGCTCTATGGGATGAGATCGCGCCTTGCTTGGCGGCGGATCAGCCTGAGCAAAGTTTGCTGGATTGGATGGGTTTTTTCATCCCAGGCCATCATGATGACCGAAGCATGGCGCTGATTTGGGCTTGAGTTGGGTTTCTTCACAATTTGACTTGCAGCAGGCAATCTGGAGTTAAGCATGGCGAAGGTAATTCAGTGCCGCACATTGGATGGGCAAACCGTCGAGTTTGTGGATGAGATGATTGCTTCCGGTGCGATGAAAGAGGTCTATTTCTCGCCGGATAAGTCTTATGTGGTGGCGTTTTATAAGAATAAGCAAGACGCTCAGGCGCTGGAGCGGTTGCAGATGATTATTGGCAAATACCGCGAGGGGATTTTTAATCAGGCGGGCGGAGATTACTGGAAAAACTTGTTTTGCTGGCCCACTGCGCTTTTGGAGTACGAGGGCAGGCATGGGCTGATTGCCCCAACTTATCCTGCACATTTTTTCTTTGAGTTTGGTTCCAAAAACCATGACATGCTCGAGATTAGGGGCAAGGAAAAAGAAGGAAAATGGTTTGCTGCGGCCAATTTGCGTCAGCGCTTTGTTGATCAGCGCGAGCTGGGCGATTGGCTGAGCCATTTAAAAATCTGTGTGCTGATTGCCCGTGCGGTGCGTCGTATGCATATGGCGGGGCTGGCGCATTCTGATTTGTCGTATAAAAACGTGCTGGTCGATCCGTCAGGGGGCTTTGCCTGCGTGATTGATGTGGATGGCCTGGTGGTGCCGGGCCGCTATCCGCCAGATGTGGTCGGCACGCCTGATTTTATTGCGCCCGAAGTGGTTCGTACCAGCCATTTAGCCAAGGGAGATCCGCAGCGTAATCTGCCGCGCCGCGAAACAGACCAGCATGCGCTGGCCGTGCTGATTTATATGTATCTGCTGTACCGCCACCCATTGCGCGGCGGCAAAGTGCACGATATGAATGATGAGCAGCGGGACGAGTCGCTGTCTATGGGCGAGCGGGCCCTGTTTGTTGAGCATCCCACAGATACAAGCAATCGCATTAATCTGGCAGAGGCCAGACCCGCCGAGCTGCCGTGGGCAGATAGTAGCAAGCTGCCTTATACCCTGACTGGCCCTTATCTGACTCCGCTATTTAAACAAGCTTTTGTTGATGGCCTGCATCAGCCTAATCAGCGCCCTTCGGCCAATGATTGGGAAACGGCGCTGCTTAAAACCATTGATCTAACGCTCCCTTGCCGCTGCGAGCAGAAATGGTTTGTGTTTGATAACTCCACCCAGCCCGCCTGCCCGTTTTGCGGCTCGGCCTACCACGGCCAGCTGCCGGTGCTAAATCTGTATTCATCCCGCCAGGAAGGGCAGTTCCGGCCTGATAACCATAGGCTGATGGTGTGGGAAGGACAATCGCTATATCCCTGGCATGCTAATTATTTGCTGGCCCCGAATGAAAAGCTGGCGGATGAACATAAGCTGCGCGTGGCTTATTTTATTTTCTATCATAATGTGTGGTGGATTTTTAACGTTGGCCTGCCTGATTTAATGGATGTGGCAAGCAAGAAAACGGTAGCTGTTGGCGGCAAGCTGGAGCTGAAAGATGGGCAACAAATATTGCTCGATAAAGCAGAAGGGGGGCGACTGGTGGTGGTGCAGATGGTGGGAGAGGCGCGCAGATAGTTTGAAGGATTTTGGAAAAAAATCGACGATAAAAATTGAAGTGGATGAAACTTATATGTCTTTGTCCTGTCTTCTGTAAGCCTAGGGCATTTTAAGCTGAATAGAGCGCCGGTTATGCGGCTTTTGTTGCTGAGTTTGCCTGCAAGAAATTATTAATAAATATAATTACTTAGCTTGCTTCGCTTGAAAATGATGGAAGGCGAACAAATCTATAAAGCTTAATTATGGTTTGGTATAACTTGAATGATCTGAGCCCGGATAAAAATGCCCGGGGATGATGATTTAAGCAAGAGCAGTTTTTTTGGGTGTCGCCGGGTTTAGTCAGGCGTGTCGTTAATTTTTTAAAGGAATTTCGTTTATGGCTATCAGTCTGCAAAAAGGCGGCAACGTCAATTTAAGTAAAGAAGCGCCTTCCCTCAAAAAGTTGGTGATTGGTTTAGGTTGGGATCCACGCGTTACAGACGGCTCTGCTTTTGATCTGGATGGCAGTGCTTTTATGCTTAAAGCCGACGGCAAGGTTCGTGCTGATTCTGATTTCATTTTTTACAACAACCTGAAATCGACCGATGGCTCTGTTACCCATGCCGGGGACAATACCAGCGGCCAGGGTGACGGTGACGATGAAAAAATCGTGATTGATCTGGCTTTAGTGCCAGCTGACATCGATAAAATCACCGTTGGTGTAACCATCCATGATGCTGAAGCACGTAAGCAAAACTTTGGCATGGTAGGCAAAGCGTATATCCGTTGCCTTGATGCCAATGGCGATAAAGAAATCGCGCGTTATGATCTGTCTGAAGACAGCTCCACAGAAACGGCCATGGTTTTCGGTGAAATCTACCGTGCTGGTGCAGAGTGGAAATTCAAAGCAGTGGGTCAGGGCTTTGCAGGTGGCTTAGCACCGCTGGCACGCTCTTTCGGTATTAGCGCTTAATAAGCTGATGTTTGTGCCTCAGGGGGATTTCTCCCCTTGAGGTAAGGTGTATTTGATGATCGTAAAGCGGCAGGGGTTTAAACCAGCCCCGGCTGTTTGCAATTGCGGGAATTTATAAGCATGACAGTGTTTACTGCGACCGGTGATGTTGATCCGTTTTTGCATGTGTCCTTACAAAAGGGCGACAAGATCTATTGCGAATCTGACGCAATGGTGATGATGGAAGCCAATCTGGATCTGAAAGGCAGCATGAATGGCGGCATAGGCGGGGCAATTATGCGACGCTTTGCCAATGGTGAGTCTTTCTTTCAGCAGCAAATTGAAGCGGTCAGGGGCGAGGGCGATTGCCTGCTGTCACCCACTCTGCCCGGAGCCATGCAAATTGTTGATGTGGGCGCAAAACAATATTTATTAAACGATGGCGCTTTTGTTGCGGCGACATCGGGCACAGAAATGAAAGTGCGTACGCAAAATATCGGTAACGCGCTGTTTGCCCAGTCTGGTGGTTTTTTTGTGATGGAAACCTCAGGTACGGGGCAGGTGGTGGTGTCCGGCTTTGGCTCGATGTTTGAGCTGGATGTGGCCCCGGGCAAAGACGTGATTATCGATAATTCGCATGTGGTGTGTTGGGACAATAGCCTGCGCTATGAGATCTCTGTAACTACAGGTAACTCTGGCGGCGGCCTCGGCGGCATGCTGGGTAATTTAGTCAATAGTGTGACCAGCGGCGAAGGTATTGTGCTGCGCTTCAGCGGCACAGGTAAGGTCTTTATTTGCTCCAGAAACCGTGATTCTTTTGCCGAGTGGCTGAAGAAAAAAAACGGCGGTTAAATATCCGCATTGAGCGGCCTGGCTCAGCTGGTTTTTGTAGCCGTTTGGGCGATGCAAACCAGCGTAAGCAGGTGAAAAAGAATGTTGGGTTACGCGATATACACAGAGTGAGGCACGCCTCATACGCAGACTGCTAAGCCAGGCTGCAGATTGTTCTTCGGTTGACAGGATCGGGTTCCTCCCGTCCTAAAATACTTACCATCAAGGAGTACAGCATGGCGATTAACCTAGAGAAAGGCCAGAAGATTTCCCTCGAGAAAGAAGCTGGTGTTGCATTAAGTAAAGTCATCATGGGCCTGGCTTGGGATGCCGTGAAATCCAAGGGCTTCCTAGGCTTTGGTGGCAGCGCACCCGATATTGATCTGGATGCATCGTGCATTTTGTTTGACGAGCAAGGCCATCCTGTGGATGCGGTTTGGTTCCGTCAGCTGAAATCTAAAGATGGCTCAATCACCCACACGGGTGACAATCGTACCGGTGAAGGCGATGGCGATGATGAGCAAATCGTGGTTGATCTGACGCGTGTGCCAGCCAATGTGAAAAGCCTAGTCTTCACAGTAAACAGCTTCACCGGTCAGAACTTCTCGCAAATTGCCAATGCCACTTGCCGTATTTTGAACGCTAGTGATAACAAAGAAGTGGCGCGTTTTAACTTGTCTGCACTGGGCTCACACAATGCGCAAATTATGGCCAAGCTGTACCGCCATAATAATGAGTGGAAAATGCACGCCATCGGTGAAATTGGCAATGGCCGTACCTTTGATGAGCTGATGCCACAAATCACGCCTCACCTGTAAAAAGAAGCATTTTAGTTCTCTCTCGCGTGGTGGCTTGTTTCCACAATCTTGTTGGAAGCAAGCCCCGCGCTAGCTGTGTGTCGGGTTTGAGTGCCTCTGGTAAAGAGCCGTCTGGTTAAAGTTTATGTTTGAGTTTTTAAAGGCGAATCGCTATTGAAAGCTCGGGGGTAGCAATCAATCGGGCTCTTTTTAGTAAGGAATTTAGCCCGGCCTGTTTGCTGGCTCATTTCCTGAAGGCATTTATGCAGCACGTCTGGTTTAATAAAACATTCTCCTCTGTTGCCGCAGCAATCAGCCTGATTCGCGAGGCCGATCTTGCAGGCGATTATCACATCGTCTCCAGCCATACCAACCCCTATGCAGCATCGTTTCAAACAGCGCATCAATTTGCGGTAGAGCCCTCTGGTCTGCAGGGCGAAGCGTATTTGGCATGGTGTTTACAATTTTGCCTTGATTACGGCATCACTATTTTTATTCCGGGCAAGGAAGCCGTGTTAATTAGCGCGGAGTGTGAGCGTTTTGAGCAGCAGGGCACGCGCGTGTTATCTGTGGCTTCTGCTGAGATGCTGGCGCTGCTGCACGATAAGGCGGCGTTTTATCAGGCTGTTGATTTGCCACACACGCCGCCGGCAGCATTTAGGGTGGTAGAAACCGCCGCGCAGTTTGAGGCGGCTTATCAGACGCTCAGGCAAGATCACGCTAGGCTATGTATTAAGCCGGCCAAATCGGTATTTGGCCTAGGTTTTGCCATTATTGATGAGGAGCGCTCCAGCGCGCAGCTCTTGGTAGAAGGCGTGCAATATTATATTGGCCTTGATGACTTGCGCCGGGGTTTTGCTGCCATGGGCACGTTTAAAACCATGATTGTGATGGAATATCTCGATGGTCATGAATACAGCGTGGATTGCGTGGGCGACCATGGCCGCTTGGTTTGCGCTGTGCCGCGCAAAAAAATGAAGCAGGCAGGCCGTGGCCAGATGATCGAGATGCGCAGCGATATTTTAGACAGCGTGCGCCAGCTGGCCGAAGCTTTTGGCCTGAATGGCAATTTTAATGTGCAATTTAAAGAAAGAGCCGGCGGCCTTGGCCTCTTAGAAATTAATCCGCGTATGTCTGGCGGCATCGCCATGGCCTGCCTTGGCGGGCCTAATTTACCTTATCTTGCTTTGGCTGGTTTTGATCGTGGTTTTGGTCATCTGCATATCCCAGAAGTGCCGCATGGCATTCGCGTGGCCGAGCTAGGCCGTGCTGCTGTGCTGCTTGATGCAGAAGAGCTGGCCGTTGAAGTACCGTGTGCGGCCTTGCAATGATTAGCCCGCAAACCATTAAAATTGAATTACCCACGGGGCTGATGGAGCTGAATGTAGATGCGGGCGCATTCAGCGTGGACGAGCTGATGGGCTTTGCCGCGCGTGCTAACGCCAAGCGGGGATTTTTGTTTTTAAGCAAGGTGCTGGGTAAACACTGGCCGGTGCGCCCTGCGCTGATGCGCAAAATCCATGAAAATTTAGCTGGGCAAGTGCCCGCCGGCGTACCTGGCCCGGTAGTGTTTATCGCCATGGCCGAAACGGCAATTGGTCTGGGGCAGGGCGTTTTTGAGGCTTATAAAAACGCTCATCCGGATACAGAAGCGCTGTTTTTACACACCTCGCGCTATCACGTAGGCGGCGCAGACATTATCGAATTTGCCGAAGCACACAGCCATGCGCCACGGCAGTTTTTGCATATGCCGCAAGATGCCCAGCTGCGGGCGTTATTACTGAATGCCAAGTCCCTAGTGCTGGTGGACGATGAAGCCAGCACCGGCAATACCTTTTTAAACTTAAGCAATGCCTGCCGGGTACTCAATCCACAAATCGGGCACGTTCACCTCGCCACCATTACCAATTTTATGGGCAAGGCTGCGAACGAGGCTTTATCGCAGCGTTTTGGTCTTCCCGTATCGATTGCCGCCAGCTTAAGTGGCGAATATGTGTTCACGGCTGGCGATTTGCAGCCTTCACCCGCTGCGGCACAGATATTTGAGGCGCACGCTGATCGCGGCGCAAACGGCAGTTTTGGCCGCCTGGGGCTGGATCGTGCGCTCGCTGCGCCAGATGCGCTGGCCAAAAAATTAGCCGCGGCTATAGGGGCGGATGAGCGGGTTTTGGTTTTAGGTACGGGTGAGTTTATGCACCCGGCTTATCTCTTGGGCAGCGCTTTGGAAGCCTTAGGCTGTGATGTGCAGGTGCAATCGACCACACGCTCACCCATCCTGAAATGGGGGGCGGTCAGCCATGCGCTGTGCTTTGCTGATAACTATGGCGAAGGCGTAGAAAACTATATTTATAACGTCACAATCGGCCAGTACGATCATGTTTATGTTTGTCATGAAACCCCGCCAAATGAAGCTCTGCAAAGCATTGCGCAGGCTGTAGGCGGGCGTTTATTCCATTTCTTATCCGAGAATCATATTGAAGAAATATCTGTTCGTTGATTTAGATGACACCCTGTTCCAAACGTTGGGTAAATGCGCCGGGGTGGATGATTTACGTCCAGTTGGCTATCTGAAAGATGGTGTTGCTATTTCATATACAACACCGCGTCAGCGTGCGTTCTTCGAGATGATGAGCGCTTCCATGACCATGATTCCAAGCACGGCGCGCAATTTAGATGCCTTGCGCCGGGTTGATTTACCTTTTAATAGTTATTCCATCATTGATTACGGCGGCGTGGTGCTCAAGCCCTGTGGCGGTGTGGATGAATTTTGGCTGGAAACGATGCGTGCGGATATGGAGCAGGCATTGCCAGGCCTGCATGCGGTGATGGCCGTGATTGACGATTATTGCGAAAAAGTGGGTTTAAAGGGCCGTGCCCGTTTGGTTGAGGATTGCAATACGCCGTTTTATGCGCTGATTAAAGACCCCGATAAAATCGATGCCCATCTGGAGCAAATCGAGCGTGAAGCCGTTGCGCCATGGGTGGCGGGCGAGGGCAAAGATTTCTTTATTCACCGCAATGGCAATAATTTAGCCGTGCTGCCCAAAACGCTGAATAAAGCCCGCGCGGTGGATTATGTGCGCTCACTGCTGCAAAAAGAGCACGGTGAAATCATGACCATCGGTATGGGTGATAGCCAATCGGATGCGCGTTTTATGGCCAGCTGCGATTACGCCCTGATTCCAAACGGCACTCAGCTTGCTAGGCTGACTGTTGCTGCATTATGAATAACCGTGGTTTTTGCGGTAGTTATCGTCCGGATGATGTGCGCTTTTTGCTTAAACGCTTATCGCAACAGCCGTTTATTGATGTGGCAAATAAAGAGTTGTTGATTCAATCCGGCGCAAGGCATTACAGCGAAATGCTCTCGCCCGAATCCCTGCCTTCACCGCGTTATTTGCAGGTTTTTAAGGATGCGCTCGCGGCTAACCGCCAGCAAATGGCTGGCGATTGCCTGAGGCTGGCGGCGCTGATTGCAGCAAGACGCAGCGGGCCGATTACGCTGGTTTCTCTGGTACGTGCAGGAACGCCCGTTGGCGTTATTTTAAAGCACCTTTTACAGCGCGTATTGGGGCGGGAAGTGGCGCATTACTCGGTATCGATTATTCGCGATCGTGGTATCGATATTGTTGCGTTGCAGCATATTTTGAAGCAGGGACACAAACCAGAATCTATTGTGTTTATTGATGGCTGGACCGGCAAAGGCGTGATTTCACACGTGTTAGAGCAGGCAGTGAATGCTTTTAATCTGCAGCACGGCTTAGCTATTGATCATGGCCTCTATGTTTTATCTGATCTGGCGGGTACAGCGGCCTGTGCAGCCTCGGCCGAGGACTATCTGATTCCGTCGAGCATTTTAAATGCCACCGTTTCAGGGCTGGTCAGCCGCTCGGTGCTGAATGATTTAATCGGGCCGGATGATTTTCATGGCTGCGTTTATTACGATGAATTTGAGTCACAAGATCAGTCGCAAGTGTTTGCTGATGGTTTGGTGGCCGATGCGATACGGCTAGCGGCTGAGCATGGTGTGCCTGCCGCGGTGGCGATTGATCGAATAAACATGGCCCGGATTTCTGCTGATTTTTTACAAACCACCCAAGAGCGGTATGGGATTGAAGACGTTAATCTGATCAAGCCTGGTATTGGCGAAGCCACCCGTGTCTTGCTGCGCAGAGTGCCAAGGTTGCTGATTTTACGCGATCCGGCCGTGGCCGATGTGGCGCATTTAAAACTATTAGCAATAGAAAAAAACGTTCCGCTGATTGTGGATGCGGGCCTGCCTTATCAAGCGGTATCTCTGATTGGGAGTGTTTTAGATGGCTAATCACAAAGTTATGGGTGCGTCGCTCTATGTGCCTGCCACGCATAAGGATTTGCAGCAGATTGCGGATGGTGAATTGCTGGGGGAGCTGCGCTCAGTTATTTTTTGTACCGAAGACGCGGTGGCAGAAAGCGAGCTGAGCTATGCCTTGTTCAGCCTGTCGCTGGTATTGCAGCAGATGATTGAGCGGCCAACAACTGAGCGTTTTGTGCGGGTCAGAAACCCGGAAGTGCTGAAGCGCGTGTTGGAAATGCCTGGTGTGGAAAAACTGACCGGCTTTGTGCTGCCCAAAATTACTCAGCATAATTTTGACGCCTATTTTAAGCAGATCCGCAAAACACATTTTATGCTGATGCCGACGTTGGAAACGGTGGAAGTATTTGATGATGCCGAGATGAAGCAGCTGCGGCTTTGCCTAGAGCGGCCCGGTGTGCGGGATCATATTCAGGCGCTGCGGATTGGCGGCAATGATTTACTGGCGCTATTAGGTATTCGCAGGCCACGGCATCTGACTATTTACCGAACCCCGCTGGGTGCGGTGATTTCAAAGCTGGTGACGATTTTTCGCCCCTACGGCTTTGTGCTGACTGCGCCTGTGTTTGAGCATTTAGATAACCCAAGCCTGCTGGCTCTGGAAGTAGAAGAAGACTTAGCCCACGGCATGATAGGAAAAACCGCGATTCACCCCAGCCAGGTGGCTCTGATTGAGCAGCATTATCGGGTGCAGCACCGGGATGTGGATGTGGCGATGAGGATTATCGATGAATCCAGCCCCGCCGTATTTAGAATGCATGATTCCATGTGCGAAGTAGCCACTCACCGTGCTTGGGCGCATGGGGTACTGGAGCAGGCAAGGGTGTTTGGGGTGCATTCGATGGTGTGAGGAGTGTTGGCCCCCGGCTCTTGCAGGGTGGGTGCCCCCCCGGATTTGTTCTTTTTAATGTAGAAATACGCGGGTTTTACCTGCCAGGAATTAAGTAAAGCAAGCTTAAAAAGATCTTTTTAGTGCCTTCGGCATGTTGATTTTGGAGCGGGTGCCCCTGCTGGCATCAGGATTTAAACAAGCTCAGGTGTCCTTTTTTCGCTTCCCCCTTTGTTAAAGGGGGATTGAGGGGGATTTGCATTGTTTGCTGCCTTTTTATTCTTCATGCCGTGCAAAATCCCCCTGGCCCCCTTTTCAAAGGTGGATCTCCATGCTGCGAGCCGTGATGAAAACCTAGATTTTCAGGTTTGAGAATGCTGACAACTTAAAGAGCAGAGCTTTATTGATCTCATGGTTTTCTCCGTGAAACTCCGTGTTCTCTGTTCCCTCTGTGTTTCAAGATTTGGGTTTTTCTTCGTTATATCACTTACTCATTTATTTAAAGAATCGAGAATCATGACAAATTTTGCGCGTGGGCAGAAGGCTAAGCTGGCTGATTTGGGCTGCACAGGAGCGTTTCCCGTGCTGCTGAATATGGCAGGTATTGAAGTGGATATCGCTTGTTTTGGTCTGGATGCCAATGATCAGCTGTCTGATGATCGCTATATGGTGTTTTTTAACCAGAAAGCCTGCCCCAATAACGCGGTGGTGCTGGAGTTGGGGGCAGGCAGTGCAAGTTTTATGACCGATTTGGCTAGTTTGCCGGACAGCATTCATAAGCTGGTGTTTGCGGCCTCAGTGAGTGGGGAAGGTGCGATGCGCCAGTTGAAAGCCAGCTCAATGAGCTTGGGCGACGCGGTGTTTGCATTTTCTGGCGCTGATTTTCAGGACGAAAAAGCGGTGATTGTTGGCGAGCTGTACCGGCGTGACGGTTTATGGCGTTTTGGCGCAGTAGGTCAGGGGTTTAACGGTGGTTTATCCGCCTTGCTTAAGCATTTTGGTGGCACTGAAGCTGAAGCCTCTGCGCCAGCACCTGCTCCGCCTCCGGCAAAACCGGTTTCCCTATCAAAAATTACCTTAGAAAAACGCGGCGATAAGGTTTCCTTAGAAAAAAACACCAGCGGTGGCTTTGGCCGTATTAGGGTCAATTTAAACTGGAATCAATCGGCCCAGCCGGCCGAGCCTAGCGGCTTTTTTAATAAGCTGATCAATAAACCCGCATCCAGTAATCGGATCGATCTTGATTTAGCTTGTTTGTTTCAAATGGCCGACGGCACACCCGGTGGCGTGCAAGCTTTGGGCAATAGCTGGGGCAGCTTTACCCAGCCGCCCTTTGTGCATCTGGAAGGTGATGACCGCACTGGCAGTAATGCGGGCGGTGAAAATATCTTTATTAATGGCGATCAGTTCAGTCAGATTAAACGCCTTTTGATTTTTACCTTTATTTACGAAGGAGCGCCGGACTGGGCCGCAACCGATGGTGTAGTCACTATCGAAGTACCCGGTAGAGCGCCGGTTGAAGTGCGTTTAGATCAGGGCAGCAACGCATCCATGTGCGCGATTGCCATGATTGAAAACATCGGCGGTAATCTGCAAGTGACTAAGCTGGTGGAATACTTTGCCCAAAGCAACGGTAAAAGCGCACACGAGCAGGTGAATGATAAATTTGGATTTGGTTTGCGGTTTAAAAAGGGCTCTAAAGATTAGGATGTTTCAGGGGCATTGTTCTGATCGTGCTGTCTGATCTCCATCCCCCCAAAATCTTGAAACACATCAGGATTTGGGGGGGGGGGCTATTTTACGCTCAGCAACTAAACCGCACCGCTGCCTGCCTTAGTGTTTGTGCCAGCTGGGCGTTGTTGTCTACGGCGATATTAATTTCTTTTGACGCAGAGAATGAGCGCTCGGTCATTACGGCAATCAATTGCACATTTACGGCAATTTCCTGGCCAGCGGTGTTTTGCTCGGCAAGGGCATCGGTGATTTTGGCCATGGCTTCTTTGGTTTCTACTGCGCTTTTTTTGATGAGCTCCAGCATATTGCTGCTGCGGTTTGCATGCTCTAAAGCCAGCTCTGTTTGGCTTAGGCTATTACGCATATTGGTGGCGGCATCGTGGGTGGTGTTGGTGATGGTGCCCAGTGTTTCCTGGATTTCCCGGGTGGCTTGGGTGGTGCGCTCGGCCAGTTTGCGAACTTCATCGGCTACAACGGCAAAGCCGCGCCCTTGCTCGCCTGCCCGGGCGGCTTCAATAGCAGCATTCAGGGCCAGCAGATTGGTTTGTTCGGCAATATCCTGAATTACACGGGCTACCCGGCCAATGCTGGCGCTGTGTTCTTCCAAATTGTTAACCGTATCTGTAACGATATGCGCGCTATCAGAGACGATTTGCATTTCTTTGGTCAGCTCTTGCAGCGCTTGGGCACCCTGCTCAGCTTGCAGGCCCGAGTTACTGGCTACTTCAAAGGCATAGCTGGAATAGTCTTTAAGGTGGGACATCCCAGTGGATAATTCTTCTACCGCCGCCGCCATTCTGGCCGCTGCATCGCTTTGCTCCCCGGCTGATTCGTGTACTTCCTGGCTGCTGCTGCGGGTTTGTGCGGCGTCAGTGGCCAGCTGGGTCGATGAATTTTGAATGTTTTCTACCAAAGCAGCCAATTGGGTGCGCATCGATTCCATAGCACCGGCTAGGCTGTCCCGCATATTGCTGGGTACATGCACGGGCGAGGCTAAATCGCCTTCTGAAATACGTGTTGCTGCCGAGCGCATATCGCTGGGCTCGCCGCCCAGATCATTTAACAACGACCGCATAATCCATAAAGTAAGAATAAGGCCGGAAAGCGTGGCGATAATCACAAACATGGCACCGCCAACAATAGCCTGATGATGGCTTTGTTTAAATGATTCCAGGTTTTCTCTTGCCACATTCAGCTGCAGCTGAATCAGCTTATCTACTGCATCTGTAATCGGATCTACACGCTGATAGAGTGTGGTGGCTGCATATTCATTGATGGCCGCAAAATTGCTTGTTTCTAAGAGTTTTTCCAGTTCATCAAAGCTCTTTGCTGCAGGCCCCATGCTTTTATCTGCCGTCTGGACCAGCTCATTTTCAGTCGTGGTCAGTTCAGTCGCTTTATAAACTTGCCATTCTTTCTCAATGGTTTTTCTGGCTGTTTTAACATTTTTAAGCCCCTGTGCCGGTGTCAGGCTGCCATTGGTGATTTTATGCACGGTGTCGACAATATTGATGGCATACATGTCGGATACATTTTTTAACTGCACCAGTGGCATCACCCGATCAGCAATTGTGGTTTGGAAGTTTCTGGAGCCGTTTTCTAAGCAAGATAGGCTCAGCGCAGTCAGCATGAGAATAATACTGATCAGACTTCCTGATAGTAATATTAGCTTATTCTTAACTTTCATGATTGTCTCAAAATAGGTCAGAATGACCTTTAAAATGTATGACTGTTTATGCGTATTTAAAACCTTTTGTTAAATTTAGCTGATAAGCGGATATTGTTTTTATTGTGTTTTTTTGAAAGTTTTTGAATTTTTTACGTAAGGCTTTTTTGCTGATTGTTTAGCAAAATCGGCGGCGGAAGCGGCTTGTTTTGCTTAAAAAAAAGGGCGATCCCAAGATCGCCCTTTTTGTATTTTAATTGTTTTAATTGTGTTTTTTATAATGCAGAGAAGCAAGTAATGAAACACCAATTAAACCTGCGCCAATTAAGCCGGTTACCACTTCTGGTATTTCATGGAAAGTGCCAATGAACATAATAAAGGCCAGTGCGCCAATTGCGTAAAAAGCACCATGCTCTAGGAATCTGAATTGATCCAGCGTTTCTTTTTCTACAAACATAATAGTGAGTGAGCGAACAAACATAGCACCAATACCCAGGCCAATTGCAATAATGAAAATATTATTGGAGAGTGCAAATGCGCCAATGACACCATCAAAACTAAAGCTGGCATCCAGTACTTCTAAATATAAAAAGGCTGAAAGGCCGGTACGAACAACGACGGTCTGATCGTGTCCTTCTTCACCGCCTAATAGTGAACCAAAACCATCAACAACGATATAAGTCACAATACCGGTAATTGAAGAAAGAATAAAACTAAGTTGTTCAGCAGTATTGAGCTGAGTAGAAAAAGCATAGGCAAGGATAAGGCAAAGGCCAATTTCAATTCCACCCATTTTGCCCATTTTAACTAAAGGCGATTCAATAACATGCAGCCAGTGCACATCTTTGTCCTGATCAAAAAAGAACTTTAAAAACACCATCATTAAAAATGCACCACCAAACCCGGCCACAATAATATGGGATGAGATTAAAGCCGCTGCATATTGCTCAGGCTGGCTGACCGCCATCATTAAAGCGGCCCATGGAGTCAGGTGTGCAATAACGGCCACAATAAGCACAGGGAATATAACCCGCATTCCAAATACGGCAATCAGCATACCCCAGGTCATAAAGCGCTTACGCCAGACGGCATCCATATCTTTAAGCACGGTTGCATTGACTACTGCATTATCAAAAGAGAGAGAAACTTCTAAAACCGATAAAATAGCAGCAATAAACATGGCTTTGGGGCCACCCAGCCAGAATGCTGCCGCTAAACCAATCAGCGTAACAATGAACGAGCTTTTAAAAAAGCGAAGATTAGAGAGCATTTATAATCTCGTGAGGGAAATTGTGATTGATCACGGGATTTTAGCAACTGCATTGTTCTTTGGGGTATTTATCATCTTATAAAATTAAAATAAGACGTAAGTTATTCTGCTTAAATTGGGCAGAGTACTGAGCGGGTTAAAAACCGTAAGCCTGTTGCACCCTCTAAAGAAAACATGCCGCCTCGCCCTTCCACCACATCAATGATGAGCTGCGTATGCTGCCAGTAAGCAAATTGCGCCGCGCCAATATAGAACGGCATACCGCCGATTTCACCCAGCAGCACATCGCTGTCGCCAATGATCAGCTCACCGGCCTGAAAGCACATGGGCGAGCTGCCATCGCAGCAGCCACCCGATTGATGAAACATCAGCGGTCCATATTTTGCAGCCAGTGTTTTAATTAAGGCCTGTGCCGCTGGGGTGGCGGTGACTTGATTATTCATGAATGCATCCTCACCAATTCTGAGTATTTGCGTCATTTTAGCTAGCTACTCAGTGCTGCAGCTTCCCCTTTTGGCCAAGGGGGAGTGAGGGGGATTCTTTTTGCATCAGCACTGCATTTTTATGTATGCAATGCCAAATCCCCCCTGGCCCCCCTTTTTCAAAAGGGGGAATACATCAAACATATGCAGAGACTTACGCTCTCCAGCCCCGCGTTAGGTGGTGCGAGTGTTTGATTTTTTCTGGCACGACTTTAGAAAAAGCCCAGCGCATCCGGGCTGTAGCTCACCAGCAGATTTTTGGTTTGCTGGTAGTGATCAAGCATCATTTTGTGGTTTTCACGGCCAATACCCGATTGCTTGTAGCCACCAAAAGCGGCGTGGGCAGGATAGGCGTGGTAGCAGTTGGTCCAGACACGGCCAGCCTGAATCTCCCGCCCCATGCGATAAGCCGCGTGGGTGTCCCTCGTCCAAAGACCTGCACCTAGGCCATAGAGTGAATCGTTGGCGATTTCTAAAGCTTCGTTTTCGTCTTTAAAGGTGGTCACAGACACTACGGGGCCGAAGATTTCTTCTTGAAAAACCCGCATCTTATTATGGCCTTGGAAGACGGTTGGCTGGATGTAATAGCCGCCCGCCAATTCGCCCGCGAGGGTGGCGCGTGCTCCGCCTGCCAATACTTTAGCGCCTTCTTGCTTACCGATATCTAGGTAAGCGCTGATTTTTTCCATTTGCTCCATAGACGATTGTGCGCCCAGCATGGTGCTGGCATCCAGCGGATTACCCTGCTTAATGGCGGCAACGCGGGTCAGTGCGCGGTCCATAAAGGCGTCGTAAATGGATTCATGAATCAGCGCGCGGCTGGGGCAAGTGCAGACTTCTCCTTGGTTAAGCGCAAACATCACAAAGCCTTCGATGGCTTTATTAAAGAAAGCATCGTCGTGCTTCATTACATCCGGCATAAAGATATTGGGCGATTTTCCACCCAGCTCCAGCGTCACCGGAATCAGGTTTTGCGCCGCATATTGCATGATTAAGCGGCCGGTGGTGGTCTCGCCCGTAAAGGCGATTTTGGCGATACGTGAGCTCGATGCAAGTGGCTTGCCTGCCTCTAAGCCAAAGCCGTTAACAATATTGAGTACGCCTTTGGGCAGCAAATCGCCGATCACTTCCATCAGCACTAAAATACTCAGCGGTGTTTGTTCGGCCGGTTTAAGTACCACGCAATTACCGGCCGCCAGTGCCGGCGCCAGTTTCCATGTGGCCATCAGCAACGGGAAATTCCAGGGAATAATCTGCCCGACCACGCCCAGCGGCTCATGAAAATGATAGGCCACGGTGTCGTTATCAATCTGGCCGATGCTGCCTTCCTGCGCCCGAATCGCCCCGGCAAAGTAGCGGAAGTGATCGATGGCCAGCGGCAAATCGGCAGCGCGGGTTTCGCGAATCGGCTTACCGTTATCCCATGTTTCTACTGTGGCTAGCATGTCCAGATTGGTTTCGATGCGGTCGGCAATTTTATTCAGAATATTGGCGCGTTCAGTGGTTGATGTTTTACCCCATGCGCTTTTGGCGGCATGGGCGGCATCGAGCGCCATTTCGATATCAGATGAATCAGAGCGCGGAATTTCGCAAATCACCTTACCGGTAACCGGGCTGATGTTTTCAAAGTATTGCCCTGCAAGCGGAGCATGCCATTCGCCATTGATGTAGTTGGCGTAGCGCGATTTTAATTGCAGTGGAAAACCATACTGGCCTGGAATCAGTGCACTCATGCTTATCTCCTGATGGTATGGGGCGATTTTGCCCGCGTACCAGGATATGAGCAGAAAGCGTGCCGGGTGAGTTTGATGATGCGGTGCAATATGGGTGAAATCATGGTGAAAGCTGGTGTAAATAGTTTGTATATTGCAGTGCGAGATAGACTAGAGGCATTATTTTTCTTTTTTACAAGCACTTAGGGTATATTTTACTTAGTTTGTTTGCTTACGATTGTTGCAATTTGCAACAGTGGGGCGGGAGTGGTGCAACAGCATTTCATGCGATGAAGCTTATTTGTAGGGCGGGTGAAGTCCGCCAGATTTACTCCCCCAATGCAAATAAACGGCGGGTTTCATCCCATGTGCGCTAAGCAAAGTCAAAAAGACCTTGTTAGTGCCTTCGGCACGTTGATTTTGGTGCGGGCGTCCCGCTGGACCTTCCTTTCTTGCGTCGCCAAGAAACGAAGCCAAGCGACAACAGCAAAACACGAAAGCCCCTCGCTGCGGACAGTGGCGTTGTGTCAACTCGCTTCGCTCAAACACGAATTGACGACGGCCCCACCCCGCTTGTTCCTCGCTCGGCGTGTTTTCAGGGGAAGGTAAAAGCCCAATGCTAAGAGCGTGGTTATTATGATATTTCTTTGTTTGCTACAAAAAAGTATTGCTTATCGGGTTTTGGGCGAACCTAGCCCCAGATGATTAGCATATTTTTTCTGTGTTCTGCTTTTAACTCCGTGTTCTTTGTGTCTACAGATCTTTTGTTTTTTTACTCAGCAGATCTTTGGTTTTCTCTGTGAGCACTTAAAGGAGCCTCCCATGAGCATTGTGCACACCACTGCCCGCCGCCAGTTTTTTGAGGAGGGGATTTGTCCTGTTGATTTGCCACCGCAAATTGTGGAGTCTTGGCTGCGTTGTCAGCAGCAGGGCAGCGCTGTAGGGGCGATTGAGCGTTTGGGTAAGGCGGCTTTGCAAGGTGCACTGGCCGAGAACGCGCAGATGCTGCGGGTGGCGCTGCCGGAGCTGGATGGCTTATACGAGCAGGTTTTGGGTACGCAAAGCGTGGTGTTACTTACTGATGCTAGCGGGCTGATTTTAAATACCACAGGTAACCCGCAGTTTATGAAAAAGGCTGAACAAGTGGCGCTGTTACCGGGGGTGAGCTGGGATGAGGCCACTAAGGGCACCAATGCCATCGGCACGGCGCTGGCTTTGCGGGAGTCGGTTGAGGTGCGCGGTGGTGAGCATTTTCTGATGCAAAATATCGGTATTTCCTGTTCGGCTGCGCCCATCTTTGCACCCAATGGCCGACTTGCGGGCGTGCTGAATGTTTCGGGTGATGCCCGCCTGCATCATTTGCATGCGCTGGGCTTGGTGCGTTTGGCGGCACAACAGATTGAGCACCGTTGGCTAGGCTTGGCGGGTGATGCGCACTGGCTGATGCGTTTACATCCGCGCGCCGAATTACTGGGCTCGCCCCGTGAAGGCGTGCTGAGCTTTGCCGGGGACATGCTGATTGCGGCCAATCGTGTGGCTTTACAGTGGCTAGGCTTGAGTTGGCAAAATTTAGGTCAGTGCAGCTTTTCTGATTTATTCGACGGCATTTTGCAAGCGCAGCCGCTGCCGCAAGCGATCTATAGCCAGCGAGGGCAACGTTTTTATCTAACCATCACGCCACCGAAAGTGGCCCTTGCAACCCCGCCTGCAGCCTCGTCTGTGGCTGCCAATAAAAGCGAGCTGCCATTTCAAAAGCAGCTAGATAAAGCAGTGAGGGTGCTGAATGCGGGCGTGGCGGTGTTATTGCAAGGCGAAACGGGCAGTGGAAAAGAAGTCTTTGCCCGGGCTTTACATGCCGCCAGTCAGCGCCGCAAGGGGGCGTTTGTGGCGATTAATTGCGCCGCCTTGCCCGAATCCTTAATTGAAGCCGAGTTATTTGGCTATGAAGAAGGCGCATTTACCGGTGCCAAGCGTAAGGGCAGCATGGGTAAATTGCGCGAAGCCAATGGCGGCGTGCTGCTGCTGGATGAAATCGGCGATATGCCGCTGCTGATGCAGGCGCGGCTATTACGCGTATTACAGGAGCGGGAAGTCACGCCGCTGGGAGGCAGCCAGCCTTATAGGGTGGATTTTGCCGTGGTCTGCGCCAGCCATCGTGATTTGCCCAAGATGGTGGCCGCGGGGGAGTTTCGGGCGGATTTGTTTTATCGCCTGCAGGATTTTATCGTTCATTTGCCTCCGCTGCGGGAGTATGCAGATTTGCTAGGTTTTATTGCCCGCCTGTGGCAGGAGTCTGGTGGCTCTGCACGGGGCGTACTTTTGGGCGATGATTTAATGGCATCGCTGGTCCGCTATCCTTGGCCAGGTAATGTAAGGCAATTATTAAGCCTGCTGAAAACACTGCTGGCTTTGGCTGATGATGGCGCATGTCTTACTTATGCAGATTTGCCTGAAGAATACCAAATGCCGGTTCTGAGTGAAGCCAGCTCTTTGGCAAGCAGCAGCCATGAGCTGATTGAAAACACCATTGCCCGCTTTGAAGGAAATTTAAGCAAGGCGGCAGCAGCCTTGGGCGTGGCACGCAGCACTCTGTACCGCCGGCGCTTTAAAGCAGGATAAAAAGTAGTGACGGGTTTTTAAAGTACAAATTTGCTGCACTAAGGTGAATGCTGAGAGTTTAGTTGCGCCTTTTATTGAAAATTAAGTCATACTATTACAATCATTTTTCTGACACATAACTTGTGAATAGTAAAGTAGATAAATCGACTAGGTGTAAGCCTGCAATGTGGGGCGAGCGCTTGCTGGCTGTGCGTCAGCTGGTTTGGCTTGCATCTCCCGATGCGCTGCCTGCAGCGCGCATTTTATTGCGTGATGCGCCTCAGGCCGCTTCATTGCAGGATGAAATGGTGCTACACGAGTTGATTTGCCGGGCCGCCTGGGCAGAGTTGCGTTTCCCATTAATGCTGCGTCATGCGCGTATTTTAGAAAAGCTTGCCGTAAGCTCGGGCGAGCTGGCCTGGCAGATTGAGGCGCAGCAACTGCTTGCGAATGCTCATTATGACCAGCGCCGCTATGATCAGTCGCTTGCCTGCTGGGTCAGCTCTTTGGAGCTGGCACAAAAAAGTGATCATTACGCCGCGCTTTGCGAGGCGTGCCTTGGGATGAGTAATATCCTGCTGGCAGATCAGCAGTATCAGGAGGCACGGCAAGTACTGGAGCTGGCGTGTAATCAGGCCATGCGCTCGGGCTTAAATCGATTGTCGTTTAAAGCAGGCCTCTACACCGCCAATTTTCTGGCGCAGCAAAATGATTTGCAGGGGCTGGCTCAGTGCCTAGCATGGCTGAAGCAGCTGCCGGTCGATGACATCGAAGAAACCCTGCTGATTGATATTGAAAACACCCGCGCCCGTTTACTTTGCTTACAAAATGATACCCAAGCCGCCGGGCCCGTATTGCAGGCCGCAACAGCTAGGGCTCATGCCTGTCGCTATCTTTGGGGTAGCCTGCAGGCTCAGTTAATTGCTGCCGACTTAGCGGCCACACGCGGCCAGCTTGATGTGGCCATAATGGCCGGGCATTGCGTCTTAAATGCCGCACGAGAGGCCAATGGCAGCCATTTTATCCCCCATGACTTTATGCTTAAGCTTGGCCGCTGGCAGGAAGAATGTGGCCTGTTGGATGATGCTTTAGCCACACTTGAGCAATGGCATATCAGGCATCGTGCTGATCTTTTGGCCCGGCATGAGCATAAACGCCGTATTGCGCCGGGTTTACTCCGGCAGCTGTCTTTATTGCTGCAAGTGATGCAGCTTAAAGACGAGAATAAAAATTTGCGCTCTCAATTGCAATCAAGCCTGGCGCCTGAATATGCAACTTGAGCAATTGCTTGAATCGCTTGATTTATCCCCCTTTGATACCCGTGAAGCGGCTTTAGCGCTGGCGGCGCAGTGTGCCGCTGCGGATAAACCCCGAGCTCTGAAGGCGAGGCATCTGGCGGCCAAAGCCTTAGGGCGGCGCGATACAGTGGCTTCAACGCAGGAGTATCAGCGTCTTTTGCCCGCCTTGCGGCGCTATCAGCTATGGGATGAGTATTTAGCGGCGCTTGATGAATGCGGCGGCCACGCGATGGTGCAGGGCAATGTGAATGAGGCGATTCACCAGTGGTCGGCTTGCCTTGAAGAAGCCATGGTGCTGCAGAATGGTTTTTTTGCGGTACAGGCCCTACTGGGTATCGGCAAAGCTTTTTGGGTTTTAAATGATTTTAAATCGGCTCATCATTATCACTGTCTTGCATTGGAATTTGCACTGCCTTTGCAGGATAAAGCCAGCTTGGCTGGCGCGTATCTTTGCCTGATTGCCGATATGCTGGCTGCGGATCGCTATACCGAGGCAGGTATTGCTCTTCGCCTTGCGCATCTTTCTGTGCTCGATTGTAAAAACCGCCATTGGCAGGCCGAATATTTATTATTTCGTGGCCGTGTTTATCTGGAGCAGAGGCAGCTGGCACTTGCTGAAGCCGATTTAACGGTCGCCCTGCTGCAATCCACTGCACTAAGCTTCAGCTGGGTGGCCAGCCAGGTGGAGTTTCAATTGTTTAAGCTCTATTGCCTGCGCCAAGACGGGCAGGAGGCCGCACAGCATCTGGCTAATGCTGAAGCGCAGGCTAAAGCCATTCAGGCAACATCTTTGCTGGAGCGCTTTGCCTTTGGCACCTATCAGCAGCATAAGGCGCAGGGAGACAGCCGGGAGGCGCTGAAGTATTACCGGATTTATTTAGAGTATTACGAACAAAACCACGGCAGGGCTTGTTTGCCACGTCTGGCCCAATCTACGGCAAGGCGTTTGCAGCGGCTGGAAAACCGTATCGAGCTGACGCAGCGTAAGCAAGAAAATGCACTGCTGTGCCAGACCCTCAATCAGCAGAGCGCTCAGCTTGATTCTTTAAGCAGAGCCGCTTTAAGTGATCCTCTCACAGGATTAGCCAATCGCCGCCATCTGGAGCAGCAGTTAGACCGCCTGGATCAGCAGGCCCGGTTACCGATGTCGCTACTGATTGTGGATATCGATTATTTTAAGCAGGTCAATGATGCTTATGGCCATGCAATTGGCGATTTAGTCTTGCAGCGTATGGCATCGGTGCTGCAATTTGCCTGCCGGAATAATGAGCTGATTGCCCGTTATGGAGGGGAGGAGTTTTATATCTTATTGCCGCAAGTTTTGTTTGCAGATGCAAGGCAAATTGCAGAGCGGCTTTGCGCCATGGTGGAGAACCACGATTGGGATAGTATTGCTAGGGGTTTGCATGCCACGGTGAGCATTGGTCTTGCCAGCAACAACGGGCACTGGCTGCCTTGCCGAACGCTCGCTCTGGAGGCCGATGCGGCTTTGTATGAGGCCAAAGCGGCAGGGCGTAATTGTGTGCGCTGGCGAATCACTTCTTCCGGATTAATGTCTTAATTATCTGAAGTTATATCATTGCCGTTTAAAACATACTACGCCGCTATATTGCGGTTTTTTTTGTTTTAAACAATATTTCGGATTATCGTTATTTTTTTGTAAGTAAATATCAAATTGCAATTGAGTGTTATTTTTCTGATCTGGCTCAAAATGTAGTCGTTTTTTGTTTGCTACATTCCACTCCCTTATTTGCGCGGCATGGCATTAATAATCAAAAAAGCCCTGCCCGCATCCATTCAGATACCGATTTGATTGTGGATATAATCCGGAGAAGAGTATGAAAAAGACATTCATTGCAGCCGCTGTATTAAGCTTGGTTTCTGCCGCTTCTTTTGCGGCCCAAGGCGATATCCTGACCCGTGTGCGAGTCATTAATGTAGCACCTGCAGACAGCACCGACGGCGCATTAAGCACATTAAATGTGGGGGCAAATTCAGCAACAACGGGTGAGCTTGATTTTACTTATATGATCACTAATAACATTGGTGCTGAATTAATTTTAGGCACAACCCGCCACGAAGTCACATCCAGCCTAGGCAGCTTAGGCAAGGTTTCTGTTTTACCGCCTACCGTCACTGTGCAATATCACTTTACCCCGGATAGTTTTTTTCGCCCATATGTAGGGGCCGGTTTGAATTACACCCGTTTTTATAATAATGATTTGAAAGTGGGCAATCAGGGCTTAAGTATTGATAACAACAGCTTTGGCGGTGCATTACAAATTGGTGCCGATTTTGCCGTCAGCAAAAACGTATTTATTAATGTCGATGTAAAAAAACTCTGGATTAAAACGGATGTGAGCCTGAATGGCACTGATTTGGGTACTTTAAAAATTGATCCATGGGTCTTTGGTTTTGGTGTAGGTACAAAATTCTGAGAATAAGTCATTTTTATCAATGACAAATTAAAAAATGTATTTAAATCGGGCTGATCAATTAATACATTTTTCAAGTTTATGCCGTGTGCCGGAATATCGGTACACGGCATTTTTTTATTTTACTGGCAGAAATTGGATCAAAAAAAGGGCATATCGATATGCCCTTTCTGACTGCTTATTCGGGTTTAAATGCCCGAACTTCTGCTTCATTTGTAAGCGGGGGAATGGGAGCAGGGGTGACAGAAGCAGTTGTTGGCACTGTAGCTTGCGGGCTGGGTTTGGGCGTGCTGCTTAAAGCATCAGCCGCCGCTCCGCCCACGGCGGCTACTCCGGAAACGCCCGCTTTACCCACATCCCATGCCACGCCTACGGCGGTGCTGGTGACGCTGACTGCAGCAGCACCCACTGCTACAACGGCACAGCCGCTCAGGCTAAGGGCGCAAGCAATGGTCAGTATTAAAGTTTTCATCGTTCTTTTTCCTAAGGCAGACCCGCTGGATCAGTCATTATTTAAATTAGGAGTCTCAAAAGTGGGGCGGTATTTCAGCCCGCCATGCTTATCGACCCATTCCACCGACTTGCTGCGCCAGATAGGTGGCGTAGTTATCGGTCATGCCACCGATAAAGTCGAGTACACGGCTGTAGCTGTCGTAGAGAGACCATTCTTTTTTGGGCGCGTTGTATTCCATCAGATCGAGTATCCGTTTCATTCTGAAACTCATTTGTGGCGATACTTTCTGCTGGTAGGCTGCGTTGCAAAAGGCGTTGAGCAGAATATCGAGGCAGGTAAAGGAGCCCACTTCGATTTCAATTTTGCGTCTTTCGTTAAAAATGCGGTCCCGGGCCAGCTGTTTGGCGGCGTTAATCCCATCGCGCATACTACTGGGGGTGACGTTGAGTAAATCACCCTGAAATTTGCCTTCCATAATGGCCGTGTAGTGCTGCATAAATGTTTCACTCACATCATGGATGCAGCGCTCTATGGCTTTACCACGCAGCAGCGATATTTTGCGCCGGGCAGATGGGGCTGCGGCAATTTCCAGCTCAAGCAGATCTTGTTTACCACCACAAATTTTAATCAGCAGCGGCTCAACCTGCTCGTATGCCAGCATGCCGATTTCTATTCCGTCTTCCAAATCAAGAATGGCGTAGCAAATATCATCGGCAGCCTCCATCAGATAGGAGAGCGGATGACGGGCCCAGCGATTTTTACCCAGCATGGGCAGCCCCAGCTCGGTGGCGATTTCTTCCAGTATGTTTTGTTCAGACTGGTAGCAGCTGAATTTGCCGCAGGGCGTCGCATCACTGGAGGTCCAGGGGTATTTTAGTGTGGTGCCCAGTGTGGCGTAAGTGAGGCGCATGCCGCCTTCAAAGCGATGGTTTTCAAGCTGGGTGACTACTCTGAAGCCCTGAGCGTTACCTTCGAAGGTCATTAAATCCAGTCGCTCATTTGCACTCAGGTTTTGAAGTAAATAAGCATGCTGATCACGGCAAAACCAATCACGAATCGCATATTCACCGGCATGGCCAAAGGGCGGGTTGCCAATATCGTGGGCCAGACATGCGGCCTGCACAATGGCTCCAATATCGTAAGGGGTAATGTGTTGGGGCAGAGCGTATTGCAGCCTTTGCCCGACAATCACCCCTAAGCTGCGGCCTACGCAGCTGACTTCAATTGAATGGGTGAGGCGGGTGTGTACATGATCATTTTCGGTCAGCGGATGAACTTGTGTTTTACGGCCCAAGCGACGAAATGGTGAGGAAAAAACAATCCGGTCATGATCTTTATGAAAATCACTGCGCCCCGATTCCTGGGGAAATAAATCATTGCGTACCGCGCCGAGTCGCTCGGCATTGAGCAGCTGTTGCCAGTTCATTATTCTCTTGATCTCGTGTGAATGAGGCTGAGCTCAGGCCTGCTTATGCAGGCCCGGAGTGCTGTAACAGCCGGTAAAACTGCATTAAATCGCGGGGGGCCAGAGGGCGGCTGAAGTAATATCCTTGGATTAAATTGCAATCGTAGGAAACCAGTAGCTCAAGAGTTGCTTTGTCTTCAACCCCTTCTGCTACCACGCTCAGGCCTAGGGTATGGGAAAGCTTAATGACGCTTTCAACAATATGTGAATCTATATTGTTCTGTGTAATGGTACGGATAAAGCTTTGATCAATTTTTAATTCATCAATGGGTAGGCGTTTTAAGTAAGACAGTGATGCATAGCCTGTGCCAAAGTCATCCAGTGCTAATTGACAGCCCAGCGCTTTCAGCGCGCACAGGCTGCTGATCGTGGCTTCTAGATCTTCGATGGCTGCCGATTCTGTGATTTCGAAAATAATCCGCTCACCGGGAATATTCCACAGCTGCAGCGCATTTTCAACTTCATGCACAAGCCGGGAATCGAGCAGATTGGAAGGGGTGAGATTGATGCTCAAACTTCCCTTGAGCCCCATCTTGCTTAATTTGGAAAACTCCCGCAATGCAGTATGGATCACCCAGCGGGTCAGTTGCGGCATCAGGCCAAGCAGCTCGGCAACCAGCACCGCCTCATCAGGACGGATTGCACCAAGCTCTGCATCCTGCCAGCGCAGCAGCGCTTCGGCACCTTTGTAAACAGGGCCATTGGGGCCGGGTTGAATCTGCGGCTGAAAGGCCAGATGAAAGCGGTTTTGTGCCAGCGCATCCCTGAGTGGTTTTTCCAGCTTATTCAGTAGACTGCCCTGAATATCCCGTTTAGCCTGATAAATAGATGGCTCTTCATTGCTGCATAGCTTTGCGGCTGTTTGTGCTGCCAGTATCAGTTGTTTGGCTGTTTGGCCATGATCCGGCCATAAAGCGATGCCAATGCGCGGGCTGATGGCCCACTCCGTCAATGATTGCTTTAGCAGTTTTTGTGCCCTGTCCGCCGCCAGCAAGGAATGCCCTTCGCCTGCCATATTGGGCAGAATCATCAGCAGGCCACCTTCCAGTGGATACAGTTTGTCTTCCTGACGCAGCATTTCATTGAGCCGCTGGCTTGCGTTTAGGCGCAAAGATTCAATATGGCCAAGCTCGATATAGAGCAGGGCAATATGACGCTCGGGCTGGGAATGCAATTTTGCATGCTCTAAGCCATGAGCGGGCGTGCTGGTTTGTAAAGGGGTGAGGGCCTGTATATGCTGCTGCGTTTTCTCAAGCTCGGCAAAACACAACCGGTTAATTAGTGCATCGGCTTCTGTGGGAATATGGTGCAAAATCAGCTCGCGCCAGCCTAATAAAAGCAGAGTCGACTGGTTTAAACCATGGGGGCTGAGCAGAGGCCATGGAGCAATGGCTTCTCCCTGAATCAGGGCCTGAAAATATTCATTGTACAGCGCTTCATCTGCGGGCTGGCAGTGCGCTTGCACCATGGCTTCAAGCTTGGGGATCAGTACATCCGGCTCTTTAAGCTGATAGCTGGCGAGCATAGCAAGGTCGATATTGAGGGGAGCTTTCATCCCAAGAAATACTCCTTAGGATCGATATTAAAGCTGCCCTGTGGCCATTCTCTGCGAATGCAGATTTCCTGCCCGGCATTCATTGCCGGATTAATCATTAAATCTAATAAATTGGGCCGGGCATGGGGCTGCTTATCTGGGCCTAAAATTAAAAGGACTTTGGGTTTGAGCCTTCTGCTGCGATTTTGCCCGGCCACAATGCCGATATCGCCACTACTTAGTTCAACCAGTGTACCGACAGGGAAAATACCGATGCACTGGGCAAATTGCTCCACCAGTGCGTGGTGAAAGTATTTATCGCTCCATTTATATAAGAGCTGTAAGGCGGAGTGATTGTTTTTTGTTTCGGCGTGATTGCGATCACTCGTCAGGGCGGTATAGCAATCCACAATGCCCGCCATACAGGAAAACAAACCGATGCTTTCGCCTTTTAATCCGGCCGGGTAGCCGCTGCCATCGATGCGCTCGTGGTGGCGCGCCACCATATCGTAGACATCGAGGGGTACTTCTTTAATTTGGTTCAGAATATCCAGGCTGTGCCAGACATGCGTTTTCATCATGGAAAACTCGCCCGGTGAATATGAGCCGCTGTGTTTAAGCAGGTTTTCTGGCAGTTTCATTTTGCCAATATCCAGCATTAAGCCAGCAAACCCCAGCTTATGCAGGTCTTCCTGTGGATAGCCAAGGTGCCGGCCAAAGGCCAGCATATAAACGGCGGTGTCGAGGGCATGCCCGTAAGCATAGTTGTCGGTGGCTTTGAGTTGCGATAGCCAGAGCAGGGCGCTGGGATTACGGATAATAGAATCCACCATTTCGGAAACAACATCATTGATGGCTTCTACCCTAGGTTGCAGATCTTTGCTGATGGCCTCCATCGCCGCTTCAATCACATCGCTGGCCAGACGATGTACGGCCTGAGCATGGGGAATTTCCCGCTTAATTGGCGTGCTGTCCGCATAAATAATAATTTTAGGCTCAACATAGGCCGTGTCTGCCTTGCTGTTTTTGCCCTGGGACCAAAGTGCAAAGCGCTGACGTAATTCTTTAAGCAGGGTGATTTGTTCTTTAATTTCTATGGTCTGGTATTGGAGGTGAGGGACAAGCGGCTCAGAATTGAATTTTTGATCGCTTAAAAATGCCCAGCGCTCTTTGCCACCCACCGAGCGATCTAGGTTAACCATAACAAACTTGCAGTATTCTTGGAGCTGTGAGAGTTGCTCAGGGGTTTCAAGCAGAAAGCCTTCCAGCAAAAAAGGCGTGTCCAGCCACGGGCGATCGAGTTCGCTGATAAATAAACCAGCTTGCAAAGCTGAGACGGGGAGGCGTGTTTCCAATTGTATAGGTCTGTGCTAAGGGTTTAGGGCTGCATATTTGGCTTTTGCTGACCAGGCCTGAGCCAGTCGTCTGGAGCAAAGCTAAGTATTTGCTTGCAAAGCGCTATTTGCCGATTGTAAGCAAGCACTTGCCCTTGTTTCAAATGCGTCATTTGAGTGATTGTAAATGATTCATAGCAGTATGGAATACTTGCAGCGATATCCGGCTATTATTTTTGGCATACAGATATTCGCTATCAAAGTATTGAAGTGCCCTATTGTGTGGATAAGTAAATATAGTAAAAGCAGATTTAATATTAATCGTAATTAATAAATTTATTGTATTACTTTTCAGTATTTCAAGGCCGCTCAGGCTGGCATCGCGCGCTTTATCGGGCGTGCGGAGCGATATGGCGTACTTTTTTGCATGCTGCCCGAGCTTATTTTCCCTGTAAATAATGCCTGTTTTCCTGGTTTGAAAGGGTGAAAAAAAGCGCCCTGAATTCGTGTTATCGCCCTTAGGCGCCGATTGAGGGGCATTATGGGCAATCGGTATTATTTTAACCCAATAAGATGTTTTCATTTTCTATGATGAAGGCTGGTTTTTGCGCTTAGAAAAACTCCCCCCGGGGTAAGTTTTTGTTAAAATGGCGACCGTTTTTTTGTGAGAAGACTATGGCCCTGCTGGAGATCCGTGACGTCGTAAAAACATTCGGCGATTTCACTGCCGTAAATCATGTGAGCTTGTCGGTGGAAGCCGGTGAATTCTTTACTTTGCTGGGCCCATCGGGCTGCGGCAAAACCACTTTATTGCGGATGCTGGCCGGTTTTGAACAGCCGGATTCAGGCGCTATTTTGCTTGATGGGCAAGATATGTCCATGGTGCCGCCTGAAAAGCGCCCGGTACATACTGTATTTCAAAATTACGCGCTGTTTCCGCATATGAGCGTGGCAGACAATATCGCCTTTCCGCTAAAAATGGCGAAGGCTGAAGCCGCTGAAATTAAATTTCGTGTGGCAGAAATTCTGGAAGACGTGCGCTTGCAAGAATTCGCCCATCGTTTTCCGCATGAATTATCCGGTGGCCAGCGTCAGCGCGTGGCCATTGCCCGCTCTTTGGTGAATCGTCCACGCCTCTTGCTGCTGGATGAGCCCTTATCTGCGCTGGATGCCAAATTGCGCGAGCAGATGCAGATGGAGCTGATCACCCTGCAAAAAGAAGTGGGCGTGACCTTTGTGTATGTCACGCACGATCAGGGCGAAGCGCTGGCTTTATCGCACCGGATTGCCGTGATGAATAAGGGCCAGGTAGAGCAGCTGGATGCGCCTGAAACCATCTACAGCTATCCAAAAAGCCGTTTTGTGGCTGATTTTATTGGCCAGTGCAATTTATTGGATGCCACGATTAAATCTGTTTCCAGTGAGCGGATGCAGGTTGAAATTGCGGGCGTGGGCATTGCTGAAACCCTGCCGGTGGCAGGCGCCGTGGTTGGCCAGAAAGGCACACTGAGCTTGCGCCCTGAGAAAATCAAACTGGCTGCCAGCCTAGATAATACAGATGCAGATGAAGTGCACTTTAAGGGAACGGTTGAAAACTGCCTTTACCTTGGAGACGTCACTATTTATATCGTGAAATTAGATAATGGCATCTTGGTTGAGGCCATGCTGCCTAACTCTGCAGCGGGCCGCGCCAAATTCTTTGATGACAATGATGCAGTAGAGCTGGCATGGCGTTATGACGCTGGCCACTTTTTGCTGTCTTAAGGGGGCGAGATGTCCAAAGTAAAATCGCCAGGCTTGGCGAAGTGGCTGATTTCTGGCCCGCCGCTCTTATATCTGCTGATCTTTTTTGCCGTGCCTACGCTGATGATGATTTTTTCAGCGTTTCGCTTTCCGGGTGAATATGGCGGGCTGATGCCGCTGGTGGATATCAACCCGGATACCGGCGCACGCGAGCTTTTAATTAATTCACAGAACTGGCGTGATTTTTTAACGCTGGAAAACTTCAGTCGTTTTTTTGAAGACGGGGTTTATGTTGAATTATTTATTAAATCATTCTGGTACGCAGGCTTAACTACGCTGTTTTGTATCATTCTGGCTTATCCGCTGGCGTGGCTGATTGCGCGCAGCCCAAAGAAATACCGTGATTTATTAGTATTGCTGGTGATTTTGCCATTCTGGAGTAATTTCTTAATTCGCGTCTATGCGTGGATGATTATTCTGGGGCCGCAGGGCTATTTTGCCATGACGGTAAATAGCGTATTAGCCTGGTTTGGCATTGGACCGCAGCAGTTTCTGTTTACCCATTTTGCGGTGATTGTGGTGCTGGTGTATGTGCATTTACCGTTTATGGTTTTACCGCTCTATGCCAATTTAGAAAAGCACGATATGGCGCTATTAGATGCTGCGCAAGATTTGGGCGCATCGGCATGGCAGCGTTTCTGGCGGATTACCTGGCCATTATCCCTGCCGGGTGTTTGGGCAGGCGCGGCTTTAGTGTTTATTCCGGCTCTGGGCATGTTTGCCGTGCCTGATCTGGTGGGCGGCACCGATGGCATTATGGTGGGTAATTTAATTAAACAGCAGTTTTTAGATAGCCGTGACTGGCCATTTGGCTCGACCTTGTCAATTATGCTCACGGGTGGGGTGTTACTGCTGGCGGTATTGGCGACCTTGATTAGTCGTGGAAGGAAAAAACAACATGACTAAGCAAAGTAAATGGCTATGGGCCGTGGCCCTATTAACCTATGGTTTTTTGTATTTACCGCTTGTAATTGTGGTGATGTATTCCTTTAATGATTCACGCTTAAATGCGGAATGGGTAGGTTTTACATTTAAGTGGTATCAGATTTTATTTAATGATGAGCAAATGCTGCTTGCTGCGCGTAACTCCTTATTAATTGGGGTGATTACCAGCTTCTTTGCCACTATTTTTGGCACTTTAGCGGGCATGGCAATGTATAAATACAAGCTGCGTCTTTTACCTGTGTTAGTGCTCACGCCGATCGCAATCCCTGAAATATTAATGGGCGTATCGCTGTTAATGTTTTTTGTGATGCTGAATATGACGCTGGGTTTGTTTTCGGTCACGCTGGCGCATATTGCTTTTTGCATTGGTTTTGTGGCGATTGTGGTGCGTTCCCGTTTGCAGGGTATGGATGAAGCCTTGGTAGAGGCTGCACGTGATCTGGGTGCAACGCCATTACAAGCATTTCGCTTAATTACCATGCCTTTAATTATGCCGGGGATTATTGCCGGAGCCCTGATGGCATTCACTTTATCGATTGATGATTTTGTGATTACCTTCTTTACTGCCGGGGCAGGTGCTTCTACCTTACCGTTGCAAATTTATTCGATGATCAGAATTGCCGTTACACCAGAAGTAAATGCGATTTCTACTTTACTAATGTTACTCACTCTGGCTTTGATTCTGATTGCTGGTAAATTAGCGCCAGGCGCTTTGAGGGCGAAGTAATTTATATTTGAGTAGGGTGGGCGCGTATTGCCTGCCTTCGCTCTTTCAGTGCCATGTTATGTGCGGATGTTCTGGTTTTTTATGCCTATGGCAGATCAGCAACATTTGCACTGGCGCTTGAAATGAATTGTACAAAATAAGGCATAATCAGCGGGTCTTTTTATTCAACTGCTTTGGAGTGTTTGAGACATGAAGAAATTATTATTCACGCTTTTACTGGCAGCCAATATGGCTAATGCCGAAGAAGTGCTCCACGTTTACAACTGGAACAATTATATTGCGCCAGAAACGGTCAAACGCTTCCAGGCAGAATGTAAATGCCGCGTAGTGCAGGATTATTACGGTGCTATGGAAGAAATGCTGGCCAAGCTTAGCGCAGGTGCTAAAGGCTACGACGTGGTCGTGCCTACTGGTTTTGCAATGCCGCCTTTGATTAAGCAGAGCATGGTGCAGCCGCTGGATAAATCTAAGCTTACTAATATCAAAAATGTGAATCCAACATTTTTAAATAGTCAGTTTGATCCGGGCAATCAATTCTCTCTGCCTTATTCCTTTACCACCACCTTGCTGGGTTTTAATCAAACCAAGTTAAAAGAACTGGGTATTGAGCCAAACTCTTGGTCAGTGATTTTTGATCCGGCGATCTTGGCAAAAATTAAAGGCAAGGTTACGGTACTGGATGATGCGAATGAGTTATTTGCCGCATCCCTGATGTATAACGGTTTTTCTCCAAACTCTACCAAGCCGGAAGAATGGAAAAAAGCGCAAGAAACCATTATTAAAGCCAAGCCATTCTGGGCCGCGTTTAATTCACAAAGCTATATCAAGGAATTAACGCTGGGCAATATCTGGGTAGCCCATGGTTATTCTAGCGATATGTTCCAAGCAGCCACAGACGCTAAAACAGCCAAGCGTGCCTTTGCCGTCAGCTACGGTCTGCAAAAAGAAGGTAACACCCTATCTGTGGATAATATGATGGTGCTCAAATCAGCGCCTCGCCCAGATCTCGCGCATAAGTTTGTTAACTTTATGCTGGAAGGTAAAAATTCGAGTGAGCTGACGAATATGGTGGGTACGGGCAATCCAAATAGCGCAGCTGCGCCTTTTGTGAATGCGGAAATGAAAAAGAATACGGCCGTATTCCCGGATGAAGCTGCATTAAAGAAACTGCAGCAGCTTAAACCGCTTGATGCCAAGCAACGCCGCGATTTAAGCCGTTTGTGGACTCAAGTTAAAACCTCTAAATAAGGGGCAATAAGGAGAGCTGCAATGATGCGGCTCTCCCTTTCTTTGAATGAGACATTCCCTCACCATCAGTTATCTCGCCCGGCAGATTGCCCCGACCAGAGTGCCTCGTTACATTGCATTCTGCTTGGTTTTGGTGATTCTGGTGGTTAGCCTCTATCCCTTTAGTGGCTGGCGTTTTACAGGGGAGCCTATCTGGGCTTTTTATGCCTATCCTCTGCCTTACTATTTCACCTTTTTTGATAACAGCATTAATGTGCTGGCCTATTTGCCTCTGGGTTTTAGCCTCGCTATTTCTTTTCGCCACCTTCGCTATGGCAGCTTTTTAGCGGCATTGTCGGGGCTGGCTTTGTCGTCAACAGTCGAGTTTATTCAGCAATTTCTGCCTGGCCGTGTGGCTTCTAATCTGGATATTCTAAGTAATAGCTTTGGCGCACTGCTGGGCGTGCTGCTGGCGCTGATTTTAGGAAACCGTTACTGGCAAAACCGCTGGCTGGCTGCCCGCCACGCTTGGTTTGCACCTGGGCCAGCAGTGGAGTGGGGCACAACTTGGTTGGTACTGTGGTTTATTACCCAGCTGGATCCATCCCAGCCTTTTTTGGGCGTAGTGGTTGAATCTCCCGGCCTGCCCCAGCCTTTTGAATCGCCGATGCAAAATGCCAAGCTGTTTTTAAGGCTGCTGGAAGGCGGTGGCATGATGTTGCACTTTTTGGGCGTGGCTTTGTTTGTTTCGGTCCTGGTGCGCCACACTTGGCAAAGCCCGAAGGCGATCCGCTTTACCCTGCTGACTGCTTTACTGCTTAAGCTGGGTTTTGCCGGGCTCTTGCTCAAACCCGCTCAGTTTTTTGCGTGGATTAATATCAATATCGTGGTGGGAGGCCTGCTGGGCACGCTGGCCTTAGTACTGCTGTGGCGATTAAACCGGCGACTGAGGGCCTTAGTGGGGGCGCTGGCGCTGATCGCTACCTTGGTAATTGGCTGGTTTTGGCCGCTGACCCCTCAGCTATCGGCCACCTTGCCGCTGTTCCGCTGGCATTACGGGCATTTGCTGCATTTCAATGGCCTGTCGGCGGTTATCAGTGATCTGTGGCCCTATGGCGCAATTGCTTTGCTGCTGTGGTTGTCAATTCGCGCACCGCGAGAAGAATCCTGGTAAACCGGGTGAGATGTTTTTAGTTATTCAGCCGTTTTTATAGCGTCTTTATACGGCCACTCCATTTATTTACCTCATTTTTACAAGCAGACCTTTAGCATTCATACATACATTTTCCTTCTGGAAGGATGAGTGCGATGAGTCTGCTTTATGGTTCGATGGTCAATACGCGTCGTGAAGACGTTCCCCAAGCTGCACCAGTGCGTTTTATGCTGGTTTCGCGCTTTAGCGCTGGCTCGGCGGGTGCTGCTCCTGAACTAAAGCCGGTTTTGCAAAAGTTATGCCGCTTTATCGTGGCAAAGTTGCGCCAATTATGATTAAGCCGCGCTTACTTTTATCTACTCTCTTATTTACCAGCGTTGCAGGCTATGCCGCTGAGCCCGCTGCCTGTAAAACGGTGCGTTTTTCTGATGTGGGCTGGACAGATGTCACTGCAACGACAGCACTCACCAGCGAGATGCTTGCCGCGCTGGGCTATCAGTCCGAAATTAAAATGCTCTCTGTGCCCGTTACCTTTCACGCGATGCAAACGCAGGATATCGACGTTTTTCTGGGCAATTGGATGCCCACGATGAAAAACGACATCGATCCATATTTAAAAAATGGCAGTGTAGAAGTGCTTCGCACCAATCTGACGGGCGCTAAATACACACTGGCTGTGCCTGAATACGTGTATCAGGCTGGGGTGCGTCGTTTTAGTGATATCGCCAAGTTTTCTGATCGCTTTGCCAAACGCATTTATGGCATTGAAGCGGGCAACGATGGTAATCGCCTGATCAGCAGCATGATTAAAGATAAAGCCTTTGGTTTGCAGGATTTCAAATTGGTGGAATCCAGCGAAGCGGGCATGCTTACCCAGGTTAAACGCGCGGCCATGAAGCAGCAATGGGTGGTGTTTTTGGGCTGGGAGCCGCACCCGATGAACCGCAATTTAAAATTGCGCTATCTGGAAGGCGGCGATGCTTATTTCGGGCCTAATCTGGGCGGCGCGACCGTGCATACCACCACCCGCTCTACTTACGCAAAGCAATGCCCTAATGTTGGCCGTCTGCTGAAAAATATCTCATTCAGCACTGATATTGAAAACAAGCTGATGGGGCAGATTCTGGATCAGAAGCAGGACGCTAAAGTAGCGGCCCGTCAGTGGCTGAGCCAAAATCCGGCCATCTGGACGCCTTGGTTAAGCGGGGTAAATAGTTTTAACGGCCAGCCTGCTGTTCCGGTATTAAAAGCCTGGTTGAATCAATCTGCCGTGGTGTCGGATGCTCGCTAGGATGAGGGCGTATTTAAGGGGGCAATCCACCGCAGCTGCTGGGCAAAAGTTTTGGTTTTGCAGCCAGCCTGCTGATGATGTGGGAGAGCATCGTGGATAAATTGCCAATAGGTCAGTGGGTTGCGGCCGGCGTGTCCCAGCTGACCGAGCATGCAGCCGGTGGAGTAGCCTTTTTTAGTGATGGGCTTGAAAGTGCGGTGCAGGCAATGACGCGTGTGTTGGTCGCTTGCCCGCCGCTGCTCCTGCTTTTTATCGCCACATTTTTGATTTATCGCTTACGACGAAGTTGGGGCCTAACGCTGTTTTCTGCGTTCGCCCTGATTCTGATCGACAATCTGGCTTATCGTGAGGCCACTTTGCAAACGCTGGTGCAAGTCGCTCTGGCTTCTGCAATCTGTATGCTGATCGGTGTGCCCTTAGGTATTGCGGCGGCGCACCGGCCCTGGGTTTATCGGGTGCTTCACCCTCTGCTGGATTTGATGCAGACCATCCCTACCTTTGTGTATCTGATTCCTACCTTAATGTTATTTGGCTTGGGCATTGTGCCTGCGATGGTCTCTACCATTATTTTTGCCCTGCCTGCTCCTGTGCGGCTGACTTATCTGGGCCTGCGAGATATTCCCCCTCCACTATTAGAAGCGGCTAAGGCCTTTGGCTATTCGCCTTTAGCCCGGCTGTGGCGTGTGGAGCTGCCCGCTGCCATGCCTGGTATTGCTGCCGGCTTAACGCAGTGCATTATGTTATCGCTCTCTATGGTGGTGATTGCAGCCTTAGTGGGGGCGGAAGGATTAGGCCAGCCTGTTGTGCGTGCCTTAAATACCGCCGACATGGCCTTGGGGTTTGAGGCGGGTTTAGCGATCGTTTTATTAGCGATCATGCTCGATCGCCTCTGTCAGTCCAATTCTTTATCAAGAGAGCAACGATGAGCGCCATTTGTTTTGACCATGTTGATGAAGTATTCGGCCAGCGGCCTGAAGCCGCTTTCCCGCTGATAGATCAGGCGCTGTCGCGCGATGATATTTTTGACCGTACCTGCCAGTTAGTTGCGGTGCGCGACGCCTGCCTGCGGGTAGAAGAGGGCGAAATGTGCGTGCTGATGGGCTTGTCTGGCTCAGGAAAATCCAGCCTGCTCAGAGCGATTAATGGTTTAAATCCAATCAGCCGCGGCCAGCTTACCGTGCGCTGTGCCGGGGCAGAGGTTGATATGGCCAATTGCTCTGCACGGCAGCTGCGGGAGGTGCGTACCCGTGGCATTGCCATGGTGTTTCAAAATTTTGCGCTGATGCCCTGGCTAAATGTGGAAGAAAACGTGGCTTTTGGCCTGCATGCTTTACAACTGAGCGCCAAAGAAAGCAAGCGCCGGGTGGATACGGTGCTGGAGCAGGTAGGGCTGGGGCGCAGGCGTTATGCACTGCCTGCCGAGCTATCCGGCGGTATGCAGCAAAGGGTGGGATTAGCGCGGGCGCTGGCAGTGGATAGCGATATTTTACTGATGGACGAGCCCTTTTCGGCGCTCGATCCGCTGATTCGTAATCAGCTGCAGGATGAATTACTCAGCTTGCAAAAAACACTACGTAAAACCATTGTTTTTGTCAGCCATGATATGGACGAAGCATTAAAGCTGGGCTCGCATATTGCCATCCTACGTGATGGGCAGATTGTGCAAAATGGCACGCCGCAAGCGATTATGTTTCAGCCGGCTGATGATTATGTCCGCCAGTTTGTAAAACATAGTAATCCGCTGAATGTGCTGTCTGCCGCCAGCCTGATGCGGCCCGGTCATTTTCCGGGACTGGAGCAGATTATGTCTGCTGCTCAGAACGCCCACTCTGCTGTGCAATACTGGCATGCGCCAGAGCCTTTATCCTTACTGCGTGCCAAACCTACCGTGGTGGATGCGGATATCCGGCTACGCGAGGCTTTTGCGGTTTATGCCCAGACAGGCTGCGAGCTGATTCTGGCACAAGATGGCAAGATGGTGGGCTGCTTATCAGGGGCACAAATGTCGCGGGCGATTCTGGGACAAGCTGCTTAAGCTGGCCAAATCACCCTGTTCTGGAGCTTGGCTCAGGCTGATTTAAAAATCTTCAATCAGCGGCCCAATAGAAAGAATCGCCAGAATCAGCGCCAAGAATATGGTTGAGCTAAAGCCAAGATGGCTGAAGCCATAAGCGCCCAGCACCGCACCACAAAAAAATGCCATGACCAAACTGGCTTGCACTTTTAAATGCGTACGGTCGCAAAGCACCTTGATATGCTCTGGCGTGCTTGGGTTGCGGTTCCAGTAAAACAAACGCCCAAGCTCGATGCTGATATCGGTGATTAAGCCTGTCAGGTGGGTGGTGCGGATCACGGCTTTAGAAATCTTGGTAATGATGGCGTTTTGCAGGCCCATAATAAAACACAGCAGCAGCATAGTCAGCGAAACAAGGCCAGGGGAGTGAGAATCAAGCTGCCCGCCCAGCAGGCCAAAGCACAGCAGAAGCAAGGCTTCCAGCATCAGCGGTTCGGCATATAAGCTGCGGCTGCCACGGCGGCGCGCCCAGTTTATCAGTAGGGTAGAGGTGATAGCCCCTGCCATAAACATCAGCAAGCTGGCCACTGCAGCGATGATCAGCTTGGAATTACCCAGTACCCAGTTATCTGCCAGCCCCGATAAAATCCCCGTCATATGCGATGTGTACTGGCCCACGGCCAAAAAGCCCCCTGCATTGGTCGCGCCCGCCACAAAACATAGGGTAATCCCAAGGTGAAGATTATTGCGATCGGTGCGCTCTGGCGCGGTAAGGGTGCGCAGGTAGTGAAGGGGCATGTCGGATTTTATTTTATGTGCTTTTGGTGCTGCAATTGTACTCGCCTTCATGCCCCTGCCATGTTGCCAACATTACCCTTGCAAGCCTTTGCTGCTCTATTGAGAGGCCACCATGATTTGCGGCTAAAATGAATTTATAGTTTGTTTTGTTATATATAAGTTATTTAATATTTCTTCTTTGTGTGAATAATGCTTGTTAGACTTCAGACAGATCAAGACATTTAGCTTTAGCCCCACACTATATTGAAGGAATTAAAATGAAAAAAACTCTGGTTCTTAGCGCTTTGGCGGCTTTATTGGCAACTGGCTTTGCACAAGCCGCAGAAAAACTCACTATTGCTGCAACGGCTGTGCCTCATGCAGAAATCCTGGAATTGGTAAAACCCCAATTAGCCAAAGAAGGCGTGGATTTACAGATCAAAGTATTTACCGATTATGTGCAGCCTAATCTGCAAGTCGATCAAAAAAATATTGATGCCAATTACTTTCAGACTAAGCCTTATTTAGATAATTTTAATAAAGGTAAGGGCACTCATTTAGTGATTGTGGCAGGTGTGCACGTAGAGCCATTTGGCGCTTATTCACGTAAATATAAATCATTAAAAGATTTACCAAACGGCGCAACCGTTGCAATCCCAAATGAAGGCAGCAATAGTGGCCGTGCTTTACTATTGCTACAAAAAGCAGGTTTATTAAAGCTGAAAGACCCGACAAATGCTTTGTCTACACCTAAAGACATCAGCGAAAATCCAAAGCAATTAAAGTTTAAAGAGCTGGATGCGGCAATGCTGGCCCGGGTATTAGATCAGGTTGATTTAGCACTGATCAATACCAATTACGCATTGGAAGCCAAGCTTAATCCGGTTAAAGATTCATTGGCTCTGGAAGATCGCAGCTCGCCTTATGTGAATTACCTGGTTGCCCGCCCGGATAATAAAGACAGCGCCGCCATTAAAAAACTGGCAGCTGCATTAACTAGCCAGCAGGTTAAAACCTTTATTGAAGGCAAATACGCAGGCGCGGTTGTTCCAGCGTTTTAATTGTGTGTAGGTCTGCGTAGCATGGCTTAGCTGATTATCATCGCAGTTTTTAGCGGTGATAATCAGCGTAACCCAAGCTACAAGTGCATTAACTTAATTTAAAATGCGCCACGGCTAAATCCATGCGGCTGGCGAGATCTCTTAATGAATGCGCGGTATGCGCCGATTCTTCTACTGCGCGGCTGTTTTCCACGCTCATTTGCGCGATGCGGTCTACATTACCTGCCACGCTATTGGCCATGCTGGTTTGTGTTTTAAGTGCTTGGCTGATTTCCATCACCACATTCATCACTTTTACCGATCCTTCGCGAATTTTCCTGATGGCTTCTCCAGCCTGATTGGCTAATACCATGCCTTTTTCTACTTCAATCACGCCTTGGCTCATATTTTGGACGGCGTTGCTGGTGCCGGTTTGGATTTTCTCTATCATTTTGCCAATTTCCAAAGTGCTGGAGGTGGTGCGCTCGGCCAATTTACGCACTTCATCGGCCACCACGGCAAAACCGCGTCCTGTATCGCCTGCTCTTGCCGCTTCAATGGCGGCATTCAGCGCCAGTAAATTAGTCTGATCGGCAATTTCCTTAATGACATTAGCGATGCCAGCAATTTGCTGAGAGTATTCATTTAGCTCGGCCACGCTATCAGAGGCAATGCGTACAGTGGAGGCAATCGCCTGAATACCCGCTACCGTTTGCTGGATGACTTCGCCGCCTTCATTGGAAACGCGGCCTGATTCGGTGGAGGTGAGATGGGCATCCCGGGCATTATTGGCGACAAGATTAATGCTGACAGTTAGCTCTTGCACTGCTGCTGCCATGCTGGCTGCGGCTTCGCTTTGCTCTTTAGCGCCGCCTGAAACTTGCTCGGAGCTGCTGCTGATTTGCTCGGCACCCTTTAATAGATGATCGGCGCTTTCCTTGGTATCCATAAAGAGCTTGAGTAGCTGCTCTTGCATTTTTTCAAAAGCATTGAGCAAATCACCAATTTCATCATTGCGGGGATGAGGAATATGACCGCTGAAATCACCATTTGATAATCTTTCAATATGGCGTATGGCAATTAAGAGCGGCTGCTTTAACCAGCGGGATAAAGCCAGATGTAATGAAACAGAGAGCAAAAGTGCGCCTGCAATACAGGCAATCAAAATTAAATCATGGGTCCATTTGGCATCGGCCAATACTTCTTTTTGGCTTTGCGTGCTGACAATTAGCCAGTTGGGGTCGCTTAACTTGGCAAAAGTAGCTTCTCTGGTTTCACCATGGTCTCTATAAACCATTTGCCCTTCACCCTGTTTGAGCATGCTCTTGATATAGCTTTGGGCATCAGGATCTTTAAGCAGATCTTTATTGGCCATGGTGGGGTGGACCAGCGCTTTACCTGCGTTTTTACCGGCATCAATAACCAGCAAATAACCACTTTCACCTAGCCTGATGGCGGCGATTTTCTTTTTTAAATCGGCCATGCCTAGCGAGAAATCAAAGCCAATAAACAGACTGCCAACGATTTCGCCCTGCTTGTTTTTGATGGGGCGGTAGACCGTCATATAGTCGTGGCCAAAAAGATTGGCCACACCCACATAGGACTTGCCACTGAGTAAGCCTTGCCGGGCTGGATGGGCGTCACCAAGCAGGGTGTTAACCGAGCGTGTACCGTCTGTTTTGGTGAGTGAGGTGGCTAAGCGGCGAAAATCCTGTCCCTCCCGAATAAAAATGGTGGCCACTGAGCCGGTGATTTGGGTGAAGCGATCTGCACGCTCATTCCCATCAAGTATCACTTTGCCATCATTCAAAAGCTTGCCATCGCTTAAATCCCAATCGGGGCTGAAATTATTAGCCCAAACCGCATTGAGGCTAGAAGCCGATCGATCCAGATTGGTACGATAAGCGGTTAAGAGATCAACAATCGACTGGTTTGTTGTATGCAGATTGGCTCTGGCGGTGTGGGTGAGGCGTTGTTCCAGCCCTGTGGATAGCACCCAGAACAGGCCGCCAAACAAGATAATCAGCAGCGCCAGTAATATTAGATTTAGGCGGACGATGAGAGAGTCGTGGCGTATCAGCGTCATGGCAGGGCACCTTTTTTTAAGTAAGATTTATTCAGGTTAGCCCTGCAATAAATTACTTAATTCTTTGATATTTAAATGGGATATCTGGCAATTTCATTCGCAGAAATTACAATAATCGTTATCATTTAAAAGTGTGTGCACTGCAACAACGATGAAGCCGAGTTCGGTATAAGCGGTTGACCAGCCGAAGGACGGCTTTGGTCGGCGTACTTATAGCAAATTACGATAGCCATTAAACAAAACGAGGCCCGCAAACCACAGATAAAGCAGGGCGGACAGCAACAGGCAGCCTTGGGTAAAGCGCTGACCAAATAGCTTGGCACCGTGGGTGGCGCTGTAAACCATGAGTAAAGTCCAAGCCATGCCACCGGCAAAAAATCCTGAGAGAAACCGTGCGGTAGAGAGTAGGCTGCCATCGGTGGCTTGGGCGATTAAGCTACCACCAACGGCTGCAAACCAAAGAATGGATGAAGGCGAGGCCATGGCGAGCATCATGCCGCGGCCAAACATGCCCCGGCGGCCTGCTTGCGGCAGGCTTGTACTTTCGATTTGTTTGGCATCTTGCCAAGCTTGGCGAGCCATTTTTACGGCAAGGTAGAGCAAGACCGAGCCACCCCCTAGCCAAGTGATCCATCTTACTGCGGTAAATTGCAGTAATACACTCATCCCAAGCAGGGATATCACGGCCCATACCATATCGCCAAAACAAGAGCCCAGCCCCATCCAGAGTGCGGGGCGTGGGCCGTGTTTCAGGCTGGTGTCGATCAGGGCTACATTGACAATGCCTAGGTCTAGGCAAAGAGAAATAGATAATAAAAAACCGGTGACAAATACATCCATTTTAAGACTCTGCAGATCGCTGTTATGTACTTTATGGTCTCAGGGTGAGCCAATCTTAATGCAGTTTAACAGCTTACATCAGCGCCTTAAAATGACGTATTACCTTAGCAGTGCAGCCATATCCGGATAAAGGTGTTCAGGATTTCCAAAAGGCGACGCTAAATAAGATCAGCAGAGAAAAGACTTCTAAGCGGCCAAGCAGCATGGCAAAGTTGCAAATCCAGATTTGAATATCGCTAAGAACACCATAGTTAGATGCTGGGCCAACGATGCCAAGGCCGGGGCCCGCATTATTAATGCAGGCAATAATGGCGGTAAAGCTGGAGAGAAAATCAAGGCCAGAGAGCAGTAGTAAAAAAGTAAGACCAACGATACTCATGGCATATAAAAAGACAAAACCCATTACCGCAAAAATAATTTGATTTGGAATCGCCATGCCATTGACCCGCAGCGGGTGCACGGCATTGGGATGCAGCAAGCTGGACATTTGCCGGCCAGATTCGCGCACCATAATCAGGGTGCGAATCATTTTAATTCCGCCACCTGTAGAGCCAGAGCAGGCAGTGATGCAGGATAAAAATAGCATCAGAAGCGGTACAAAAATGGGCCACATGCCAAAGTCTACGCTGGCGAAACCTGAGTCGGTGGCAATTGATACCAGATTAAAAGCCACATGCCTTAATGCGGTCAGGTAATCCGGATAGGTGTTTTGTTTAAGTAAATAAGCTGCGCAGCCCAGCGTACTGACCAAAATCAGCAGCAACATAGCCTTAAATTCAGAGTCTTTTAAGTAGGCAGACAGCTTGCGGCCAGTAAGCGCCACATAGTGCGTGGCAAAGTTGGTGGCGGCAAGCAGCATAAACACAATCAAGATGGCTTCGATGATGGGGGAATTAAAATAACCCACACTTGCATCATGGGTAGAAAACCCACCCAAACACATTGCAGCAAAGGCATGGCACACTGCATCTAGCCAGCTCATTTCCCCTGCAAATTTAAGCAGCAGGGTGCAAGCCAGTGTCAGCCCTGCGTAGACAATCCATAGATTACGGGCCGTTTCCCTGATGCGCGGCGTGAGCTTGGCGTCCTTGATCGGGCCGGGGGTTTCGGCTTTAAACAGCTGCAAGCCACCCACGCCCAGCATGGGCAAGATGGCGACGGCCAGCACGATAATCCCCATGCCGCCCAGCCAGTTGAGTAAATGCCGCCACAAATTAATTGAAGGGGGGAGTTGATCCAGCCCAGTCAGCACCGTTGCCCCTGTGGTGGTGAGCGCCGACATGGTTTCAAAGTAGGCGTGGGTAAAAGAGAGCGATGGGTTAAACAGCAGCAGGGGCAGGGCAGAAACGGCGGGCAGCACGGTCCATAGGCCGACCACCAGAACAAAGCCATCTCTTGCTTTCATCTCCCGTTTATAGCCGTGGGTCAGAATGGCAAGTAGCACGCTGCCAAGCAGCAGAAAGGTGAGCGAGGTGATAAAGGGCGCTAGGCCATCATCATTGCCAAACCATGCCACTGCAATTGGCAGCGTAATCCACAGCGAGAACATGCCCGATACACGCGCCAGAATATTGACGGTGGGGAAAATACGTTGGGCCAGCGACATTAGAAAAACCCCATTTTAACGGCGAAGAGTTTTTCTACTTCTCTGATATGCGCCTTGTTATCAACAAATAAGATCACGTGATCTTCCGCTTCAATCATGGTGTCACCATGGGCAATCAGCACTTTTTCTCCGCGCACAATGGCGGCTAAATCTGCGCCGGATGGTAATTTAATATCGTCCAGTTTTTTGCCAATCACCCGAGAGGTGGCGGGTGTGCCGTGCACGATAAGCTCCATGGCTTCGGCAGCGCCACGGCGCAGGCTGTGTACCGCAACGACATCGCCGCTTCTGACATGAGCAAGTAAGGAGCCGATGGTGGCAATGGCTGGCGAAATGGCGACATCAATTTTTCCGCCTTGCAGTAAATCCACATAGCGAGAGCGATTAATAATGGCGATGGTTTTACGTGCCCCCATCTGCTTGGCCAGGAGGCTGGACATAATATTGTCTTCATCATCTGAGGTGAGGGCAAAATAGAGATCACAGCGCTCAATCTGCTCGCTTTCCAGTAGTGCTTCATCGGTTGCATCGCCCCTGAGTACCAGTGTATTGGGCAATGCTTCGGCCAGCCAGTTGGCACGCTCGCGATTGGCTTCAATGATTTTAACCTGGTAGTCTTTTTCTAATGCCTTCGCCAGTCTGAAGCCCACATTGCCACCGCCTGAGAGGGTAATGCGCTTGATTGGGATTTCTGTGCCGCGCATTTCCTTGATGACATCTCGGATATGTTCGGTTGAAGCGAGAAAAAAAACTTCATCCCCAACTTGCAAAATGGTATTGCCGTCCGGGTGAACACGGTGGCCCTTACGGTAAATTGAAACCACACGGCGATCAATTTTAGGGAGCAGCCGGTTGAGTGAGGCCAGATCCTGACCATCCATATGTGCGCCTGCTTCAACCCTTGTGGCCACCAGCTGGGCTTTCCCATCAGCAAAATCCAGTACCTGTAAGGCTTCAGGCGTTTCAACTAGGCTGACTAAGTAATCGGTCACAATTTGCGCGGGGGTAATCACATGATCGATTGCAAAGTTGCTATCGATAAATAACTCCGGGTGAGCCAACAAATCGGGGTCACGAATCCGTGCCAGCCGGGTAGGAATATTGAATAGCTCATAGGCAATTTTGCACGCCACCATATTGAGCTCATCCAGCGGTGTAACCGCAAGCAAGAGATCTGCATCTGCCGCTCCGGCAGCAGCAAGTACCGCTGGGCTGGCTGCATGGCCAACAACGGTACGAAGGTCCAGCCGGTCTGCCAATGGTTTTAAGCTTTCCGGGTTTTCATCCACAATGGTGACGTTATAGCGTTCGTGAACAAGCTGTTCAGCAACAGAGGCACCTACACGGCCGGCACCTAGGATCAAAATATTAGACACAGTGTTTTTCCATCTGATGAGCAAAACATGCAGACATCAGCCTTAAAATCGTTAAGGCTGGCTTTAAAAAAGCAGTCTGAACAATGCACGCGGCCAGAATACTTGCCAAGCCTTCGGGGGAAAGAGCTTGCTTTGATTGTTATATCTTAGCAAGTGAAAAAATATTGATAGTGCCGGATTGATGGCAGCAGACTTGCAGACGATTCAGGGGCTCAGAGCGGGCGTTGCAGTGAATGCTGATGCCGGGTATATGCAAAATGATGCGTGGCAGCAGTATCTGCATCTAGGTTGATATGGGCTTCAGACAGCGCGCGGTGGATTTTGCAGAGTAAATGTGGGTTTGCCAGCTTTGTTGCGAGGGCTAAAGCCTGATCCAGCTGAGCCCGTGCATGATCCCAGCGTTGCTCAGCCAGATCGCACTGGCCCAGCCCCAGCAAGCTGCTGGCTTTATGCCACGGATTGTCTTGCAATAGGCTGATTTTTAAAGCGATATTAAGCTGGGTTCTGGCGTTTTCCAGATCACCTTGCTTTAAAAGCAATAAACCGCTGACACGGTAAATTTCGGTTTCGTGATCTAAAAGGCGAACGGATAGCGACATGTCTTTCGCGCTTTGCAGCATGGTTTTTGCTTCATCCAAGCGCTCAAGACTGTAAAGATCAACGGCAATATTGATATACACCTGAGAGCGCAAGACCGGATCATGGCTGGTGTGCAAAAAATCAAAAGCCTTGTAGTGGCATTGTAGTGCTGCTGCATATTCTTCAAAGCCAAAATGCACTTGCCCAAGCCCGATTTGGGCCAGAATAAACGTGGTGAAGTTATTGTTCTGGAGCGCAAGCGCTGCACACTCTGTCCAGATTCGGGCCGCTTCTGTTGCCTCACCTAAATCCAGATGGCAGCGGCCCAGTTGTTCAAGCAGCAGTGCTTTTTCGTTTGGAGATGACTGAGCCAGCGCTAAAGCCTGGCCGAAGGTTGCCAGAGCACTCTGATGCTTGCCAAGCATCAGCTGTGCTTTACCCTGCACGAGGCCCGCCAGCACTTCACCTTTGATATAGCCCGTTGCCTGCGCCTGTGAGAGTGCATGCCCTGCCAGCTGCAGGCCTTCATTGGCCTGCGTGGCAAGGATTTCATCTGCGCTGGCAATTAAGCGATCAATATCAGAGGGAAGGGCTTTGGGCCTTGCCAGCATTATTCTTCCTCGGTGCTGCGCTGTTTTTTAGGTACAGCAATACCCAGCTGCTTGAGCTTGCGGTAAAGATGGGTGCGTTCTAGGCCCACTTTTTCGGCCACGCGGCTCATATTGCCGTTTGATAAATCAATTTGGCGCTCAATATAGAGTTTTTCAAACTGATCACGCGCTTCACGCAGGGGCAGGCTCAGATCAATATTGGGCAGGCCCGATACATGCTGGCTGTGGCTTTCAGCGCTGATGCTGCCATTTGGAGCAAACTGAGACAAAAGACGCGCCAGTGGTGCGCTATCAATTTCGCCATCGCGGCTGGTTATGGCGACGCTTTTAACCACATTGGCTAATTCATCCAGATTACCGGCCCATACTTGGCGCGATAGCAGCTGCAAGGCTAGCGGGCTGAAGTAGCGGGGCCCCAGTTTATGTACGCTGATTGCATCAGCAAGCAGTTTTTCAGCCAGCTGAGGAATATCTTCGCGGTGCTCTGCCAAAGATGGAATGGCAATGCTGAGCTGGGAAATATAATTTAATAACTCAGGCTCAAGCTGCCCAGCCAGAACACTTAATGGCTTGCTGGATGCACACACAAGGCGTACACGTTGTTTTTCCAGCTTAGGCAGAATGCTTTTCAGGCCCAGCTGAGCACGGCGATCCAGCCAAGCTAAATCGCGCAAAAATAAAATACCGCCGGTGGCTTTATTCAGCAGCTCTTGCGGTGCCTGAGCCAAATCTTCATTGGATGGCGGCGAAACAAAGGGTGCATTGGGTAAATTTAAAAAGCGCGCGCAATGCTCAAACCCTACTCCCGGTAAGCCTAGCAGCAGGACTGGGCCCGGCCTGCCACGCAGCGGGCTGAGGGTGGATTGCAATTCCTGAATTGCAATCCCTGCGCCTAAACGCTCTAAAGTCGGGGCGCGTACAGATGTCTCGGCGGGCAGCGACAGGGCGCGCTTGACCGTAGCCAATAGTTTTTGCAAACCAATGGGTTTTTCAAGGAAATCAAGCGCTCCGATGCGGGTGGCTTCTACTGCCGTATCGATGGTGGCGTGGCCGGACATCATCACCACAGGCATGGTGAGCTGACCATTACGCGACCATTCTTTCAGCAGAGTAATACCATCCGTATCCGGCATCCAGATATCAAGCAGCACCAGACGTGGCTGGGATTGATTTCTGATTTTACGGGCGGCTTCTGCATTTTCGGCCAGCACGATGCCATAGCCTTCGTCTTGCAGAATTTCCGATAATAATTCGCGAATGCCGACTTCATCGTCGACGATCAAAATATCCTGACTAGCCAATTGCTTCCTCCGCGAGGGGCAGCTCGATTCTTACCCAAGCGCCGCCTTCATCCCTGTTGCCGGCCTGTATTCGGCCCTGATGTTCTTCGATTATTTTTTTTACGATCGCTAAACCTAAGCCTGTCCCTTTAATTTTAGTGGTGACATAGGGCTCAAAAATCCGAGATAAAAGTTCATTTGGAAATCCACTGCCACTGTCTGTAACGGTTAGGCTTGCAAAACGTTCGTTTTTTTCCATCTTAAGGTAAATCAGCTTGGGACTTGAGGAATTTTCCAGCCCCGTGATGGCATCCTGAGCATTTTGCAAGAGGTTATGGATCACCTGGCGCAGCTGGGTGGCGTCGCCAAGCACGATTAAAGGCTCCTCGCTGACCTGATTTAAAATCAGCGGAGAAGCTTCATACAGCACTAAAATTTCAGTTAGCAGCTGCTGTAAATCCAGCGGCTTTTTTTTGCCGCTAGGCTGGCGTGCATAATCTCTGAACGCATCAACCATATCTTTTAAGGCACCCACCTGCCGCACAATCGTCTGGGTGTTTCTTGCCAGTAGCTCAGCGCTGGCTTGATCCAACTTATCTGCCAGCTTATGCTCCATCCGTTCTGCCGCTAATTGTATCGGCGTGAGCGGATTTTTAATTTCATGTGCTAAACGCCTCGCTACTTCCCCCCATGCTGCATCACGCTGAGCAGATAGTAAATCGGTGACATCATCAAATACCACTACAAAACCGGTATGACTGTCATCTTGCGGATCCAGTAAATGCGTGCCCCGGATATGCAAAACGCGCTTTGTATTAGCAAGTTCTAACTGATGCTGCCAACGGTCTTGCTCAGATAGTAATCTATCTGCGATCTGAGCACAAAAGGGTGTAAGTGCCGGATAGAATAAATGCCAGTTAGAAAGAGGCTCTGAACCGATTCTTTCCGGGTCTATTCCCAGTATTCTTAAGGCGCTCTGGTTGGATGAGCGCAGTTGCCATGCGTTATCAAAAGATAATACGCCAGCAGAGAGAGAACCCAAAATAGCACCCAGATGTGCCCGCCCTGCGGCTTGTTCGGCCTGATGCATTTCCAGCGTGCTGCGCGCCTCTGACAGCTGTCTGGTCATGCGGTTAAACGAATGCGTGAGTATCCCCAGCTCATCCCTGCTGATCACCGGCTGCATTTGTGAGTAGTCGCCAGCAGCAACGGCACGGGTGCCTTCTGCCAGCACCGAGAGCGGGGCTGCAAGTCGGTCTGATAAGTAAATGGCCAAGGCCAGCGCGCCCAACAGGGCCATTAACAGGGCAAGCGTCAGGGTCAGGCTGTAAATTAGTTTCAGCCCGCGCCTTGATTGCGATAATTGTTTGTAATCGTTTCGTACTTTTTCAACTAATTCTGCATCGGCTGCAAGCTGCTTAGGCACAGGCTGGACCAGCTGCAACAACCGTATTTTTTCACCGAAATTGCTGGCGCGCACTGGCACAAGTACACGCATGGACAGCCCCTGATCATTGAGTGGCTCAATGATTTTAAAGGGGGTACGCATCGCCAAGCGCAGCTGGGTGCGATCGGGCTGTATGGGGAAAAGGCTGGCGTTCTCGCCACCGATATGGGCAAGCGTCTGGCCTGATTCGTTAAAGAGTGATAACTCTTGCACGCCTGTTTGCTCGCGCAAACGCCCTAGCCTCAGCAGCATTCCTGAGCTGCTGTCTTCGCTGATATCGAGTGCAATGACGCTGGCTTTTCTGGCCAGATCGCTCAATTGATAATCGATGGCGTTATGCCCTAGGTTCAGGCCGCGATCTAAAGCATGATCGACGCGCACATCAAACCAGTTTTCAATACTGCGGTTTAAAAACTGCACCGACAGTGTATAAACCAGCGTGCCGGGTAGTACGGCAACAAGGGCAAACATCAGTACCATTCTCAGCGTGAGCCGGGAGCCAAATACTTTGGCCCGTACTTTTTTAATAAGGCTGATTAAGCGAATGCTGACTAAAACCAGCAGGCCGGCCAGTAGCAGCAAGTTCAGTACCAGCAGCAGGCTGTAATACTCGGCAAAGGCCGAAGTGTTACCACTGGCGGTGGCCAGTAAGAAAATCAGAATTGCGCCCAGAGAGGCAAAAAACAGCAGCTTAGGTTTACTCATTACTGACGGCGTCTTCGGTGCGTACCTTGGCCAGATCGACCCATGGCGATTCTAATTGCCACTCTTCGTGGCCAAAGGCGGTGAGCTGATAGGTTTTGGGAAGGCGGGAGCGATCAAGTTTTAAACGTACTTTGCCCGCAAAATCAGGACTGCGGTCGCGTGCAATATTGCTGTCTGTGAGTACACCCCAGTTACGCACGATGCCCAAGGCGGCCAATGCATCATTTACATTGGGAAAATTACGGTAAAAGCTGCCAATGTGCAGGCGGTATTGCCGGGACAGCGAATGATAAGAAAGCTGGTAGCTCAGCATGGCATTGGGGCCAAAGCCATCTGAAAGCTGGCGATACCATGAGTAAATCCGGGGGCGGGTTAGCTGAAATTCATACACAAAGGTCAGAGACAAACCATTTTTGAGCGCTTCCTGTAAATCATTAGAAAGCGATACATCAAAGCGGGCAGCAATCTCAATGCGATTGTCCGCAAAGCTCGCCTCGGCCTTTTGTGCCTTAATATCACCTGCATCGGCCCAGACCCATGCGCAAAGCAGGCTGGCTATGCAAAACAAAGCCAGCTTGATAAGACGAGGCTGGCTTTGTGCATGGCGGGGCGTCATGCTGGATTTCAGCATGAAGATAATCGCAATTCGTGACGATTATGCCGTTTTGGCAAAAAGGGCGTAGAAAAAGCCATCATGTTCCGGTGTCGGCAGGAGTTGACCATCTGCGGGAATAAAATCGGGTAAAGGCAGTCGTTCTGCGTTGGCATGCCGAGCCGAAAATGCGCTCGCTGCCTCGGTATTTTCCGCCGCAAAAACTGAGCAGGTAGCGTACAGGAGTTTGCCGCCGGGCGCTACGAGTGGCCAGAGTGCATCGAGCATTTGGGCTTGCTGGCGCGCGAAACCTGCAAAGTCTTCAGGACGGCGCAGCCACTTGATATCCGGGTGGCGGCGCACTACCCCTGTTGCAGAGCAGGGTACATCGGCCAGAATCCGGTCAAATTGTTTGCCATCCCACCAAGTATCAGGCTGGCTGGCATCGCCCAGCTGTAAGTTGGCGGTTTGGCCCAGCCGGTCTACGTTTTCTTGTACACGGCGAAGTCGGGCTGCATCGTTATCGATTGCGGTTAAGCTGACTTTGGCCAGCTCTAAAATATGGCCACTTTTCCCGCCTGGCGCAGCACAAGAATCCAGCACACGCTGGCCATCGGCTACATCTAAAATCCTTGCGGCATATTGCGCGCCCAGATCCTGTACTGAAACCCAGCCATCAAAAAAGTGTGGTAAACGATCAACACCAACCGGGTTTTGCAGCTGAATGGACAGCCCGTCGCTTGAGCTGGCGGCTATTTCATCCTGAGCTAAAAGGGCGATATAGGCATCACTGGTGGTTTTGTTCAGATTAACCCGCAGGGTCATTGGCGGATGCTGATTATTGGCCAGCAGGATATTCCGCCATTGTTTTGGATAGGTTTTGCGCATGGCCGAAATCCACCATGCAGGGTGCGAGTACTGGCCGTATTCGCTGTTTTGCGCCATTTTGAAGAGATCGTCTTTCTGGCGAAGAAAGTTACGCAGCACGCCATTTACTAGGCCCTTACCGTGGCCCGCGCCTGTTTGCATAGCCACTTTAACGGCGTGATCCACAATGGCATGCGGGGCAGAGCGGCTGAATTGCAGCTGGTAAATTGCAACCAGCAGCAGTGCTTTCAGCTCTGGCTCGTGCAAGGGCTTTTGCAATAGCTGTTTTAAAATACTTTCGATTAAGCCCAGCTGACGCAGGGTGCCGTAACTTACATCCTGAATTGCGCCTTTTTGGCGCGGCAGCAGACTAGGGTCTTCGCGCCAGACCTTATTTAAGGCTTCGGTCAGGTTTTGGCCGGCGAGTACACCGGCGACAATGCGGCTGGCAAATTTTTGAGTAGCAAGCAAAATATTCTCTTTCTGTGAAATGGCCGCCAGCTCAAACGCTGGATCTGCAAGGCAGAAGCGTCTGTGACTGTGTGTGTTTAAATTAACAATTAACCGCGTGCAATGGCGTGCAATCTTGCAACGCGTTCTGCTGTTTGTGGATGGGTGCGAAATAAATCTGATAATCCACCGCCAATCAGCGGGTTGATAATCATCATTTGCGCGGTTTCCGGATGGGCATCGGCAGCGTGCATGGGAATGCCCCGTGCGTAAGCCTCAATTTTTTGTAAAGCATCGGCTAAAGCCAGCGGATCGCCTGAAATACGCGCGCCACCGGCATCGGCTTCAAATTCCCGTGCACGGGAAATTGCCATTTGAATCAGTGAGGCAGCAATCGGGGCCAAAATGGCCAAAGCAATGCTGACAATCGGATTCATTGGCCTGCCATTTTCATCGCGGCCGCCAAAAAACATGGCAAAGTTCGCCAGTGCAGAAATGGCTCCGGCCATGGTGGCCGAAATGGTTGAGATTAAAATATCGCGGTGCTGAACGTGTGCCAGCTCGTGAGCCATCACTCCGCGTAATTCTCGGTAAGAAAGCACCCGCATAATGCCGGTGGTGGCGGCAACGGCGGCATTTTCCGGGTTGCGGCCGGTAGCAAAAGCGTTGGGCTGGTCTTCATCGATAACATAAACTTTTGGCATGGGCAGGCCTGCATTTCTGGAAAGCTCTTCCACCATTGCATAAAGTTCGGGCGCGCTATGGGCATCAACAGGGTGAGCGTTGTACATACGCAACACCATCTTGTCTGAATTCCAATAGGCCCAGACATTCATTCCCCCCCCAAAAAGCAGGGCCAGCAGCATGCCGCTCTTGCCGCCGAGCATTGCGCCTATCATCGCAAAGAGGGCAATAATGCCCGCCATCAGAATGCTTGTTTTTAGCCAGTTATTCATTTTCTACCCGGAAAATCAGATTGATTTCCATCAGATGCTTTTTTTTTAGAAAAATTCAATCTCTGTTTTTATGCCAATTAAAACCAAGGTTAGTCAGGGCTCGCGCTGCTTAAACTACCATTCCCTCAGGTTTTTCCAGACAGCCCAAATGGCCACCGAAAGAGAATGTTAAACACGTTTGGGGCAGACTTTTACTCGTTGGCTGCACCCAAAGCGCTTCCTTATTCCCCTAATTTTAAGCCTGCCTCTATGCTATTGCCCGATAAAAATGCGGCCGCAGTTACCCGTTTGCTGCCTGCTTTTTGCAGCTCGGTAATTCTGAGCGAGCCGCTGCCACAGGCTACGAGCAGCCCGTCTTTATCAGCAGCCAGCACCGTGCCGGGTGCCCCGCTTTGCGGGCAAACCGTGGCTTGCCAGATCTTCAGTGCTTGCCCTGTTAGCAGGGTTTGAGCCGATGGAAAAGGATTAAAAGCACGAATCATCTGATCGAGCTCGGCTGCTGATTTATGCCAGTCGATTTGTGATTCTTCACGCTTTAGTTTATCGGCGTAAGTTACACCCGCTTCAGGCTGAACCTGGCGTGTTTGCTGCAGTTCGGGCAGATTTTCCAGTGCTTCAACAAGGGCCTTTGCCCCTTGGTCAGCCAGCTTATCGTGCAGGCTAGCCGTGGTGTCATCCGCTTCGATAGCTGTACGGTGGATGGATAACATATCACCCGTATCAAGGCCTGCATCCATTTGCATAATGGTAATGCCAGTCTCGGTGTCCCCTGCCAGAATCGCCCGGTGAATGGGGGCTGCGCCACGCCAGCGGGGCAGTAGTGAGCCGTGGATATTCAGGCAGCCAAGCTTTGGTAAATTAAGCACGGCCTGCGGCAGAATAAGGCCGTATGCAGCAACAATCATTACGTCTGCTTCTATTTCGGCTAATGGAGCCTGCTGCTCCGGAGTACGCAGCTTTTCCGGCTGATAAACGCGGATGCCATGCTGCTCTGCCAGTACTTTGACCGGGGATGCTGTGAGTTTCATTCCACGCCCGGCGGGGCGATCAGGTTGTGTTAACACAAGAGCAATGTCATGACCTGCCGCAATCAGTGCTTGTAGCGCACAAGCGGCAAAATCCGGCGTGCCGGCAAAGATTATTTTCATTTTGTATGAGCCACTGTGGGCAGCTGTCTGGCCTTGATTGTGGTGAAAATACCGCAATCAAGGCCAGAGGGCGGCGATGAGTTACATGGTTTTACGCTGATTTTTTTTAAGTTTTTGCACGATACGGCTCAATTTTAGCTTGGAGAGCTTTTCTACAAAAACTTTACCATCCAGATGATCTAATTCATGCTGAATGCAAATGGCGAGTAAACCGTCGGCTTCTAATTCAAAGATTTCGCCTTTAATATCAAGGGCGCGGACTTTAACCCGTTCGGCGCGTTCTACTTCTTCGTAGATGCCAGGAACAGAAAGACAGCCTTCTTCCCACATGGTTTTTCCATCCATCGTCACGATTTCAGGATTAATTAGCGCCATTAGGCTATTTTTCTCTTCAGAGATATCGATCACAACAACACGCTGGTGAACGTTCACTTGTGTGGCTGCTAAACCGATGCCTGGAGCGGTGTACATGGTTTCACTCATGTCGCGAACCAGCTGCTGTAAGCGATCATCGAATACAGTAACAGGCTTGGCAATGGTGTACAGCCTGTCGTCGGGGTAGTGCAGAATATTTAGAATGGCCATTTTAGTCTGTGCAAGTAAGAGCGGTGATTGCTACAAGCAAATTTCTTGCTTGTGGCTGTAAAATAAGTAGTAGTCAAATAAACATGTTCCGAAAAACTGATGTAAGCACTCGGCTAACATCTTTTTCGGCGGAGAGAAATCGCCATCATGCGAAAAACAATTATATCGCTACTTTGGGTAGGCGTACTTTTATCTGGGTCTGCAGTTGCAGATACTCTTGCCATGCAGGATAACGCGCCTGATCGTTATGTGGTGGTAAAAGGCGATACCCTCTGGGGTATATCGGGTCATTTTTTGAAACAACCATGGCGCTGGCCGGAAATTTGGCAGCTTAATAAAGCGGATATTAAAAATCCACATTGGATTTATCCAGGTGATGTGGTGCTGCTGGATAAGAGCAGCGGTGAGCCGCGTCTGCGCTTGCTTAAGAACGAAAAATCACCTGCATCTGCTCCAGTTTCGGGCAAGGTGTCTCCGCGTATTCGCTCGACCTCACTGGCCGATGGCGCAACACCAAGTATCCCTTTATCCGCAATCAGCCCCTTCCTGAATAAACCGCTGGTGATCGATAACGAAACCTTCGCCGCCGCACCGCGCGTTGCCGCTGGTCCGGATGAGCGTGTGATTTTTGCCAGTGGCGATAAGGTCTATGCGGTTGGTCTGACTGGTGAAGTGGGTGATAACTGGCAGGTTTTCCGTGATGGTAAAAATCTGATTGATCCTGATGATCCTGAAAGAAAACGGGTGATCGGGCATCAGGTTGAATATCTCGGGGACGCCCGTCTGGAAGTCACCGGTGATGTGGCAACATTACGCCTGACTTCTTCAAAAGAAGAAATTCTGGTGGGCAACCGCCTGATTCGGGCCAATGAAGCGCCTTTCCTTAATTTTGTACCACATGTGCCGGAAACTCCGGTGAGTGGCCGTGTGGTTTCATCTTATGGTGGCGTGGCTGAAGCGGGACCTCTGACAACGGTTGTGATTAACCGTGGCTCAGATCAGGGCGTGGATGTGGGGAGTGTGTTTTTTAACTACAAGGCTGGCCGTTTGATTCGCAAGGAAAATCGCAGCGAGCCTGATCGTTATACTCCGATAGAAAAAAACGGTAATTTATTTATTTACCGTGTTTTCCCAGCGTTTTCCTATGGTTTGGTGCTGGATAGTACTCGAGCGGTGAATGTGGGCGACGAGGTGAAAACGCCTTGATGAGCGAGGATGAAGTGCGGCTTTGGCTGCGCTTCACCACCGTGACCAAAGTGGGGCCAAGAAAGCAAATTGCGCTTTTAAGCCGCTTTGGTACGCCAGAGGCCGTGTTTGCAGCCAAACCGGCCGAGCTGGCTGAAGTTCTGAGCCCCTTAGTATTAAAAGCCTGGCTGGATAGCCCGGATATTGAAGAAACTGTTCAGCAAACCCTTGCTTGGCAGGCAGAAGAAGGCAATCGTCTGCTGTGCCTTGGCGACGCAGATTACCCGCCCAGCCTCCTAGATTTACCCGATGCGCCTGTGCTCTTGTATATAAAAGGCCGCACAGATTTATTGTCTGCGCCAGCTTTGGCCATTGTGGGCAGCCGGAATGCCAGCCCGCAAGGCATCATGAATGCAAGAGAATTTGCTCAATCTTTTAGTGGGGCCGGGCTGAGTGTGGTGAGCGGTCTTGCTGCAGGAATAGATGCAGCAGCCCATCAGGGAGCACTTGCAGCTCCATCATCAACCATTGCGGTGGTGGGGACGGGGCTTGATCGGGTTTACCCGGCCAGCAATCGTGAATTGGCACATCAAATTGCCACTGATGGCGTGATCCTTTCTGAGTTAGCCTTAGGCAGTCCTCCCAAAGCAGAGCATTTTCCCCGACGCAACCGAATCATTGCCGCCTTGGGGCTGGGATGTCTGGTGGTTGAGGCCACCGTCGGCAGCGGCTCCTTGATAACGGCGAAACAGGCCGCAGATATAGGGAGAGACGTTTTTGCCATTCCAGGCTCTATTCACTCACCCATGGCAAGAGGTTGCCATCAGCTGATCAAGCAGGGAGCCAAGCTGGTTGAGTCAGCTGAGGATGTATTATCCGAGCTGGCTTGGGCTAGCCCCGTGCAAGAACCTGGCAAGCAAAAAGCATCAAAAAGCAGTCCTTTTTTACAAAATATGGGTTTCGATCCCGTCGATATTGAAACATTGTCACAACGCAGCGGCTTGACGACAGACAGGCTATCCGCGATGCTGTTGACCTTGGAGCTTGAAGGTTGCATTGTCGCCCTGCCCGGTAGCCGCTATCAGCGGATTGCCTGAGCAGGGCGTAAGTATTTGCTCTGTCCATTTTGGATGCTTGCTTGCCCCGCCCGATTTCCTGCTATATCCATAGAGCTGATTGCTTTGGATGTGTATGCAAAATGTTGTGAGATGCGCTGCTTATAGTAAGGGATGTGTTTTTTTTGCTCAGGTATGCTCTTGTAAAAAAAGGGTTTGCCGTCATTAATACGCAACCAGACTGTTAGTCAGTCCTTTAATTATATATAAACGTGCCGGGGACCCATGCCCGCAAATCTATTGATTGTCGAATCGCCGTCTAAGGCGAAAACGCTGCTTAAATATCTTGGTAAGGATTTCCAGATCCTTGCTTCCTATGGTCACGTCCGTGGATTGGTCAGAAAGGACGGCTCGGTTGATCCCGAGAATGACTTTAAAATGAAATACCAGGTGATCGAACGGAATAAAAAACACGTCGATGCTCTGGTTGCCGCTGTGAAAGAATCCACCAATATCTTTCTGGCAACTGACCCGGACCGCGAAGGTGAAGCGATTTCTTGGCATATCATGGAAATTTTACGTTCTAAAAAGCTGCTGACTGCCAGTCGCACTTTTAAGCGCGTGGTGTTCCATGAAATTACCGAAACCGCCGTACTCAATGCCGTGGCAAACCCGCGTGATATTGACAGCGATCTGGTAAATGCTCAGCAGGCACGCAGTGCTTTGGATTATTTGGTTGGATTTAATTTATCTCCGTTGCTTTGGCGAAAAGTGCGCTCCGGCCTGTCGGCTGGCCGTGTGCAAAGCCCTGCGCTGCGCCTGATTTGCGAGCGTGAGATCGAGATTCGTGCGTTTACATCGCAAGAATACTGGTCGGTTCACCTCGATACCCATCAGGGCCGGAGCAAGTTTGGTGCAAAACTGACCCAATGGCAGGGTAAGAAGCTCGAGCAGTTTGATATCCCTGATACCGGCTCGCAAGAAAGCATTCTTGCGGCGCTCAGTGGCCAGACTGCCGAGATTCAATCGGTAGACAAGAAAAAGAAATCGCGCAGTGCTGCTGCGCCATTTACAACATCTACCTTGCAACAAGAAGCCGTGCGTAAGCTGGGTATGACCACTGATCGCGCTATGCGCACAGCTCAGCAGCTCTATGAAGGGATGAGCATCGGTGGTGAAACCGTCGGTTTGATTACCTATATGCGTACTGACTCGGTGGCCTTGGCCAACGATGCGCTAGATGAAATCCGTGCGTATATTGGCGAAAAATTTGAGAAAGAATACCTGCCTAATGCGCCGGTTATTTTCAAAAACAAAGCTAAAAACGCACAAGAAGCGCACGAAGCGATTCGCCCAACTTCGATTTATCGCTCGCCAGATGCGGTTAAAGCCTATTTAACAGCCGATCAGTTCAAGCTTTACCAAATGATCTGGAAGCGCACCTTAGCCAGCCAGATTGCTGCGGCGAAGTTTGATACGGTAGCGGTTGATATTGCTGTTGGCCCGGATGCTATTTTCCGCGCCACTGGCCAGACTTTGGTGTTCCCCGGCTTCATCGCTGTTTACCAAGAAGACACCGATGATGAGGAAGAAGAAGACGAAGCGCGTCTGCCGGTACTGAATGTGGGTGATAAGCTGCCGGTAGATAAGTTATCCGGTGAGCAACACTTTACGCAGCCGCCACCGCGCTTTACTGAAGCTTCCTTAGTTAAATCGCTGGAAGAATTTGGTATTGGCCGTCCGTCTACTTACGCATCGACAATTAAAACGCTGAAAGATCGCGAGTATGTGATCCTCGATAAAAAGCGTTTTACCCCGACCGATACCGGCGAAGTGGTGAATAAATTCCTCACTGAGCATTTTACCCAGTATGTGGATTACAACTTTACTGCCAAGCTGGAAGACAAGCTGGATGAGATCTCTACCGGTAAACGGGATTGGATTCCGGTGCTGGCAGATTTCTGGAAAGGCTTTCACAAGCAATGCGAAGAAAAAGCCGGCTTATCGCGTAAAGAAGTCACCCAGGAAGAAATGGACGAAGATTGTCCAAAATGTGGCGTGGCAAAACTGGCGATCCGCTTAGGTAAGCGCGGTCGTTTTATTGGCTGCACCACGTATCCGGAATGTGATTACACCCGCAATCTGGGTGATGACGCCGATACCGCGCCGACCGAGCCTGAAGTTGTACCTGATCGCACCTGCCCGAAATGTGAATCGGCACTGCATATCAAGGTAGGGCGTTATGGTAAGTTTATTGGCTGCTCGGCTTATCCAAAGTGTAAGCATATCGAGCCACTTGAAAAACCACGTGATACGGGTGTTGAGTGTCCGGAATGCAAAAAGGGTAGCCTGATCGAAAGAAAGAGCCGCTACGGCAAGCTCTTTTATTCGTGTAATACCTATCCGGATTGCAAATACGCTACTTGGAATCCGCCGATTGCCGAATGTTGCCCGCAGTGTAAATGGCCAGTGATGACCATTAAGGTAACCAAGCGTCGTGGTACAGAAAAAGTGTGCCCACAGAAAGAATGTGGTTATGTGGAAGTAATCGAAGGGCCTGCGCCAAAAGCTGAAAAAGCCGAGGCGGAGTAAGGTGCAAGGGTGAGCTGAATGCTCACCCTCATTACCTTTGTAGGGCGGAAATCATCCGCAATGCTTAGTTTCAGAGGCCCCGAATCAGCACTTTGGGGCACTCTTCAAAAGAGGTTTGCCGTGCAGCGCAATGTATTATCTGATCCTGATTTCGAACTTCGGAGCGAACTTGGGCTGTTGCAAACTTACTTTGAAGCTTTTGACAGCACCGTAGCGGCTTTGCTCGATACCAGCAAGCAAGACATGCTGGAGGCTTTGCAAATTTTGGCCGAAGCCTCTAAAAGCAGCGCGGCTTGCCTGTACCTGAATACCCCTGATAATCAGGTTTCGCATCTGACTTCTGCATGGCGCTCCCCCGAGACCCGCCTTGCTGATTTCACACCGGACCCCTGCCGCTCGCTTGATTACAGCAGTTATCCGCTGCTGGCAGACACGCTGGCTGTGGGCATGATGCTGAGTAAATCTCTTTTAGAGTTACCCCTTGCTGAACAAATGCTGATGGCACAAATTGGTGTCCGTCAGCTGTTGTGCATTCCCCTGCTTGAAAAAGGCGAGCCATTTGGTTTTCTGTGTTTTTTAAATGATGCAGAAATTCAGCGCAGCCGCAGTGAATTACGCCTGCTGGCGATGCTGAGTAATCATGTGGCGCAGGCGCTGGTTAAAAAACGGGTAGAGCAGGAGCTGTTGTGCAATCAGCAGCGCTTACGTGCCTTGGTTGGCGTGCTGCAAGATATGGTGTTTGAGTGCAATCAGCAAAGCGTGATTGTCAGCGTATGGTCCGGGCATCCGGATTTGCCTTCTGCTGAAATGCTACAGGGGCGGGCGATTATTAGTGTCTTGCCCTACGAGCTGGCATCAGAGCTGGTGCATTATTTGCCGCGTATTTTGCAAAATAAAGAAACCGCCCAATTTAACTGCACGGTACAAACCATCAACGGCCCCGTGTATTTATTGGTTCGTTTGCAGCCTGTGCAAGCACCAAACGGGCAAAATCACGCGGTGGCACTGGTGCATGATGTAACGGCGCTAATGCTGGAAGACGCGCAGCGCAAGACCATGCTGGATACGCTGAATTTACTTGAAGAAGCGGTGATCGATCTGGCGCCGACCGGCGAGCTGGTGCGCACCACGCCTGCATGGGCAAAGCTGCGTGGTCTGGATGTGCGAGAAATGGCCAAAGACCTAGGGCAGCCACTATTTGCTTGGGTGCATTCTGGCGATGGAATGCTGATGGTTGAGGCACTCTCAAAAATACTCAAAACAACCGAGCCTGTTAGCCAGCGCTTCAGACTGGTTCAGGGCAGTGGCGAATATCTGTGGGTTGAGGCTCGCCTGATTGCCCACCGCTCTCCTGATGGCTTGCTGTCGGCAATTCGCGGGGTATTACGCGATGTCACTGTCAGCCATTTAAATGAGCAGCATATTACCCAGCTGGCGCTTTACGACACGCTGACCAAGCTACCCAATCGTCTGATGCTCGATAGCGAGATTCACAGCGCGATCGACAGAGCCCGTATTCAAAACACCAAAGTTGCGCTTGGTTTTATCGATCTGGATCACTTTAAGCAGATTAATGATGCATTTGGTCATCAGGTTGGCGATGAGCTGCTTGTTAATGTGGCGCGGCAGCTGGAAAGTGTTTTACGTGAAAATGATGTGATCGCCCGCTGGGGCGGGGATGAGTTTGTTGTTTTAATCCCCGATTTAAACGATTTAAATGTGATGCGGGAATTATCTGAGCGCCTGAAAAACGCTGCCAGAAAAGGCGTCACCATTAACGGCATGGAAACCCAGCCGACTATTTCGCTGGGCTTTGCTGTATTTCCGGATAACGCAGAATCGGGCGAAGAGCTTCTTTCTGCGGCCGATCACACCATGTATCACGCCAAGCATACTGGGCGTAATAATGTCTGTTTCTACAGCGATATAGTGCATTTAAAGGCACTGGGCCGCGAACATGTTGCCATTCAATCCCGCCTTTCAACCGCAATCCGCAATCAGCGCCTGCAAGTGTTTTACCAGCCTGTGGTGGATGCTAGAACGGGAGAGGTGCTGATGGTTGAGGCCCTAGCACGCTGGCAGGATGAGCAAAGCGGCTGGATCAGCCCTGAATTATTTATCCCCATGGCTGAAAAAGTAGGTCTGATTCAGGAATTGTCCGAGCTGGTGATAGAGCAAAGCTTTATTAAGCTACGCGAATGGCGGGATGCAGGCCTTAAGCAAAGATTGATGATCAATATTTCGCGCAGCCAGTTGTTTCAGCCGCAATTTGTGACTCAACTGAATGAGAAACTGATGCAGCACCGCCTGCGGGCCGAAGATGTGGTGCTGGAAATCACTGAATCGGTTGCGCTGACAGATTACTCGCGCCAGCTGCGTCATTTACGTCAGCTTAATGCTTCGGGCTTTGAAATCGCCATTGATGATTTTGGCACCGGCTATTCATCGCTGTCTCAGCTGCACGAAATGCCTGCACAAATTATTAAAATTGATGTCTCATTTGCCCTGCGTCTGCACACAGAAGATGGCCGCCGTATTATGCAGGCCATCGTCCAGCTTGGCTTGGGCCTGGGCTTAGAGATTATTGTGGAAGGGGTAGAAAACCTAGAAACCGCCCGCTTTCTGCAAGGACTGGGTGTGCAATGCATGCAGGGCTTTTACTTTAGCGAGCCAGTGCCCAGTGGCGTGGCCGAGTTGTGGATGAGATTGGGTTTACAGGCCAAGATTTAAGCGCTGCTGTTTTAAATTGAAAATTACTTTAAAAAAGCCGTCCCTTGCCTAGCAGGGACGGCTTTTTGATCAGCGGATACTGTGGCAAAGGTGTCGACGCTGATTAAGTAGCAGATAGCCGCCTAAGCCCGCGCCAACTGCGCTGAGCAGTAAAAGATAGTAGCTTGGTGCCAGCACATCGGATTTAATCCAGAGCGATAAAACAACGGGCGTCAGCCCGCCTGCAAAGGCGTAGGCCACATTATAAGAAAAGGACAAACCGCTGAAGCGAATCGCAGCGGGGAAGGCCTTGATCATTAAAAGTGGCACTGCACCCACAATCCCAACGGTAAAGCCCATCAGCGGGTAAAGCAGAGTGAGCTGGCTCGTGTCATGGCTCATGGTGTGATAAAAGGCGTAGCTGCTGCTGCCCAGCAAGACACTGCCAATCAGCAGGGTAAGGCCGCTGCCCAGCTTATCGGCAGACCAGCCAGCTACAATACAGCCCATACTTAGTGCCACGATGGCGTAGCAATTGGCACGCAGAGAATCAACCGGCAGCACTGAAAACTGTTTTTGCAAGTAGGCAGGCGTCATCAGAATAGCAACCACAATAGCTACTGCCAGCAAGCAAGTGCCAAGCATTGAAATCACAATACTCAGGCGGTGATCCCGCAATACTTTTTTGAGTGGCAGCTCGTCGGCAAGATGCTTTTTAGCCTGCAGCTCTAAAAAAACCGGGGTTTCATGCAGCCATTTACGCAAATACATGGCGATTAGGCCGAATATACCGCCAATTAAAAAGGGTACACGCCATGCCCACGCTTCCAGCTCCGCAGGGCTGAAGAGGCTGTTAATCGCCATAGCAATTAATGCGCCTAATAAAATGCCCAGAGTCAGCCCGGAAGTAATGATGCTGCAGGCCAGCCCAGTGTGGCGTTCGGGCGCATGCTCTGCAACAAATACCCATGCACCGGGCACTTCGCCACCAATGGCCGCGCCTTGCAAAATACGTAAAGCAAGCAGGCACAGCGGGGCCCAGATGCCGATTTGCTGATAGGTGGGCAGGAGGCCAATCATCAGCGTGGGCAGGGCCATCATTAAAATACTGAGCGTGAACATTTTTTTGCGGCCCAGCAAATCACCAAAATGCGCCATTGCAATCCCTCCCAGCGGGCGGGCCAGATAGCCTGCGGCAAAAATACTGAAAGTTTGGATTTGTCTGAGCGCATCGGGAATATCTGGCGGGAAAAAAAGCTTGCCTAAAACCACGGTGAAAAACACAAAAATAATAAAATCGTAAAACTCTAAAGCGCCACCCAGCGATGCTAATCCTAAGATTTTGCAGTCTTCCCTGTTTAAAGGCCTGGCCGCGGATATATTTCCCTGCTGGATTTGGTCTCTCATTCAATATTCTCTTATGTCGCTGATTTGGCAGAAAACTTCGGCTTTGATCGAGATTACTGGAGGGAATAAGTGCAGGCAAGGTTTATTGTAAGCGATGGCGTAATATATACAGGGATAAGCTTGCTAAGCTGTCGTTTCTTTGCCAATTATCTAATGCGCTGCCAAAGAGCAAGCGCCCGCTGTTTTTTTGATGATCGCTGAATCCTTTTTGAATTTTGCCGACTCTTGCTAAGTGTCATCCATTTCAAAACAGGAATTCACCATGTTCTTTATTAAACGCAATCTTCCTCAGTGGGAACGGGCCCTTCGTATTACCATTGGCTTAGGGATGGTCTGGGCTGTATGGGCGGGGCTGACTATGGGGATCGTCAGCTGGATTGCCGGGGCAACAGCCGCAACGATGTTACTTACCGCCTTTGTGGGTTTTTGCCCTGCCTGCGCCCTTGCTGGCCGTCGCTACCTGGAAAAATAAACATGATCCATGCCAAAGCACAATTGATTGAAGCCGCCCGTATGGGCGATTCGGAAGCAATTGCTGATTTGCTTACCGCCTGTCAGCCCGACTTAAAGCGGTTTGCCCGTCGCACCTGCTCAAGCACCGAGGACGTTGAAGATGCGGTGCAGATTGCGCTTTGGCAACTTTATCGCCAGATCGGTGCGCTGCGCACCGTGGCGACCTTTGCAAGCTGGTTGTTTCGTATTGTTGAGCGCGAGTGCTATCGCTTGTTTCGCCGCCATCAATCTACTGAATCACTGGATGAGCTGATAGCAGGTGAAATGCCCCATTCACCGCTTGTTCCCACCGATCTGAGAATGGATTTAACCCGCGCATTGCTACAGCTCACGCCCATTTATCGCGAGGTTTTGCTGCTGCGCGATGTACACGAGCTGACCGCACCGGAAGTGGCCGCTGAACTGGGCCTGAGCCTAGAGGCCGTCAAAAGCCGCTTGCACCGAGCCAGGGCTCAAGTGCGCGAGCAACTTCTGGCCAGTGGTTATTGGCAGAAAGATGATGCGGTGTAAGCCATGTAATAAATACTTCTTCCTGCCAAGTCGATGCTTAAGTAGAGGGGGAAATATTTCTGATGCTTTGCAGGGCGTGTAAAGGAATACAGACACCAAGTATCAGGCTCTGTGTCTCGTTTTACTCTGTGGCTTAAGGTTTAGACTCTTAAAATACTTTTTTGAAAAATTTTGCTACTCATTGGGGGTTTTTAGCCAAAGAATGGTCAAAAATCGTCCTTTTTCTTGGGATAAAAGCCTATAACTCAGTACATTTTTCGCATTATATAAATACCTATAATATTGATTAAATTGAATTTAAATTCGTTTCTTTTGATCCGCACCGTGGTTTTATGGAAAAAGGAATACAGTTTTATTGCTACCAACTTAAAGCTGGGCGAGTGCTCACCACTTTGTTTAAATATTACACATGGCTGTTGCTTTCTGACTAATTGTTGATTTAAATCATGATTTTTCTTTTCTTTGTTTTTCATAAATATTACAATGGAATAAATATCCATATAGCATGTAATTATGTTTTTGCAACCTTTATTTGCCTTGTTTCAGCGTTATTTTGCCGTGTTTAGGGCTGCTTGGCAGCTTGAGCGTGTGGCTGGCTATAAGCATGAGCTGGCTTTTTTGCCTGCCGCCTTAGAGCTACAAGAAACTCCGCCGCACCCAGCACCCAGCAGCACGTTGGACCGTGTGGGTTTTGATCAGCTTTTTCTTATTAGCGCTGATTTGGGCCTGTCTTGGGCAGATTGATATTGTGGCGGTTGCACCTAGCAAATTAGTCGTATCGAATCAAAGCAAAATCGTACAAGTGCTCGATACCGCCGTGGTCAAAGCCATCCATGTGCGCGACGGCCAGCAGGTTAAAGCGGGCCAATTGCTGATTGAGTTAGATAACACCCTTAGCGATGCAGATAGCACTAAGAATCACAGTGCTTGGCTGGATGCAAGGCTGGCGCAACTCAAAGCACAAGCCCTGCTTAGTGCATTAGCTGAGCAGCATCTGCCTGTCTTGGCTGAAGACCCTCAGCTTAATAGCAGCGCCATTATCGCCACCCGCAGAGCCAGTGCCCAGCAAGAAATCAATGCGATCTGGCAGGAGCTACAAGCAAAACTAGCCATGTTGGATAGCGAGCACGCCCGTAAGCAGGCCGAGTGTGCGGGTAGTTTGGATCAGTTCAAAAAATTACAAGCCACTCTACCCATCGTTCGTCAACGAGAAAGTGATTTCAAAGATTTAGCCGATAAAAATTTTATTTCTAAGCACGGTCTGTTAGAAAAACAACAGGCCCGTATCGAGGCAGAGCAGGATTACGCCACGCTTAGCAATAAAATTAAAGAATTAGATGCCGCTATTAAAAGCACGCAATTACAAGCGGATGCCACCCGCGCCGAATTTCGCCGCATGCAAAATGATGTATTAAATCAAGCTAGTGAAAAATCAGCCGCTTTAAGCCAGGACGTGATTAAAAGCGAGCGCTATCAAGAGCAAACGCGCCTCATTTCGCCGGTAGACGGTGTGGTGCAACAACTGGCCGTGCATACCTTGGGCGGTGTAGTTACCCCTGCCCACCAAGCCCTAATGGTGATTGTGCCGAAAGCCGAGCAATTAGAAGCCGAAGCTATTTTAGAAAATAAAGATATTGGCTTTGTGAATGCTGGGCAAAACGCTGCCATTAAAATAGAAACCTTTAACTACACAAAATACGGTCTTTTAGATGGCATAGTTAAAAACATTAGCTTAGACGCAATTAGCGATGAAAAACGCGGATTGATTTATCAGGCAAGAATTAAAATGAATAAAAACAGCATGAATGTTGATGGAAAAAACATAGCGCTTGCACCAGGTATGGCGATTACGGTGGAAATTAAAACCGGCAATCGACGAATTATTGAATACTTTTTATCGCCATTGATTGCACATGTCAGTGAGAGTGTGCGGGAGCGGTGATACTTAATGAATACAGCAATAAACGTTTTTTTAGGGGGCGCTGATTAAATCTTCATCCCAGAGTTTTTTTGTCGGGGATTCAGTACAAATTTTGGATTCCCGCCGGATGTAAAAAACAAAATTAAATAAGAGTATTTTTTTATAAACTATAAAGTGAAAAATAAAAATGATACGTTCACTATTATTATTATGTTTTGTTCTGGGCGCATCGGTTCATGCACATGCTGGATTAGCAGATAACGAAATTTCTGCAGAAAGTGTAACTGGTTCCAATATCGCGAAAAAACAACGCTGGAATGGCCTGCCATTAAATAAAAGCTATGCTGAACTCAGTGAGCAGGAAAAATTGTCTATTCATGCCCTATACCAAGACATCAAAGCGGGCGATGAGCCACCTTATCCACTAAAAGGTATGCGCGCTATTATTGATCCTGTTAATAAAATTACGAAGAAAATATTAGTAACAGGGAATTTAGAGTTACTGCTAACCGTAAATGCCAATGGTGAAGGTGAAAATGTAGAAATCATTAGCTCGCCAGATCCGAAATTTACTCAATTAGTTATTTCAATTTTATTTATCACTCAATTTAAACCCGCCATTTGTAATGGCCAACCCTGCGCTATGCAATTCCCATTGAGTTTGAGCTTTGAAAGGCGGTTTAATTAGAGAAGAAATATGATGACGGACCATAGTTAGAGAAAATAACTAAATAAATTAACCGTTACCTGTAAAAATTCATTTAAATACAACTGGTGCTTTATGGCTTTTGTTCGTTTTTTATTAATGTCTATATTTTTAATTGATTGTTCTTTTACCGCGATCAATACAATTGATCGTACTGATTATGGCAGAGTGATAGTTAAAAGTTTGATTGCTAAAAATAGTGACGTACCCATTGATATGCCAAATGATATTTTGTTTGATTTAAATGGTGATATGTATATATCTAACACGGGCCATTGCAATATATTAAAACTAAACGTAAAAGGGAAAATGTCGGTGTTTGCTGGAAAGAGGGGAGTTTGCGCCTATCGTGATGGGCCAATAAAAACAGCACTCTTTAATAATGTTAATGGCTTAGCAATGGATGATGGTGGAAATATTTATATCGCAGATAGCGGGAATCGGCGTATTCGGAAAATATCTAAGGATGGTCAAGTTAGTGCAATTGCTGGCGATGATAAAAAACTCGTAAATATTCATGGTGGTTGGGATGGACCTGCTTTGTCTGCGCTGTTTGTAGCACCTGACAGAGTAAGAATAGATAAACAAGGCAATCTTTATATTATTGATTTAGGTGTAGTACGAAAATTATTAACGGATGGTAATGTAGTCACCATTGCAGGTACATATAATGATTATGTGGATGAGAATGATTTTTTTAAGGAGAATATAACTGATATTGCAATTTCAAAAAACGATGAAATTTATTTGTCATCTGCTAAGAATAGAGTGATAAAAATAGATGTAGCTGGTTCACCAAGTAATTTGGCTGGTGAATCGGGTAAATATGGAAATGTGGATGGAGAAAAACCAAAACTAGGTTTGCCTATGAGGGTTGCGGTTGATATGCATGGTAACTCTTATGTTTCTGATCAAAATAGATTAAAAAAAATCACAAAAAATGGATTTGTAACTTCTATATCATTCAATACACTTTTAGGTAAGAAATTAAAATCTGGAGGAGTTTTTGTTGTTTTTGATCGCAATGATGTAATGCATTTAGTTGATGTTGGAGGGGATGAAATTTATCGGATTGAAAGGCATGACTTGATCGATTTTCATGTATTTAATTTTTAATTAAATTCTTTTAATATGAAGAGAAAAATATGGCTAAAATATACAGAGATGCTGAAAAAATCACCATTGAGGATGGCACTGGTGGAACTGTTGAGCTATCAAATGATGGACAACTTTCCATTAAAGGCCCGACTGGCTATATTGTTGGAAACTTAAATGGTAAATTCACTGGAAGCATGAAACTTGGTGTATTTACTTTTACTCAATCGACAGATAAAAGCGGGAGTATTTCATTTACCAATGGCATGATTACTGGAACATTAGAAGTTGGTGATTTAACCGGGTAACAGGAGTTAGTATTTCAGCGGATAAAGTATTGAGTGGTGCAGTCAGTCTCTCAAGAGACAATGGAAAGTGGGTTGCTGAAGGGCATATTGCAGTTAATGTGTTTGGTAAAACTATTGTTTTAGGTAAAAAAGAGCTGGATATTAATGTTCCGAAAAATATTGATGAGTTGTCTGAATCATTAAAGAATGTCTTGCCAGTAATAAATTTGTTAAAAGAGCATCGTAAAGAATTTGAAGATATAGAAAAACAAATAAATTCAAATTTAGAATCAGACAGAAAAGATGCTGCCAATAAATTGGCACAACTATTAATCCCTTATTCACAAGTTGCCTCTTATTATGAAAGTGGTGAACATATTAATGGATATGATCCATTAGCTGCGGTAAGGAATGTATTAAAGCAGGAGTTAGAAATTGCATTGCGTCCAAGTACGGATGCTTGGGGACGTTTGCCGCGAGATGCTGATTTTGGTAAGGACCCAAATACAGGGGGAGGCGGCGGCAACAATGGTGACACCAACACTGGTTATATTGAAATTCCTGGAGGAGTGCCAGCTGTTGAGGTAGGGCCTGGGCGTGGAATTGATCACCCAGGCACTGTTATTGTTGGGCCAATTATTATAATTGGTGGCGGTGGCGGTGGCGGTGGCGGTGGCGGTGGCGGTGGAAGCGGCGGTGAATTTGGCGAACCACCCAAGAGAAAAAGACCTCCTGAGACGCCGCGTTCCTTACCTTCTCCTGCTGAGAATGAAGTGCAAAAGGGGTATCTCTCTGCGCCTAGCTCACAGATGGAGCCATCAAATTTTAGCGATAACAAGGTGGATGCTAATCTAGATTCCTTAATCTCATCCATGGCCGGTATGAAAGTTTCAGGCTCTGCCCCACTTAGCCTAAATCCGCAAAATGTAGAATTGCTACAGCCCGTTTACGCAGCCAGCCTGAATTTATTGTTGAATCAGAAATCAACACCCAGCCAGCCTTGGCTGGGTTTTTATTTGAGTCCCCGTAATGAAGCTTAATAATTTAAACAATTCCCCTCCCCCAATTGATAGCGCCTTAATTTGCCTGGTCTTACTCGCCCGTTTTCATCAAATTGCCATCGAGCCAGAACAAATCAAACATCAATATGCCGATGCAGGCGGGGTATTGGCTGAGGCGGATACTTTGCTGGCGGCTAAGCAGGCGGGTTTAAAGGTTAAAGCAATCAACACTCGCATGGATAAGCTGGAGCGCACGCCTTTGCCAGCCATGGCAAGAACGCTGAATGGGGATTGGGTGATTCTGGCAAAGGTAGAGGGCGATACGGTGCTTTATCAGCCTGCGCAGGGCAGGCCACTGCAATGTAGTCGGCAGGAATGGTTAAGCATGTGGTCTGGGCGTTTGATTTTATTTACTTCTCGCGCAAGCTTAGCGGGCGATTTGGCGCGGTTTGATTTTTCTTGGTTTATTCCATCGGTGGTGAAATACCGGCATTTGCTGGGCGAGGTATTGCTGCTTTCTTTTGTCTTGCAATTGATAGGGCTGGCAACGCCGCTGTTTTTTCAGGTGGTGATGGATAAGGTGTTAGTCCATAGGGGGCTCACCACGCTCGACGTGCTGGCAATTGGTTTGCTGGTCATTTCTATTTTTGAAGTGGCGATGACCGCGCTGCGTACTTATGTATTTAGCCACACCACTAATCGCATCGATGTTGAGCTGGGGTCAAAATTATTCCGGCATTTGCTGGCTCTGCCCTTGGCTTACTTTCAAGCGCGGCGCGTAGGCGATTCGGTGGCAAGGGTGCGGGAGTTAGAAAACATCCGTAATTTTCTGACTGGCCAGGCGCTGACTTCGGTGCTGGATTTATTCTTTTCAATCGTTTTCCTCTCCGTGATGGCGTTTTATAGCGGTTGGCTGACTTTAATTGTCTTGGTTTCCCTGCCTTGCTATATCGCCGTTTTCGCCTCAATTACCCCCTTGTTGAAAGCGCGTCTGGAAGAGAAGTTTGTCCGTGGTGCAGAGAATCAATCCTTTTTGGTGGAGGCCGTCAGTGGTATTGAAACGCTTAAATCGATGGCGGTGGAGCCTCAGCTAACACGGCGTTGGGACAATCAATTGGCAGCTTATGTGGCGGCTAGTTTTAAAGTGGCCAATCTGGCAAATATCGGCAGTCAAGGCGTGAGCCTGATTCAAAAAATGGTTACCGTGGCCACGATGTGGCTGGGTGCAAAACTCGTGATTCAGGGCGATTTAAGTGTGGGGCAGTTGATTGCTTTTAATATGTTGGCGGGGCGAGTCGCCAGCCCTGTGATGCGTTTGGCACAGCTTTGGCAGGATTTTCAGCAGGTGGGGATTTCGATGCAGCGCTTGGGCGATATATTAAACACCCGCAGCGAAGCCAAACAAAGCCGTGCGCAACTGCCGCCGATTCAAGGATTGATTGAGTTTGACCAAGTGCATTTCAGATATCGCCCCGATGGCGCAGAAATTTTGCGTGGCGTAAGCCTAAGCATACAGGCAGGACAAGTGATTGGCATTGTGGGGCGATCTGGTTCAGGTAAAAGCACGCTGACCAAATTACTACAAAGACTATATGTGCCAGAACGAGGTCGCGTACTCATTGATGGAATTGATTTAGGACTTGCCGATCCCACATGGCTAAGGCGGCAAATTGGCGTGGTCTTACAAGAAAATCTGCTGTTTAACCGCAGCATTAGGGACAATATTGCACTGGCAGAGCCTGGGGCCAGTATGGAATTAGTGATTGCAGTGGCAAAACAAGCCGGTGCTCATGAATTTATTGTCGAGCTTCCTGAAGGCTACGACACTATGGTTGGCGAGCATGGCACGGGTTTATCCGGTGGGCAAAAACAACGCATCGCCATCGCCCGCGCACTATTAAGTAACCCACGGATTCTGATTTTTGATGAAGCCACCAGCGCTTTGGATTATGAATCTGAACGCATTATCCAAAACAATATGCACAGCATCTGCCAAGGCCGGACGGTGCTGATTATTGCCCACAGGCTAAGCGCCGTCCGAGGCGCGGATAAAATTGTTGCTATGGACAGGGGGCAGCTGGTGGAGCAGGGTAGCCATACGGAATTGCTGACAAGGGAAGATGGCTATTACGCAAGATTACATGCCATGCAGGCCAGTTAGTCATTTGTAGTGATGAGTCTCCCTGCTTGCCTCAAGGCAACAACTCCACTCTCACTTGCCTGCTGTCACTCCTGCCCTGATCGTCCACCACGCTAAGCTGGTGCCAGCCGCCTGCCTGTGGCCGCCATGCGAGCCCTGTTGATTTGGCGCTGCCCAGATAGATCTGATTATCGAACCAGTAGAGCTGTTCGCCGCTGGCGGCGGCTTGCAGGGGGATGGTTTCGTCGGGTTTGGATAGGCGCAGGGTGTAGGCGAGGCCTGCCAAGGGCGAGCTGATTTTTGGGGCGTCACCCGTGCTTGCCATGCCGCTGCAATCGATATGCGGTGGTTTGCGGCGAGGGACGCCTGCTTCTTTAAATAGCCTTGCCATATCGCTGCTCCAAAACTCAAACACCTCGGTTTTGGTATGGGCAGGATCGTAAGGTGGGCAGACGGCGAGGCCGCTTTGGGTATCGACGTGTACCGGCTGATGCAGGGTACTGACGCGGATAGGCGATTTGCCTGGGATAAACCATGTGCTGCTTTGCTGCGGGCAATAGGCATTGGGTAGGTCGCCGCTGGCGGTGCAGATGTTGATGCGTTTTAGGCCCAGAGGCGTGCTGCGTGGCTGCGGTTTATCAGCGGGCTTTGCCAGGGCCAGTGCATCGCTGATGCGAAAGAACAGCGGGGCTGCGGCTTCCAGCCCGATGAGCGCCGGGTTGCCTTGTCCGTCAAAATTGCCCAGCCAGACCACCAGCACATAGGGGCCAACCACGCCTGCTGTCCATGCATCACGAAAGCCCCATGAGGTGCCGGTTTTAAACGCCACCGGCCAAGCATTTGTGCCGCCGTCTGGCCGAGGATTTTTGCTTAGCATATCCAGCGCCAGCCAGCTGGCTTCGGGGCTAAGTAAAACTTCGCCATCTGCTCGTGGGCTTTTGCTTGGCATGCCTAAGGCCAGTCTACTGGTTTCGGGTGCTGCTAAGACGTCACCGCGTGGCTTGGGGCTTTCTTTCAGGTAGCGCAGCGGTGTTAAACGACCCTCATTAAGCAGCATGGTATACAGCCCGGCCAGCTCGACCATGCTAACTTCTCCACCGCCCAGCACGAGTGCCAGCCCGTAGTGATTTTCTGATTTCAGTTTACTAATGCCAGCCAGCTGCAAAAAATCGTAAAAGCTGGGGTTTTTAAGCTGGCTGGCTAGCCATACGGCGGGGATATTGCGGCTTTTGATCAGGGCTTCGGTGGCGCTTAAGGGGCCAACAAAGCGCCCGTCGAAGTTTTCCGGCTGATAGGGGCCAAAGGCGCTGGGCGTGTCGCGCAAAATGCTCTGCGGGTGAATCACGCCCTGATCTAGGCCCAGTGCATAAATAAACGGTTTTAAAGTGGAGCCGGGGGAGCGTTTGGCCTCGGTGCCATTCACCTGCCCAGAGATGCTGGCGTTGAAATAATCCGCCGAGCCGACTAAGGCGCGTACCGATTGATCACGGGTATCCACCAGCATGGCGCTGGCGTTCACAATGCCGCGCGTGCTGCTTTGGGCCAGATATTGGCGGATTTGTTTTTCCAGCAGGGTTTGCAATTGCAGATCGAGCGTAGTGTTCAGCGTACTTTGCTCTGGCGAATCGGCCAGCCTTTGCTCTACCCAATGCGGCGCACGGAATGGTAGTTGCTCAAGGCGCTTTACCGGTAGCGGCAGGGTCATCAGGCGGATTTGCTCTGGGCTCACTTTGTAGCGCTGTTGCCAGCGCAGCCACAAGCGCTGGCGGGCCTCGGTAAGCGATGCGCCGCTGCCCAAACGCTGATTTGGCTGCTGTGGAATCACCGCCAGCGTCAGGCTTTCTGGCAGGGTGAGCGTTTTGGCGGCCTTGCCAAAGTAAGCAAGGCTGGCCGCCGCTGCGCCTTCAATATTTCTGCCATAGGGGGCGAGGTTTAAATAGGCCTCCAAAATATCGTGCTTGCTGTAACGCGCCTCCAGCCACAGCGCTAGGCCAATTTGCCTGAGCTTGCCAGCGGGGCTTTTGGTATTGAGACGATATTTAAGCCGTGCCAATTGCATAGTCAGCGTAGAAGCGCCTTGCCTGGCTCCTCCGCCGTAAGTGGCCGTGATGGCGCGAAGCAGCGAGATGGGGTTGATACCAGGGTGATAGTAAAACCAGCGGTCTTCTTGCAATTTAAGCGCGTCGATTAGCGTGGGGGAAAAGTCCTCCAGCGGCAGCCACAGCCGGTAGCGCTGATCGGGGGCAAGAGTCAGCCGCAGCAATTTACCATCTTGCGCCAACACGGCAGTCGATCCCGCAACAGCCAGCGATTCATGCGGCCACAGGCGGATCAGCAGCAGCGGGCTGAAAATCAGCAGGGCAAGGATGAAGCGTTTGAAAAGCCGATGTTTTAACAAGCGGTGTTTCCTGGGGCTAAAAAAAACCTAAGGTCTGTAGACACGGAGATCACTAAGAACACAGAGCACACGGAGAAAACCGTAAGAGTATAAATCTCAACACACAATAGGCGGCACTTAAGTACTGCAGCCTCCCTCTTTGTAAAAGGGAGATTGAGGGGGATTTGCTGTGGTTTGGTGCCTTGTTGTAAAGGTATGCAATGTTAAATCCCCCCTAGCTCCTAATGCCGTTCACTTAAGGTATTGGCTTTGCTTCCCCCTTTGTAAAAGGGGGATTGAGGGGGATTTGCCTTTGGTTTTTTGCTTATTTAAGCTCAGCGTTAACTGCAAATCCCCCCTAGCCCCCCTTTTTCAAAGGGGGAATAAGTGCATCAAAATTTGATGTAGATACTTATCGCGTAACTCAAGCTACGAATGCTTGGTTTTCTCCGTGTGCTCTGTGTCTACAGAACTTTTCCGCAGTAGATTTGCAAATCAGCTACTCGTAAGCCGAACCTGCCCGGCGCATAGATTATTGATTTCTTCCAGCAGCGCAGTGGTTTTGTCGGTGGCAAGTTGCAGCTGTAAATAGGCTTCGATATTGCTGTAGTGCACGCCTAAAACAAGGCCTTCGTTTTGGGCGACGAAGCGGCGGATGCGGCCTTCGTCGGCGAAGGGCAGGGCGATTTCGATATTATTTTGGGCGACGCTGGTGATGTATTCGGCATCCAGCAGGGCGGTGGCAATGGCATCGGTGTAGGCGCGGGTTAAGCCGCCAGCGCCCAGCTTGATCCCGCCAAAATAGCGCACCACCACGCCTAAAACGCCTTCTAAATGCTTGTGCTGCAAGACATTCATAATCGGCTTGGCCGCCGTGCCCGATGGCTCGCCATCATCATTCATCCCCGATTCACCGCCCGCCAGCAGTGCCCAGCAAACATGCCGCGCCTCGGGGTGTTGCTTCCAATATCCATCGACCAAGGCCAGCGCCTCAGCGCGGCCGCTCACCGGGTGGATATGAGCAATAAAACGGCTTTTTTTAATGATGATTTCTGCAGAAACGGCAGTGGCAAGGGATGTAGTCATGGGGGGATTTTAACAGGGAGCAGGAGGGGAAGCACGGTGCTAAATCTTGAACCACAGAGAACACAGAGGGCCACAGAGTTGCACAGAGAAAGCTGCCATCCTTGCATATACCCAACGGGATAGTTGATATGTAAGCCCGAGGCTTTCCCTACGTTTCAATATTCAGGGTTATTTGAGTTAGAAAGCGGCGGGTTGCATCCGCCCTACCTTTATTTGAAACTGTCTGGGTGCACTGAGCTTAAGCAGTGTTGCTTGAGTTCCCCCCTTTGTAAAAGGGGGGCGAGGGGGGATTTGCTTTGATGTTGGGCTTAAATCAGAAAAAAACCAAAGGCAAATCCCCCTCAATCCCCCTTTTACAAAGGGGGAAGCAAAACCAATACCTTAAGTGAACGGCATTAGCCAGAAAAGCCGCCATATCAAGGCTTCACAATTTCCAGTTTCCCGGCCATGCCACGGCCTTGTTGTTTGCTGTACATGCCTTCTGCGTAAGGTGCCGGGCTGGTAAATACACCGGCGTGGGTGGCGCGCAGGCGGTAGACGAAGGTGGCGGCGTCTTTGCTGATGCTGCCGTACAGCACGATTCTGTCGTCCCGCATATCAAGGTAATCCGGCCGCCAGTTGGATTGCTTTTCACCCAGCGGCGCTTGCCATGCCGGGCGCTGCGGTGCTTCTCCCTCACCTTCGCCCTCCACCTCGATCGCTTCCGGTGCTTCTTCTTTAGGCGATGGCACGATTTCTACGCCGCCGGGCAGCAGCTCAACAATCGCCATTTGGGAAGCGGGCTGATCTGCGCGCAAACGCAGGCGGACTAAAAATTCTTCGCCTATTTTTACCTTGCTGATCACTTTACCGGTGAGATCCGTGTATTCACGGATGACTTCTACGCCCTGCTTAATGGCGGCGCTTGGTGGGGTTTTATCAAAGCCTGATTCGCTGAGCAGATAAAAGCCGGGCAGTGCGCCTTCTTTACCGAAGCGAGCACGGTGGGCGCTGGTGGATAGTGCGGCGCTGTTTTCTAACCGCTTTATATCTAAACCAGTCACCTTGCCGCTTTTATCCACTTCGGCCAGCGTAAATGTGCCCGCATTAGCGCCAAAGGCTTCCAGACCCAGCATCAGATAGGCCGCAGACAGCGAGTGATAGTTTTGGCTGCTGATGGCCTTGCCTAATTCGCTCAACTCGCTGGCGGGTACGCTGCCCAGCTGCTCTTTAAAGTGGCGAGCCAGTAAATAGAGGCGCTGGGCGTCGTGCACGGTGGGGTCGTAATAGGTTACGGCCTGATTATTTTTACCAATCAAGCGCCAAGGCACGGCTTTAAAGAGTTTATTTGCCAAGGCATCCTGTTTGAGCAGCTTATAGCTGGCGGCCAAATAGGCGGCGGTTAGATCTTGCTGCCAAGTCTTCGCGTGATGCGCTTCCAGCTCCTGTTGTAAGGACGCGATCATGCCGCTGGTCATGGTGCCTTGGCGGCTTAAGAGGTAAATCGCGTAAGCACGCTCTCTGGCCTCGGCCAGATTCTGGCTGCTGCCGGTGGCCAGTTGCTCCAGCCAGGCATTGCTTCTGGCCAGCATATCGCGGCTGACTGGCAGGCCACGCTCAGACGCTTCCAGCAGATAATGCACAGCGTACACCGAGGCAAAGCGTGAGATATCTGGGTTGCTGGCCCATAGGCCAAAGCTGCCATCGTCATTTTGCCGCTCGGCAAGGATTTGGCTCAGCTTGCTAAACGCGGCCTGCGTTTTGGCCCTGTCTAAGTTAGGCAGCAGCAGGGCGGGGAAGCCCTTGCTAATCACCTGCTCGGTGCAGCTATAGCCGTAGCCATCCAGATAGCCGGCCAAACCCTGAGCCCAAACTAAGGGCGAGCCTGCCACGCCAGCGATCACCTTGCGATGCTCGTTAAATAGCACGCGGCTGAGTGCGACTTCCTCGCTACTCTTATCAAAGCGCCCGACAGTTAGCTTGGTGGAGTAGGGCACAGCCGGACGGATGCTGACGGCGTCTCGGGCAATCCCTTGTTTACCACCGCTGCTGGCGGTAAAGCGCAGCGAGCCAGAGCCCAGCACCCCGTTGGCTTTTAGGCGGAACTCGGCATTGGCTTCGCGCTGCCCATCTATGCTCAGGTTTTGAAGTGCTGGCGAGATCAGCGTAAAGGCGGCATCGGCGTCTAGCTTCAGCTGCACCGCGGCCTTGCCCGGTGCGCGCAGATTATTAAACACGCCCACGCTAACGGTAAATTCATCGCCGGGGGCCAGTGCATAAGGCACATTCGGGCTAAGGATTAAATCGCCGCGTACTTGCGTGCCGCCTTCAAATACGCCGATTTTATCCGCCGTTACCGCCACGGCCATCAGCCGTAATTTGCCGTTAAAGGTATCTGGCACGGTATAGCTCAGCGTTTTGCCCTGCGGCCCCACATCGATCAGCCCCGACCACCACGCTACAGCAGGCTGGCGTTTACGTTTAAAGGGATTAAGGTGTTTGCCAAGTGCGCCAGCGGCATCTCCTCCCGGTGCTGCGCCCTGCATCAGGCGCGAGAATTCCGGCAGGATCAGATCCAGAATTTGGCTGGTGCGTACATCCAAGGCGCGTTTTTGGAAGAAAAAGTCCAGCGGTTGAGGCGTTTTATAACGCGCCACCTGCAAGATGCCTTCGTCCACGGCAAACACCACCACGCGGGCTTCTTGATTGCTGGATACTTTAAGCTCCAGTTTTTGCCCCGGTTTTACTTCCTTGGCGTTGGCGATTTTTACATCTAAGCGCCTTGCGTCTAAATTCACCGCAAACGGCACTACCCCGTAGGAAAGCGGGCTCATATAGACTTCATCGCTGCTTGGGCTGCGGATAAATTGCACCGAGATATAACCATTGCCTTCAAAGTCTTTAGGTAGGGTGATTTTTTGCACCGAGCTGGTGGTGTCGGCCTTAAACCAAACGTGGCTATAGACTTTATCGCGCTCGATAGTGATCAGCCCTGCACCGGTATAGGGCGCGCGGATATTGATCTCGATCTCGTCACCGGGTTTGTAGTCTTTCTTATTTAAGGTCAGTTGTAGCTCGGCATTGCGCTCTAAAGAGCGGGCAATATTGGCCGCACCCACTACGGTGTATTCGATACGGTTTAGCTCTGCGCCATCCGGCCCTCTCACCACTAGCGCAAAATCACCCGGCTCGGCGGTGGGTAGGGTTAGATTGCTGCCGCTGGCGGGTAGGCTGAGCGGTTTGCTCTCGCGATTTATTTCTTTTTTTCGCGATTGGTATTTGTAAGTTTCATCGGATTGCTTCACCAGCACCGACACATATTTGCGCTCTACCCAGCTTAGGGTGAGCTGATCTGCTGCGATCGGTTTAAGGTTGGGGGCTATTGCCAGCCAGTGTGCTGCACGTTTGGCATTGCGCTGGATATAGCCCAGCTCGCCATCGCTTTTTACCCCGACTAAATAGGGGGCAGATGAAACCAGCACGGCGCTTTCTGCCGCCACACCGCGGCCAGAGCCAGATTCAAAAGCGCGGGCAGTTAAATGCAGCTGATAGGTGGAGCGGGCAAAGCGCGCTAGATTCAGCGTTAGCTCGGCGTCCCCTTGATCGTTGCTGGTGGCCGATGGCAGGGCATCTCTGAATGGCTCTTTCAACTGGCCCGCTTCGCTGAAGCGATATTGGGCAAAGGCTGCAAAGGCAGGCACGCTGGGCGTTAAGATCATTTCGCCTTCTACGCGCCGCCCACCGGCCGGGCTGCCAAATAGGTGCATTACTTTGACATTGGCTTTGATGTCTTCGGGCTTAATCCAGCCTTCCACCGGCGCATTGCTCAGCGTGGCGTTCACCTTCATGCGGTCTGGCTCAAACTCTTTGATTTTGATGCTGCCGCTACCGATTTGTTCGCCACGCTCTTTGCCTTTGACCAGATAAACGCCGATTTGGTAATCGCCGCTGGGTGAGGTTTCGCTGCTGGCAAAATCAACGCTGTCAAAGCCGCTGTTAGAGAGCTTGATTTTGTCTTTTTTAACTGTCTGCCCGCGTGGATCGGTGATCTCGATTTCCAGCGGCAAGCCCGCCAAAGCGCCTGCCCAGTTGGCGGTGCGGGTAATGCTGTGGATATGGGCGGTTTCGCCGGGGCGGTACATGCCTCGGTCTGAAAATACAAAGCTGGAAAGCTGCTGTGCGGAAACGGCATTGGCCACGCCGCCAATATCAAAGCGCGATAGATTGAGCTGCCTGTCGTAGCGGTTGATCGGCAGAAACGACACATCGTCGCTCTGTTTTACCAAATACATCAGCGGCGCTTTTTCGCGTGCCAAATCTTTAAGCGCAGGGAAATGAGCACGGCCCAGCGCATCGGTCTGGCTGCTGGCCACGGTTTGCCCGTTGCGGCCGATGACCTCTACTGTGGCCGCAGCAATCGCTTCGCCGCTGGAGATGGATTGCACAAAGACATCGTTGCTATTGTCCACCGCTGTTTTGGCGAGCACGCCTAAATCAGAAACCAAAATAAAGCGGCTGTCGCTCGGCTCGTCTTCTCGGTTTTTAGGTGCTTTAGGATCAAAAGGCGTGAGTTTCAGCATAAATACGCCGCGACGGTTGCCCGTTTTATCGGCCAGATAGCGGGTGAGGTCGATGCTGTCGTAATAAGGCTTGCCGGGGTCGGTGGCGGGCAGGGTACGCTCTTCGGTGAAACGCTCAACCAAAGTATCTAAATACTGATCGGCAATTTCCGGCTTGGCAAAGTTGCCGTTATTTTGGTCGACTAAATGATGCAGCTGATTAGGCAATAAGCGGCCCACTTCGATACGAACGCCGCTGAGGCCACGCGCCACAAAAGCCACTTTTTTATCCGAAGCCATAGAAAGCAGCGCGCCATTAGATAGCAGCTTGATGGCTTTGGGATAAGGCGCAACCTGAAACACCTGCGTCATTACCTTGCCAGACTGATAGCCGCCAAAGGCCTGCACACCGGCATCTACTTGTAAAAACACCGAGCGCCCGACAGGGGCAGAGAACTTCCAGCTATGCTGCGTGCCGAACTCTTCCTCACCCGGCAGCGCTTTCAGCGCCAAGGCTTGTGTCAGTACAGCCTGCCCAACTTGGCTGGCCCCCCATTGATACACGCCGCGCTGATCTTCCTTAGGCGTATTAGGTGGATATTCAGGCAGCAGCCAGGCGCGTACTTTGCCTTTAAGTGCCGCTTCAGAAACTGGCACATTGCTGCTGAGCATGACCACTTGCTCTGGCTCGTAGCGCTCATTGTCGGCCAGCAACATTTTTACCTGATCAAAGCGCAGGCTGTAGAGGCCGGGCACGCTGATTTTGCTGCTTAATTCTGCATCCAGTGCATTGCCGCCCTGCGCGGCCTGAGCGCCTTTTGCCAGGGTGAGCAGAATATCGCTGTCTTCTTTGGGTACGGTAAGCGGTGCGGAATGAATAAAAGCGTTGAGCTTGGCTTTATCAAAGCTGATCGAATAGGGGGGTACTTTATCGCTTTGGTAGCTCAGCCCGCCGCCGAGCTTCAGGCTGATGTTTTTTTGAATGCTGGCAGGGTCTACCGGATGGCTGAAGTGTAAGGTGGCGACCAGTTTTTTAAGATTAGCGTCGCGTGGGTCTTGGTAAAAGCGAGATTCCGCCACATTGGCGGCAAAGGGCGCGGTCTTGAAAGTAAAGCTGTATTCCTCGAGCTTAACGCTTTCGGCAAAGAGTTTTTTCTTGGCGAGCGAGACTTCAAATTCGGCATCAATCGGCCAGTCGGCCTTGGGGCGGAAAACCAGTTTTCTATCGCCTTCCCACACCCAGCTGCCTGCCAGAGCGGGGGACAATTGCACGCCATCGCCTGCGGGTTGATCGATTTGCTTAAGTGGTGCTGCGGATTCGTTAAATTCCACCACCAGCGGCAAAGGCTGCGGCCGGTCTTTTTCGTCATAAGGAGTCAGCTCTGGTGCTGTGACTACATAGCTCACCCGCTGCGGTTTGGGTTGAGCCTGATACCAGCGCCAGCCCATGGTTCCGCCCGTTGCCATTAGGGCAAGCGTCAGCGCGGCAATCCCCGCCTGCTTAGGCTTGGCACGCATCCAGCTCACTGCTGCCTCTAGCCACCGTGCTAGTTTTTTGAGCCAGCCCGGCGCTTGCCAGTTCACTTCACCAAACAGCAGGGTTAATACCCAGGATATTCCGCGAGATAAAAGCTGGAAAGCGGGCAAGCAAATCTGCAAGGCTTTGTTCATCATGGGGCTCGGCTATTGTTAGGGCGGGTGAGACTCGCCAAACGCATAAATAGTATTGAAAACAGCGGGTTTCACCCCGCCTGTAAAATTCAACCTGTGCTTGATTTGCCAGCTATTGAAATTGTAAGAGCTAATCTATTGCCCTGCTTGGGAAAGCCGTTTTTCAGGCAAAGAGTGTGCAAATTCGCCACTGGCTGCATTTCAGTATGCGAAATTTGCAGTCTGATCTGCTCAAATGGCAATCTGTCTTTCTGCCGTTTTCATCTGTTCGCCGTGATTGCATACTGAAGTTATTCCAACAGAGGGTATTGGGCTTAGCGATGAAAAATATACTGATTGCATTATTGCTGCTGTTGCTGGCCATTTACGTGGGGGCAGATTTTTTTAATCACAGTATGAATTTAAGCTTTAGCGGCGATGGGGATAGCTGGGAATGGACAAGCAGTGGTGCTGATCTGCTGATCGCTATTCCCGTATTACTGATTGTGGGCGCAATTTTATTCTTCGTATTTTCTGGTGTAGCCATCCTTATTCTGGCCATTGGCCTGTTCGCCGTTTTGGCCTGCCTGCTACCCGCGCTGATTTCATTGGCTGTGCCGGTATTGATGGTGTATTTGCTTTATCTGCTGATTCGTAAAGCGAAGAGTGCTTAGGGTGGAAAAGCACAGTCAGCCCAAATTTCTGGGGAGATATTGGGCTGATCACAGCGAAGAAACAATCAATTGTTCTTTTTACGCTTAATGTAAATGAAGCTTGCTAAGCTACAAATGATCAGCTCTAAAGCGAATGACCAATGCAGCATAAAATTAAGCCACCAGGGCTTATAGAGGGCATTTACGGTAAACAGAGCAAAGGGTTGATCTATAAATGGAAAAAACCACCAGATATCTCCAACAACAGTATCTAAAACCATATGCAGGATGCAGGATGTGCAAGTAATAAGAGAGAGTAATCCCAGCTTTTTTTGCGAAGAGCAGGCATAGATTGCATACGAAATAAGAGCTAAAGAAATCCATAGCAAAGGCCAGTGCGTTATATATTTATGGTGGTGCGTCTGGCGATGGTCAAATAAATAAAAGTATATAAGATCAAAATCAGGAAGGACTGCCCCTAGTACGGCAGAAAGAATAATATGATGTGTTGCTATCTTTGTTTTTTTAATATTTTTTAAAATAGATACCGCGTAAATATAGCCCGAAGGGATATGCGCAATGAACATGGTTTTTGTACTTTTATGTAGTTTTGATTCAGTTTTTGATCGTTGTTATTTAATTTTCTGGGCTTGATAAAAATTTGTAGCCAGCTTGTTGTTATCAGGCAAAAAAAGAGCGCACCCTGTGCGCTCCTGCTACTTCAAATTATGCAGATTTAAGCAGTCAGTTCCAGCAGTTTGATAAAGGCATCATCAAATTGCTTCAGGCCTTCGGTTTGCAGCTGCTCGCCTTGCAGATTGTAGTTAATGCCTAGTTTACGCAGTACGGCCATATTGGCGATGGCTTGCTCTGTCCCTGTTTCCAGCGTCAGCGCGGCTACACCGTGGTCGCGGAACAGTGCCAGTGTTGCATCTGGCACAGTGTTCACTGTTTCTGGGCCGATCAGATCTGCTACGTACATTACATCGCTATAAGCTTTGTTTTTGGTGCCGGTAGAGGCCCACAGCATGCGTTGCGGGTTTGCGCCCAGTGCTTTCAGTGCAGCAAAGCGTGTGCCGTGGAAGAGCTTTTTGTAATGCTCGTAAGAGACTTTAACAAAGGATTTTGCCACTTGGCCGCGTAGTGCCAGTGCTTCTGGTGTGCCGATTTCTTCCAGTTGCGGATCAATCAGGCTGTCTACACGGGATAAGAATACCGATGCAACGGCGTGAACGTGATCAACCGGTTGGCCAGCGGCTACGCGTGCTTCCAAGCCGCGGATATAGGCGGTGAGTACTTCGTCAACGTGTTTCAGATTAAACATCAAGGTGACGTTGATATTCAGGCCAGAGGCAATGAGCTCTTCAATCGCAATCACGCCAGCGGAAGTCGCTGGAACTTTGATCATCAGATTAGGGCGATTAATGGCTGCCCACAGGCGTTTTGCGTTGGCAATGGTGCCGACTGCGTCGTGCGACAGTGTTGGGGATACTTCCAGCGATACATAGCCGTCTTTACCCTTGGTTTCATCGTAAATCGAGCGGGTTACATCGCAAGCAGCCTGCAGATCAGGAATCACTAGCGCTTCGTAGCGTTGTTCAGCAGTTAAATCTTGTTTTTTTAATTCTGCCAAGTCGCCGGTATAAAGCGGATCAGAGCTGATAGATTTATAGAAAATGGCCGGGTTAGATGTCACCCCCATGATGCCGTCTTCTTTCAGAATTTTGGCAAGTTCACCAGATTGAATCAGACCACGCGATAAATTATCCAGCCAGATGCTTTGACCTAGGGGCTTAATAGCAGCGATTTTGCTCATGGGTGACGCCTCAAATAAGAGATGGGAAAGGTTGATGCTCAATTTAAATTATCCCCTATCCCCGAGGCTTACGCATTTGTGATCACGCAATAATTTTGACTATTTTTTACTATTTTTTTGTGGGAATGGGGATTGACAGGGAGAGATATTAATAAATAAGGACAAAGAACAGGCTGGCAGTTTTTTGGGATAAGAATCTACACAAGTCAGTAGTACTTGTGCCCCCCTTTGAAAAAAGGGGGGGGCAGGGGGGATTTTGTAGTTGATGTTGGGCTTAAATAAGCAAAAAACCAAAGGAAAATCCCCCTCAATCCCCCTTTGATAAAGGGGGAAGCTCTACAGCGCCGGATTGACGCCACGGCGTTGTGCAGATGCCTCTGGCTCATCGTTGATCAGTTATTAATCAATCGCTGTGGCGGGAATTTCACTGAGAACACGCTGCCTTCGCCTGATTTGGATTGCACCAGTAATTGGGCTTGGTGGCGTTGGATGATGTGTTTCACGATGGCTAAGCCCAGCCCCGTGCCACCGGTGGAGCGTGAGCGGCCTCGGTCAACCCGGTAAAAGCGTTCGGTCAGGCGGGGCAGGTGCTCGGGGGAGATGCCGATGCCTGAGTCTTTTACGCTGAATAAGCCGTGCTCAAAGCTAAGATTCCATGACAGGGTAATCTCGCCACCATTCGGTGTGTAGCGGATGGCGTTGGAAACTAAATTGCCAAAAGCTGAATGCAGCTCGTCGTGATTGCCAATTAAACGGATTGCATCGAGTTGGCCTATGGTCACGATATGGCGGCCTTGCGACAGGCCCTCGGCTTCGGCAGCCAAGAGGCGCATCAATTGCGGCACATCGACTTCTTCTTCACGCATCTGTTGGCCACTTTCCAATCGGGAAAGGGTCAGTAAATCGTCAACCAGACGCTGCATCCGCTGAGTTTGATCGTACATCAGCTGTAAATGCTGGCCGCGTGTTTCCGGATCGGTATCGGGCATATCGATCATGGTTTCGATAAAACCACCCACAACCGTTAGCGGGGTACGCAGCTCGTGCGAAACATTGGCGACGAAATCGCGGTGTACGGTCTGGACGCGATCCAGCTGGGTAATATCGCGTGATAAAAGAAGCTTACGGCTGGAATCAAAAGGAACGAGCTGCACGGATAAGACCTGCTCTTGCGGGCGGTGAGTATGTAAAACCAGAGGATGGGCAAAATCCTGGCTGCGCAGATATTCGCGCAGGGATGGATGGCGGACAATATTGCTGATCACTTGCCAGACATCGCTCACACGGTTAATAGCCATATGCTGGGCGGCAGACCGGTTACACCATTCGATTCTGTCGTGCTCATCCAGAATCACCACGCCATCGGGCAGGGCCTCGCTGGCATTGGTAAAGCGATCCAGCGTATTGGTGAGGCGTTCCTTAATTTTGCTTTGCAGCCTGACCTGGTTGTAAACCCGGTCGAACACTTCCTGCCAGAGCAAAATGCCACTCGGCACATTATCCACCCGGGAGTCTTCTACCCAGCGGTGTAAGCGGCCAAGATTCACCAAGTGATACAGAACTGAACAAGATAAAAGACCTATCGCGGTGGCCATGCCATAAGTCAGACCAAAAATAGCACCAATGGAGGCAGAAAAAACCGCCATTGTCAGGTAATGAATCAGAGATCGTAGCCAAAGCATTCGGTTTTATATCCAGAGTAAAACACTCGCCTTTTAAAAATACTAAGGCTTACAAGGCGTCCAGCTTTATCCATAAAGAATTTTGTATTTCTTTTAAAGCTTTATGTAAGGATTTTATCGCTAAACCAAGGGCTTGTCGTTAAATGAATGCTTAATTATTGTGAGCAGACAGTCTGTAGCCTGTACCGCGTACAGTTTGAATCAAACGGTCAAAGTTAGTTGATTCCAAGGCAGAGCGCAGGCGGCGGATATGCACGTCAACCGTACGTTCTTCTACAAATACGTGATCGCCCCAGACATGATCAAGCAATTGGGCACGCGAATGCACGCGTTCCGGGTGAGTCATAAAAAAGTGCAGTAAGCGAAATTCAGTAGGGCCAAGATCGATGGTTTCGCTATTGCCGGTGACACGGTGTGTAGCAGGATCAAGGCGCAGGCCCTGCACTTCAACGGTGTCATCAGTAATTTGCGGTGCTCGGCGACGCAGCACTGCCTTAATGCGTGCTTGCAATTCGCGCGGGCTAAAAGGCTTGGTAATGTAATCATCAGCGCCTGTTTCAAGGCCGATGACTTTATCTTGCTCGTCCGAGCGGGCGGTGAGCATGATCAAAGGAATTTGCCGGGTACGTTCTTCAGAGCGCAGCTTCTTGGCAAAATCGATGCCGGTCATGCCGGGTAGCATCCAGTCGAGCAGAATTAAATCGGGCAGGGCGTTTCTAACGATGTTTTGTGCGCTTTCTGCGGAGTCGGCACGCATCACATGGTGGCCTGCTTGAGACAGATTGAAAGCAATCAGCTCTTGAATGGCGGGTTCGTCTTCAACAAGTAAAATATTAGCAGGCATAGCGATTGACCTCGCGGAATAAAGTTCCACATTTGTTGCAAGATTAAGGCCTGAATATGTATTTAATATGACAAGTATGCCAAAAGTGGTCTTATTTTTATTGCCTGTGTCGTATTTTTTACACTCTGCCCGTGCGGATTGGCGTGCAAGCTGCTGTTAGCAAAGGACTGAAGCGGGGTATTATGCGGGGGTTACATCAAAGAGCTTTCCTGCCCATGTCTGGACTATCAAAAACAACCCCTTTGCCTGTTGAGATAAAACTTCATCAGGCTTCAAAGCAGCTGGAGATTCATTTTGATGAGGGCAGCTGTTTTATTCTGCCCTGTGAATATCTGCGGGTATACAGCCCTTCTGCTGAAGTGCGTGGCCACGGAGCAGGCCCCGGAACATTGCAGCTTGGGAAGGCGGACGTCAATATTATTGATATTGTGCCGGTGGGTCATTACGCAGTGAAACTGGTATTTGATGACGGCCATGATTCAGGGCTTTACTCATGGGACCATCTTTATGAGCTGGGGCGTAATCAGGCGGTAAACTGGCAGGCCTATTTAGATAAGCTTGTCGAGGCCGGGGCTTCAAGAACACTGTAGTTTGGCGCTAACACATGAAATTAAAGCGATTTACGTGCAATGGCGAGTGTAACCGCCATCTGATGAGAGAAAATAATGAGCGATCCAAGTACCCATTTTGGTTTTAAAACGGTTAACGAATCCGAAAAAGCGCAGAAAGTCGCTGAGGTTTTTCATTCGGTGGCAAAAAAATACGATGTGATGAATGACTTAATGTCCGGTGGTTTACATCGCATCTGGAAGTTTTTTACCATTGAAACCAGTGGTGTGAAAGCCGGTGACAAGGTGCTGGATATTGCTGGTGGTACGGGCGATTTATCTAAAGCTTTTGCTAAAAAAGTGGGTAAAACCGGCCAGGTATGGCTAACCGATATCAATAGCTCCATGCTGGGAGTGGGGCGTGATCGCCTGCTGGACCAAGGCTATGCCCTGCCGGTGGCGCAGTGCGATGCAGAGAAACTGCCGTTTCCAGACAATTATTTTGACTGTGTATCGGTGGCGTTTGGCCTGCGAAATATGACGCACAAAGATGTGGCCTTGGCTGAAATGTGCCGCGTGCTTAAGCCGGGCGGGCGTTTGCTGGTATTGGAGTTCTCTAAAGTATGGGCGCCGCTTAAGCCCGCATACGATATCTACTCGTTTAAATTGCTGCCATTTATGGGCAAGCTGGTGGCAAACGATGCAGATTCTTACCAGTATCTGGCTGAATCGATTCGCATGCACCCCGATCAAGAAACACTTAAGCAAATGATGAAAGATGCAGGCTTTGGCCGCGTTGATTTTCATAATATGACCGGTGGCGTGGTAGCCCTGCATAAAGGGACAAAAATCTAATGCTGCTGGCCGCCGTACTCAATCGCCTGTTGGCGCAGGACGCGGCAGCGAAGGCTGAGCTGGCGCAATTCGCTGGTCGTACGATAAAAATTTCTTTGCCCATGGTCAGCGAAACGCTGGTGCTGATGCATGATGGCCGCCTTGCAAAAAGTATGGCTGAAGCAGAAGCCACGCTGGATTTGCCTCTGAGCTTTTTTACCCGCCGCATGCAGGATAAAACCGCCGCTGCCCGCCATGTGCGCCTCAGTGGTGATGGCGAGCTAGCCAGTCGTGTTGGCCATGTGCTGGGCGGCCTGCGCTGGGATGCGGCAGAAGAGCTATCTAAGCTGATTGGCGATGTGGCGACACAAAGGCTGGTGAGCATCGCAGGAAAAGTGGGCGGCATTCCAGGCGCAATGGGCTCCAGATTAGTGGTGAACTTAGCCGAATACTGGCGCGACGAAGCCCCACTTTTAGCGCATAAACGCGATGTAAATCAGTTTTGTAATGATGTGGATGAATTACGCGATGCGTTGGCAAGGTTGGAAAAGCGGGTTTCAAAGTTAATGTAGGGCGGGGTCTTCAAATAAATGGGCTAAGCATAATCAAATAGCTTTTTGGTGCCTTCGGCACATTGATTTTAGGAGCGGTAGCCACCGCGGGGGCGTTCTTTTCTTGCTTCGCCAAGAAAAGAACCAAAAGAAGGCGACCCCACGAAACACGAAGGCCCCTTCGCTGCGGACAATCGAGTCGGCGGCGGGCGGGATTGGCTCGCTGCCTCGCTCCCTTGCCGAAACCCCGCCCCGCTTGTTCCTCGCTACGGCGTGTTTCAAGGGGAGATTTAAGCCCCATATTGAGAGCGTAGTTATAATCTTTTGTTTTTGTTCGCTGCTAAGAGCCAAACTGCTTAGCGCACATGCGGTTTCACCCGCCCTACGATGCTAACCCTTTACCTGCATCACCTCTTTCTTAAGTTGAACCAATGCGTCTTTCTCGTTTAATTAAAATTGTCCGTGTGGTTTTTGGCTATGGTCTGGATGAGTTTTTACTGGGTCATGCGCGTGTGCGTGGCTTGGGTAAGCTGATTCAATTCTTGCTGTCTGGCCGGGATTTAAGCGCGCCACGGGCCGAGCGTTTGCGGCTGGCTTTGCAAGAGCTGGGGCCGATTTTTGTTAAGTTTGGTCAGGTTTTGTCCACCCGCCGCGATCTGATGCCGCTGGATATTGCTGATGAGCTGGCGAAGCTGCAGGACAATGTGCCGCCTTTTGCAGCAGAGACCGCCGTTGCGGTGATTGAAACAAGCTTAGGCCGTAAGCTCGATGAGCTGTTTGCCGAGTTTGAGCAAACGCCGGTGGCGAGTGCCTCGGTGGCGCAGGTGCATAAGGCGCGTTTACATAATGGCCAGCAGGTGGCGGTGAAAGTATTGCGCCCAGATATCCTGCCGGTGATTGAATCTGATTTAGCACTGATGCGCATCATGGCGGTGCTGCTCGAAAAACTCTCGGCTGATGGCAAGCGTTTGCGCCCCAGAGAAGTGGTGGCGGAGTTCGACCGCTATCTGCATGATGAGCTGGATTTAATGCGCGAGGCGGCGAACGCCAGCCAGTTACGGCGTAATTTTTTAAACTCCAACCAGCTCTTGGTGCCTGAAGTCTTCTACGACTTTTGTGCGCGGGAAGTGTTTGTGATGGAGTGGATGGATGGCATTCCGGTAGGGCGTATTGACGAGCTGCTGGCGGCGGGGATGGATCTGAAAAAACTTTCCCGCTTTGGGGTGGAAATCTTTTTTACCCAGGTATTCAGAGATGGGTTTTTCCATGCCGATATGCACCCCGGCAATATTTTGGTGGCGACGGATAATCGCTATATTGCCTTGGATTTTGGCATTATCGGCACCTTATCAGATAGCGATAAGCAGTATTTAGCGATTAATTTTTTAGCCTTCTTCACCCGTGATTACCACCGTGTGGCCACGGCACATATTGAATCGGGTTGGGTACCTAAAGAGACGCGGGTAGAGGAATTAGAAGCGGCGGTTCGCACCGTTTGCGAGCCGATTTTTAATAAGCCGCTTTCGCAAATTTCCTTTGGCCAAGTGTTGCTACGCCTGTTTGAAACATCGCGCCGCTTTAATGTGGAAATTCAGCCGCAGCTGGTGTTGTTGCAAAAAACGCTGCTAAATATCGAAGGCTTAGGCCGTCAGCTCGATCCAGAGCTCGATCTGTGGCAAACCGCCATGCCATTTTTAGAGCGCTGGATGACAGACCAAATTGGCTGGCGTGGCATGCTGCGCAATCTAAAAAAAGAAGCGCCGCAATGGGCGGCTTTATTGCCGGTACTGCCGCGTAAATTGGGTGAGCTGCTCGATCAGAATCACACTGAGCTATTGATGGCGGGCTATAGCGGCCTGATGTGGGAGCAGAAAAAACGTAACTGGCTGCTGGGCGTGATTGCCGCGCTTTTGGCTGGATTATTGCTGACATGGTGGCTGAAGTAAGACGCGCAACAGGCCAAAAAAAGCCGGGGCTGTTCAGGCCCCGGCATTGTATTAACCGCATGATTGTCCGGCTCTGAGCGGTGCTTAGTGCTTTGTTATTTTATTGCGCCACCCCGAATCCCTTCGGGTTTCTGCTGTTTAAAACTTAAAATTCAATTACGCCTCCTCCCACCCGATGTGTGTTACCACCGACACGGATATTGCGCTGCGCATCCACTTCTACATGAATCACGCTTAAACGGCTGATCAGGCGTTGTATAGTCAGCCCCTGTTCGATTCTCAGGCTAAAGGGGGCGCTTTGCCCAGATGCCATCATCCATCCCGCAATATTTGCCGCACCTGTGCCTGCTCCAAAATCCTCATAAACTTGAAAAGCATCGCAGGAAAAAAAACGGAGAGTGATGTGGTCGCCATCGCTTGACCATACGGCGGCCTGAGGTAAGTTTTTGCTGGTTTCTGCCAGCCTAGACAGCGAGCTGACCTGTGGATTGGCTTGCAAAACAGATTGCTGTGATCTGACTTGCACAATGAGCTGCTCCAGCCCGCAATCCACAAATAAGGGCGTGCCAATAATATCTGTGGCTGCAATGCCAAGGGCCGAGGCAATTTCTAAATTACTGTGCTGGGCCGGGCGGGTATGGGCTGTGGCCAGCTGGCTCCACCAGCGATCCCCCTGGCGTAATAGCCAGGTTTGCCCTTGATTGGTTTTAAATGCCTGTGCAGCAAGGCCTGTTTCATCGGGGTGTGAGGCTTCGGCTGTGGCCAGCATGGCTTGCACTGAAAAAGGCAGCATGTATTGCGTTGAATGCACATGAACTTGAGTGTCGTTTGCCGCAATAAATGCGGTTTCTGCTACGCCCATTTGAAATGCCAGCGTTTGCCGTGTTGGCTCGTCGGGCATTTCTTCGGTGGTAAACACGACAATGGGGTTCCCACTTAAACGCCGTTCAGCAAAGGTATTGATGAGGTGAAAGGGATAAGACGTCATAGCAGTAGCCTGAAAGTGAGCGCAGTAATATTTGCGAATGAAAAAAGCGACAGGTGTTTTTATTACATGATTATGCCATTGAATCTTTCCATTATATTTTTTAGAACTTACTATTTACTTTGATTTTATTGGTGAGGTGATTCTCAATTTGTAAAATTTACATTTAAATAATGGCTTAGCATTCAGCACTTTATTCATTTAAATGAGCATATGCGCTTTGTTTGTAGCAAATTGGGTGTTAAAAACCACACTTTTTTCCTAGTGCGATTGAGGGGTTTCAGATATTTCCTTATAGATCAAACATCTATTTGAAATGTAGTCCGTGTATTTCAGGTACATATTTTTTTGTAATAATCTATCAGTGAAAGCCGCAGGTTCTTGTTAGAATGAAACCGTTTGCCCGATTCAATCATGAACTGGATTGCTCTGATGCCCGTACTCGAAACGATTGCTGATAAAGATCTGCCCCTTAAACGGGATCTTGAATTACTCGCTGAACTACTCGCTGCGACCATTCGCGAGCAAGCAGGGATTGCTACTGCCGAGCAGATAGAGTCTATTCGTGAACTCGCCCTGTCTTACGTGCAAGGGAGTAATCCGGAGGCGGGAAAAATGCTGGCCAAATCTTTATCTGGCCTCGACCCATCCACCACCGTTGCCCTGGTGCGTGGTTTTGGTTATTTTTCGCACCTGTCTAATATTGCTGAAGATTTACACCATAATCGTCGCCGCCGCGCGCACAAGATTGCGGGTTCTGGCCCTCAGCGAGGCAGTATTGCTGCAGCGATTAATACCCTAACAGGCAGGGGGGTTAAGGCGGCAGAAATTATTGCCATGCTGGGTGAAAGCTTAATTGCTCCCGTGCTGACGGCTCACCCAACTGAAGTAAAGCGCAAAACAATTCTGGATTCCCACCGTGCTGTGGCGCAGCTTTTAGCCGAGCGCGATCGCTATGCGATGACGCCGGAAGAGTTAAGTGATAATAAAGCAGCCCTTGAGCGTGTTTTACTGGCCCTGTGGCAAACCCGCGAAATCCGCACTTTCAAGCTGACCGTTCAGGACGAGATTGAAAACGGTGCCGCGTATTTCCGTAATACCTTCCTGCACGAATTGCCCCGGCTTTATCTGGATTTGGAAGACAAACTTGCGGCGCTCTGTGAGCAAAGTATCAGCCTGCCTAACTTTATTCAGGTAGGCAGCTGGATTGGCGGTGATCGCGACGGTAATCCTTTTGTAACGGGCGATGTATTGCGCTACGCCGTGTCGCGTCAGTCTGGTATTGCTTTAGATTACTACTACCAGCAGTGTATGAAGCTGGAAAACGAATTATCGATGTCCACAAGGATTGTGGATGTGGATTCCGCTTTGCAGGCCTTGGCAAATTCGGCCACAGATGAGAAAGACCGTAAATCAGAAGAGCCATATCGCTTGGCTGTTTCTGCCGTGCGCGCACGTATTTTTGCTACCGCGGTTAAAATTGGCACTTTCCATCATCAATTGCACGATGTGGCCAATGCGGCTGAATATGCAAATGCGCAAGCGCTGCTGGATGATTTAGCGGTGATTGCCGCTTCGCTTAAAGCGCACGGTGCGGCGCTGCTGGCCAATGGCCGTTTGCGCCGTTTGCAGCGCGCGGTTTCGGTGTTTGGATTTTATCTGGCACCGCTGGATATGCGTCAGTATTCCGGTATGCATGAAAAAGTGATTTCTGAGCTGTTTACCCATGCAGGCTTAGAAGAATACATGCGCCTTGATGAAGCATCGCGCCGTGCGGTGCTGCTGCGTGAATTATCCAGCGCCCGGCCTTTGACCTCGGCCTATGTTGAATACAGCGAAGATGTGCAAAAAGAGTTGGATATTTATCGCGCAGCAAGCGAAGTGCAAGCGCGTTATGGTGCATCGGTACTGCCAAATTACATTATCTCTAACTGTGATTCGGTTTCGGATATGCTGGAAGTGGCTGTGCTGATGAAGGAAGTGGGCCTAGTGCAGCTTGCGCCTAAGCTGTCTTCCAAAATTAATATCATTCCTTTATTCGAAACCATTCCTGATTTGCGCAGTGCAGGCAAAATCATGACTGAGCTGTTTGCAATTCCACAGTGGCGCAATCTTTTGGGCTGTCGGGACAATGTGCAGGAAGTGATGCTGGGTTATTCGGATTCGAATAAAGACGGCGGTTATCTGACCTCTAACTGGGAGCTGTATAAAGCAGAGCTCACGCTGGTTGAAGTGTTTCAGGCGGCTAACTTTAAAATGCGCTTGTTCCATGGCCGCGGCGGTACGGTTGGTCGTGGTGGTGGCCCTGCGCACGATGCGATCTTGGCCCAGCCCGCTGGCTCAGTGAATGGTCAGATCCGGATTACCGAGCAAGGTGAAGTGATTACGGCCAAGTATGCGGATCGCGAAGTAGGGCGCCGTAATTTGGAAATCCTGATTGCCGCCACGCTGGAAGCCAGCTTCCCTGAGGCCTCACCACCATTAAATGATGTGATGGAACGCCGTCAGCTGATGGAAAAACTCAGCTTAAGCGCCTATCAGGCTTACCGTGATTTGGTGTACGCAACGCCTGACTTTATTACCTACTTCCGCGAAGCCACGCCGATTAACGAGATTCCGAGCCTGAATATCGGCTCTCGCCCGGCAGCACGTAAGAGCACCAATAGCATCGGCGATTTGCGTGCCATTCCATGGGTATTTTCATGGAGCCAGTGCCGCTTAATGTTGCCGGGCTGGTATGGCTTTGGTACTGCAATCAGTGAGTATCTTAAAGAATCAGGCGATGAAGGTTTGGCGCTTTTACAGCAGCTCTATCGTGACTGGCCGTTCTTTAACTCCACGATCTCTAATATGGATATGGTGCTGGCTAAATCAGATATCGCGATTGCGGCCCGTTACTCTGAGCTGGTTCAAGATCAGGAGCTGGCACAGCGTATCTTTACGCGGATTAAAGCAGAATGGCAGCGTACCGTTGATGCGGTACAAGCGATTTCCAAGCATGGTGAATTGCTGGCAGATAACCCTATGCTGGCCCGCAGTCTGGATAACCGACTGCCTTATCTTGATCCGCTAAACCACTTGCAAGTAGAGCTGCTCAAACGCTTACGCAGTGGCGAGGCAAGTGAAGATGTACAGCACGCCGTGCACTTAACTATTAACGGCATTGCGGCGGGTTTGCGTAATAGCGGTTAAGCCGTACTGAAATGATAAGAAGCTGGGTTGGCGTGCAAGCACGTGACCCAGCTTTTTTTTGCGTGTAAATTGAGCCTGTGCTAGTTTGTCAGACTAAATTCAGTTTTTGGAATGTTTTGCTTTGTGGCATGGCAAAACCCAAATCTTGAAACACTTCGTCCTAAAGGAATTGTGGCCACGGAGGAACAGGTCTTGAATTTCAGCTGGGGGGCATTGTGTTTAATGTCTTTAAGCCTGATCGTCACCAGTAAATCAATAAATGGCTTAATTAAAGTTAATAATATTTGTACTTGATTGTTTTTGCTTATCGCCAGAAGATGTTTAAAAGGGTATTAAAATGAGCGAATATTTTGTAGAAATGGGGCGTTGTCGTCTTAATTGTCATGACATTAAAAAATACTGGATTGATGGTGAACCGGCTGAGGAAAAGAAAAGCAGGGTTGATAATCAGGAAAACAACTATTTGGCTAGTGCATTTTCTTTACTGATTGCTGGTGTAGTGAGTACATATCTCGCTCGAAAAAAAGGCAATTCACAGGCCAAAAAATACCTGCACATTGAAACTAAGCACAATGTTTCTTATTGCTTTTCAGATGATGAAATCAATATAAATGATGTGTTTCTTAAGCTAAATAAGGCGCAGTCGGTCATCGATTCCACCGGGCGATGCAGCACACTATAAACTTGCATCATAAAGATGCGAAATGCATGCACTATGGAAAATGCCTGATTTTGGCGTTTCAAAAATGACATCGGTGCAGTCATCGTTTTTCGATTTAATTTATTCATCAGGACAATGCCTGCATTGAAAGCCATCACCTGCCGCTATTTATTGTTTACCCTGCTGCTCAGCATGGCTTTGCCCGCTGCCGCAGCAGGAAAATTGCCTACCCATTTTGGCGATAAGATGGAGGCGGCTTTGTCTTGCCGCAGTGAATGGTCGAATGAATGGTGGCGCAGTTATTTCCGGCAGTATTTAGGCGATCCTCTGCGTGTATGGGGAGAGGCAGAGTGGTTTGAAGCACAGAATGCCTCTTTGGGCGGCAATAAAGTCAGTGAGGTCTTTGTGAGTTTGCCCAGTTCGGGAGCCTTAATGGTGGGGGCGCTGATCCCTGATCAAGTTGAAACTGTTCGCAAAAATATTGAAGCAAGCATGGGCTTTGCTTTTGTCCCGCTGGCGGGGAGCTATCCTCGTTTTCTGTCCAAGTTTGGCAGCGTTCTGGTTGGGCTTCCTAATAATCAAAGCAAGTGGTATTGCGCACGCTGGAATTTGGGCAATCGTCCCTGATGCTGCAAAGTGCAGCTGTCCCCTTATTTAATCTTTCCAAATAAGAAAGATTAAATGTAGAAGTGTATTTAAAAAATAATTAATTTCTTTCATATTATTTACTTAAATGGTTGTTTTTATAGCTTGTGATCGCTGCTGCTATTTTCTTTTGAATCAATATTTCATTCTAGTTAATACCAATTATTGCAATTGCCCTTTTTTGCAGTGGTGTTTGACAGGGCGGAAGGAATTTGTTGTATTTAATTACAAGTTTGGAATTTTTCTGTATGACTCAAGAAAGCAAATATTAAGTATAAGCAGTTTAATGTATACTTTTTTTGCTAAACACACAGGTTTTTATTGAAATATTTATGTAATTCTGATGCGAAAACTACACCAATAAAATCATATAAATTACAAAAAATAAAAATTATGCTGCGATGCAATATTTATGAATAACGCTATTTTAAATATAAAACAGAGTTTTTTGAATGAAATGCTGCATTGCGTCAATGATTATGATGCTTGGCTATGTAGTTAAAACAGACTGCTGTGCAGTGAAAGCAGGAGGGTGTTTTTTTATTCACAATTGAGGGCTTGACAAGAAAAATAGAATGGTGAGTAATGAAACCCATCATGACCGGTTACAAAGAGAACTGGCTTGATACTGCTCTGAATACAGGTGAAGCTTTCGCAGAATTGACAGCTTGTAGGAAGGCGCTAATACCAGTTGAGATGCGTGAATAACGCCAATCAGTCTAAAGAGGATGGAGACTCCCTTTATGTCGAACTACAGTCGTTTAGCAGCAATTCCTGCTGCGTTTATTGTGATGCAAGCTTTTGCGGCGCCTGCTTGGGATGCCGCAACCACCTATACCGGTGGCGAAGTGGTGAGCTACGGTGGTAAGGATTGGAAAGCACAATGGTGGACTAAGGGTAATGTGCCAGGTGCTGATCAGTGGGGCCCTTGGGCTTTGCAATCAGGTACGCCAACACCTGCGCCCGTTCCTACACCTGCTCCAACTCCTGTTCCTACACCTGGCCCTACGCCAGTGCCAACGCCTGCTCCTACACCCGCACCATCGGCTTGCTACCAGACATGGACAGCAACGACGGCCTATACCGGCGGACAATCGGTTACTTATAAAGGCCGTAACTACAAAGCTCAGTGGTGGACTCAGGGCGATGATCCAACGACCAATGTGGGTGCAGGTAAGCCATGGCTGGATTTAGGTGCTTGCTCAACGGTGCCAACACCTGTTCCAACGCCAGTACCGACACCTGTTCCAACTCCGGTGCCAACGCCAGTTCCGACACCGGTTCCAACTCCGGTGCCAACACCAGTACCGACACCAGTACCGACACCCGTTCCAACTCCGGTGCCAACGCCAGTTCCAACACCAACACCAACACCTGCACCAACGCCATCAGGCAGCATGCAAGTTGGGTCTTACTTTGCACAGTGGGGCATTTACGATCGTGGCTATCTGGTAAAGCATGTTCAGACCAGCGGCTCTGCAGCGAAGATGACTTTCCTGAATTATGCCTTTGGTAATATCTATGCCAAAAACGGCGGCTACGAATGTGGCATCGTGACTAAGGCAGAAAATGGCTCGCAAGACGGTGGCGATGGCTGGGCCGACTTCCAGAAAGGTTTCGGCGCAAGTGATTCCGTGGATGGCGTGGGTGATGTTTGGGGTGAAGATGGCAAAGGTGGCCTGAAAGGTAACTTTAACCAGCTTAAAAAACTGAAAGCCAAAAACCCGAACCTGAAAGTGTTTATCTCCTTAGGTGGCTGGACATGGTCTAAGTGGTTCTCGAATGCTTCCGCGACCGATGCAAGCCGCAAGCAACTGGTTTCCAGTTGTATCGATCTTTACATCAAGGGCAATATTCCATTTGATGCAGGCTCTAATGCTGGTGGTAAAGGCACAGCTGCAGGCGTGTTCGATGGGATTGATATCGATTGGGAATACCCTGGCGTGCAAGGGATCGGCACCAACACCGTGTCACCGAACGATAAGCAAAATAACACCCTGCTGCTGAAAGAGTTCCGTGCTCAGCTGGATGCGTTGACCGCAACAACAGGCAAGAAGTATGGCTTGACCGTAGCGATTGGTGCAGGGGCTGAAAAAATTGCCATGACCGAGCCTGGTGAGTACACCAAGTATCTGGATTGGATCAATCTGATGTCATACGACTTCAATGGCGGTTGGGATGCCAAGGGGCCGACAGACTTCCAGTCGCATCTTTACAATGATCCTGCCAGCCCGCGTTATATCGATCCTAAAACCGGTAAACCAGGTTTAGCAGCGCAATACAATATCGACAGCGCAGTGAAAAACCTGATTGCAGCAGGCGCACCAGCCAGCAAAATCGTATTAGGTATTCCTTTCTACGGCCGTGGCTGGACAGGCGTGCCTAATGTCAACAATGGCTTGTATCAGTCTGCAACAGGCCCGGCTAAGGGTACATACGAAGCAGGGATTGAGGACTATCGCGTTCTGAAAAATGCGGCGGGATCTGTGTTTGTTCATCCTATTACCAAGCAATCATGGAAATATGATGGCAATACATTCTGGTCTTACGATACAACCGATGTAATCCAGACCAAGCTTGATTATGTTAAAGCCAATGGTTTAGGTGGCGCATTCAGCTGGTCGCTGGATGGTGATGACAGCACCGGCACATTGATGAATGCAATGAGCAAGGTTCGTCAGTAAGACTCACAAAATCTAGTCAGTGAAATTAGCAAGCTAGCTAGACTTTTAACCCCTGTGCTCAGGCATGGGGGTTTTTTTTGCCTGAGTGGGGGATAATCCCCACTTTGCTGATTTGATTTGATCTCCCCATGCTGCCCATTCAATATAATTTTGATCTGAAAAACGCCAATACCCTCGGTTTGCCCGCCGTTGCCAGCCATTTTCTTCCGCTGACTGATCCCGCCCAATTCATTGAACTTTGTCAGCATTCTGGCTTAAAAGCACTGCCATGGCGCGTTCTGGGGGGCGGCAGTAATTTGGTTTTGCCAGAGAAAATCAATGCATTGGTTATTGCTGTTGCTCTGAAAGGCCGCCGTTTGCTGAGGGAAGACGATGAAGCATGGTATGTCGCTGCAGCAGGCGGTGAAAACTGGCATGACTTTGTTACCTGGACTTTAGCTCAGGGCTGGGCAGGCTTAGAAAACTTATCGCTGATCCCCGGCACAGTGGGCGCAGCTCCTGTGCAAAATATTGGTGCTTATGGGGTGGAAGTCAAAGATTGCCTGTTTGAGCTGACGGCTTATCGCCTTGAAGATGGCAGTGCACGGGTGTTTAGCGCGGCAGAATGCCAGTTTTCCTACCGGGACAGCTGTTTTAAGCAGGCCGAAGCAGGCAAATGGCTGATTGGCGAAGTCGTCTTTAAATTACCAAAGGCTGTCAGCATTAAAACCAATTATGGCGATATCGGGCAGGAGCTGGCCGCGCTGGACTTGCCTCCATCGGCCAGCGCAGTGGCTCAGGCGGTGATTAATGTACGCCAGCGCAAATTGCCTGATCCGGCGGTGATTGGTAATGCGGGCAGCTTTTTTAAAAACCCGATCGTGGCGGCTGAGCTGCGCGAGCAGGTGCTGGCCGCGCATCCAGAGCTGGTTTCCTATCCCGCAGGGCCGGATCATTACAAACTGGCCGCAGGCTGGCTGATTGAGCGTGCTGGCTGGAAAGGCCGTCAGCTGGGGCCGGCAGGTATGTACCAGAAACAAGCTTTGGTGCTGGTCAATCATGGCGGCGCAACGCAAAACGACATAGCTAAACTCACCGCAGCCGTACAGGCCGATGTGAAAGAAAAATTTGGCGTAACATTAGAGGCTGAGCCAGTTTGGTGGTGAGTTTGATTGTTTTAGCTTTTTGCTCGAAATAAACCCCGCTTGTAGGGAAATGCCGTTCACTTAAGCCGTTTGGTTTAAGTTCCCCCTTTTACAAAGGGGGAGGCTAAGGTCAAAACCGCTCAAGTGAACGGTATTACCGCATGTAGGGCGTGCTGTGCTTCGCCTATTGAGATGGCGCACTGCACATTCACTGTATAACTATTCGAGTTGCATGCAGAGTTTCGAGTGCGCCCTACAGATGTGACTAAGCCGATTTTCCGAGAGAAATCATATGTGGATAGACACTCATTGCCATCTGGATGCCCCTGAATTTGCCGCAGACCGGGATGAGGTGGTGGCGGCAGCAAGGCTGGCAGGGGTTCAGCAGATAGTGGTGCCTGCGGTGAGTGAGGCGACTTTTGCCGATGCGCTGACGATGCGCACCCGCTATGGCTGCTTTCCGGCTTTTGGCCTGCACCCGATTTATACGGCGGTGCATCGGGATGAGCATTTGCTGACTTTGCAGCATTATCTGGAACAGCATCAGCCAGTGGCGGTGGGGGAAATTGGGCTGGATTTTTATGTGCCCAATTTGGATGCCACTAGGCAGGTAGAGCTACTGGAAGCCCAGCTTAAGCTGGCACGGGATTTTGATCTGCCGGTGCTGCTGCATCTGCGCCGCGCTCAGGATCCGCTACTTAAATATTTGCGTAAATGGCGGGTTAAAGGCGGCATTGCCCATGCCTTTAATGGCAGCCTGCAACAGGCCGAAGTGTTTATATCATTGGGTTTTAAGCTGGGTTTTGGCGGGGCGATGACTTATTCAGGCTCGCAGCGGATACGCAAATTGGCCCGTGATTTACCTTTAGAAGCACTGGTAATGGAAACCGATGCCCCGGATATTCCGCCCGCTTGGCTGGATCGCCAGCGCAACCAACCCAGCGAACTCGTCAGGATGGCAGAGGTGCTGGCCGAGTTACGCGGGATTAGCCTTGAAGAACTAGCCGCCGCCACAAGTGCCAATGCAAGGGCCGTACTGCCTAGATTGCTGTAGGCGGCAGTTTAAAAAACCCAAATCTTGAACCATAGAGATTAGGAGAATACAGAGAATCAAGGAGAAAACCCCCGGTATGTTTTTCTCCGTGAAACTCTGTGTTCTACGTGTTTCAAGACTTGGTTTTTTTTAAGCGCTTGAAGTTTTTATTGCTACTAGGTTTTGCCGTTGCCGAGTTAGCTAAAATAGTCCAACTCCAGTGCCGATTTGACTTCGCCCAGAGTGGCTGCCGCTACGGTGCGGGCACGGGCTGTACCGGCTTTTAAAATCTGCATCACGTGCGCCGGGTCTTTTGCAAGCTCCAGGCGGCGATTGCGGATAGGGGCAATCAATTCTTGCAGGCGTACTTCTAGGTGCTGCTTAATCACCGAATCAGCCAGACCACCCTTGCGATATTTGGCTTTTAAATCATCCACAAAGCTGATATCCGGCTCAAACGCATCCAGAAAGGTAAATACGGCATTGCCAGCCACCTGGCCAGGATCATTGATTTTTAAGTGTTTTGAATCGGTGTACATGCTTTTTACAAACTGAGTAATTTCATCCGGGCTGGCCGATAAATGCAGCGCATTGCCCTGAGATTTACTCATTTTTGCTTTACCATCCGGCCCGGGCAGGCGGCCCGTTTGCGGAATGATGGCTCGTGTTTCCAGCAGAACATCTTTACCAGCAAGAGCATTGAAGCGACGAACAATCTCGTTGGTTTGCTCAATCATCGGGGCTTGATCTGCGCCTACAGGAACGGCGGTGGCTTTAAATGCCGTGATATCTGCAGCCTGGCTTACCGGGTAGGCTAAAAAGCCAGCCGGAATATCCCGCTGGAAGTTCTTCTGGCGAATTTCTTCTTTAACCGTAGGATTGCGCTCAAGGCGGGCGACGGTCACCAGATTCATAAAGTAGTAAGTCAGCTCGGATAATTCCGGCACCTGCGATTGAATAAAGATCGTATTTTTAGCAGGATCGAGGCCAACAGCGAGGTAATCGAGCGCAACTTCCAGCACATTTCGATGTACCACATCATGATCGGTATCGGTCAGTGCCTGGGCGTCAGCCAGCATTAAAAATTGTGTATGTTTGTCTTGAAAGGCAAGGCGGTTTTGCAATGAACCTACAAAGTGGCCTAAATGCAGCGGGCCAGTTGTTCGGTCACCAGTCAGAATAATATGCGAAGTCATGTACTCGATCCTTGTTTGGATTAAAGCCGCCGAGCCCATGGGGTATGTGGATATAACAATGCCGCCTGGACCGGCGGCATTGTTCAATAAAATGAGCTTAAGCCGCCAGTAACATATATTGGCGGTAGTACCAGCTCTGGGCTGGGGGTGTAGCGAAAAGGGTGGCTTGAGTTGCTTTCATGGCCATCACTATTGCAGCTTTCATGCCGTCTGTCTAGCGTATTGGGTTACTTAATGATAACTATTGTTGTTTAGGTTTTGTTACAGCCGCAGACAGGGCAGGCCGGATCACGCTTATAGCGCATTTCCCGCCATTGCATATTGCGCGCATCCAGCAGCTGTAAACGTCCTATCAGCGGGCTGCCAAGGCCAATTATCAGTTTGAGTGCTTCTGCTGCCTGTGCGGCTCCAATCATCCCTACGAGAGGGGCAAAAACCCCAAAAGTAGCACATGGGCCATCGCTGGCCTCGCCTTCCTCACCAAACAAACAGTGGTAACAAGGAGCGTTGTCCAGCCGCGAATCAAAAGCCGTAAGCTGCCCGTCAAAGCGAACTGCAGCACCAGAAACCAGTGGCACTTTATGCTTCACACAGGCGCGGTTTACGGCATGGCGGGTTGCAAAATTATCACAGCAATCTAGTACGATATCAGCGGCGGCAACAAGCTGATCCAGCTCTTTGTCTGTTGCTCTTGTACTCAGAGCATTAACCTTGATGTGCGGGTTCAGTGCATAAATAGTCTGAGCGGCAGATAGCGCTTTATTCTGGCCCAGACTGGCGGTGCTATGGATGATCTGGCGCTGCAAATTTGATAAATCAACCTGATCATGATCCACAATGGTGAGAGTCCCCACGCCCGCCGATGCCAGATATAGTGCCGCTGGTGATCCTAAGCCTCCGGCACCAATTAACAGTACATGGGCTTGGCTGATTTTTTCTTGGCCTTCAATGCCCATTTCATCGAGCAGAATATGGCGGCTGTAGCGTAGCAGGGCTTGATCATCCAGCGTGTCTTCGGTGCTGGCAGAAAGGTTTGGGCAGAAGCGCATGGCTGAAAATCGCAGTTAGGGTGAGAAATTATACGAGATGGAGGCGGTTGCTGTGTGTTTGGGCTTAAAAAGCGGGAGGGTAAGGCTAGATCATGAGGCGGCGAAACGCTTTTTTTTAAACTTTTTTTGCTTCGTCAAAAATTGCGCTAGCCATACTCAGGGCTAGGGGTTTTAACACAGCACTCCCTTATAAATACCGCCGTAATTCTTCGGGTGTTTCATCGTGATCGCCGTGAGGATGTTTTTCCCATACTTTAACGTAGACATCACGGCTTTTTACATTGTGTTCGGGAATTTCTAAATTGCTGCAGGCAATATCTTCGCAATAGTGGACGAGGGCGCGTTTGATTTTGCTCAGGATGCTTTCATCTAAATGAAAACCCGCTTGTTTTAGCTGATTTTCCAACCACAGTAAACGGTATTGGGGTAAGTGGTAGAGCACGCTGATACAGTGCTTATGATCTGAGTCATGTGCAATAACTCCCTCTAAAGAATTCAAAAAGAGTACGGCATGCAGGGCTTGATCTGGCGGAAGCGGATAGAGCTGAATCAAATGATGCCTGGCACCGTTGCTTAAGCAGGGTTTCATCGCGATCCTCCTGAGGATGTTTTAGTTTAGGCCGATGAAACTTACTTTGCACGCAATGAAAAACAGCTCCCGGAGGAGCTGTCTGATCAGATGCAGGTTGCGGCTGTTATTTAGCAGGCGCGGCTACATTTTTATTTTGCAAAATCTGCTGCACTTTCAGGATATTCAGCGCTTGTTGCAACTGGTAGTCGTTTTTCGAAGCAATTTCACGAGGATTGTCTTCAGCTGTTTCGCTGGCTGAGGCTGGCTTCAGCTTTTTAATTTCTGCTTTGATTTCCGTTTTGGTTTCAGATGCTGTTTTTTTGCTGCCAGCGTCTTTGTCATTTGGATTATCTAAGCGGTGGCCCAAATCGGCTTCACGAATACGGAAGGCGCTTTGCTCCTTGCCGTTAAGCACTGCTTCTTCGACTTCAATATCCGGTGTAATGCCCTTTAACTGAATTGAGCGGCCAAGTGGCGTGAAATAACGAGCGGTGGTCAGCTTCAGCGCCGTTTTGTTATCAATAGGCATAATGGTCTGCACCGATGCCTTACCGAAGGTTTGCGTACCCACCACAATAGCGCGTTTATGGTCTTGCAATGCACCCGCTACAATTTCGGAAGCCGAAGCAGAGCCGCCGTTCACTAAGACCACCAGCGGGACGTTTTTCACTTCTTTAGGTGTGTTTTTAAAGTAATCTTCTCGGCCATTCTGACGCAGATAGTTTTCTTTGCTTGCTGTCAGCTTGATTTTGGAATCAGGCGTACGGCCTTCGGTATAAACCACTAAAGCATCTTTAGGTAAGAATGCAGCAGAAACACCCACGGCACCATTTAACAGGCCACCTGGATCATTCCGTAAATCGAGCACAACGCCTTTAAGTGGCGCTTTATTTTCTTTGTACAGCGCATCAAGGGCCTGAGCTACGTTTTCTGTGGTGTGCTCCTGGAACTGTGCTACTCGAATGTAGCCATAGCCCGGCTCGGCCAGTTTGGATTTCACGCTCTGTACTTTAATCACGGCACGCTTGAGCGTCAGGATAATCGGCTTGCCTTCGCCCTTACGCAGCATGGTCAGCGTCACCGACGAGCCAATTTTGCCGCGCATTTTAGTCACGGCATCATTGAGCGACATGCCTTGTACCGGTGTTTCATCAATCTTGGCAATAAAATCACCCGCTTTTACTCCTGCACGATAGGCAGGGGTGTCTTCAATGGGCGACACAACGCGTACCAGCCCGTCTTCCATGCTGACTTCTATTCCAAGGCCGCCAAATTCGCCTTGGGTTTGAATCTGCATATCTTTGAAGGCTTCGGCATCCAGATAAGTAGAGTGCGGATCAAGACCGGATACCATGCCTTTAATGGCTTCGGTAATGAGTTTTTTATCTTCGACTGGCTCTACATAGCTCTGCTTGATTAGGCCAAAAACAGTAGAAAATGCACGCAGCTCTTCAACGGGTAAGGGGTTGCCTCCCGCATCTTTATCAGCCACTGCGTTAAAGGAAAGACTCAGGGCAATGCCCAGACCTGCACCTGCCAGTAGCAAGGCAATCTTTTGGAGCTTTGGTTTTTTGTTGCTCGAGGACATCCGTGTTTTCCTGTTATAGGCTTGCTGATAAGGGCGTCGTAATTGTTAGCCAGCCCACGCCAATGGGTCTACGGGGCGGCCGTTTTGTCTTAATTCAAAGTATAAGCCGGAATCTGCCATTCCACCGCTGTTACCACTGGTGGCAATGCTGTCCCCAGCCTTAATCGTATCACCGACTTGCTTAAGAATGCTCTCATTCGCAGCGTAAATACTCATGTAGCCACCGCCGTGATCGACGATCAGCATATTGCCAAAGCCGCGTAACCAATCGGCAAAAACGACGCGACCACTGGCTACGGCTTTGACACTCTGGCCGGATGCTGCACGGATGAATACACCTTTCCATTGCCCGCCTTCGCCACGTGCCGTGCCATAACGGCCGGTGATTTCTCCCTTGATCGGTAAGCGCAGCTTACCTTTGAGCGATGCAAAGGCTTGTCCTGATTGGCCTGCATCTGGCAACGCAGTCGTGACTTCTGGCTCGGGCTCTACCTTGGGTGCGGGTTTTCCTGCGGCTTTTGCTTTGGCCTGAGCTGCCGCATTACGTGCGGCGCGCTCCTTGGCTTTTTTCTCAGCAAGCAGCTTGGCCTGGACGGCTTTTTTTGCGCGCTCCAGTTCTTGGCGTTTGATAATGGCGTTGAGCTTATCAACCAGCCCAGTCAGGCGTTTCTCATCGGCGGCCAGTTTTTGGATTTGATTACGCTGGCTGCTGATTTCTTGTGAGAGGTTACTCACGATTTGCTGTTTTTCCTGCTGCTCGGAAACTAGCATTTCTTTTTGCTGTTTTTTTCTTTGCGCAAGCTGTTGCAAAGCTTCATTTTTTTGCCGGATATCTTCACTTAAACGGGAAAGCTCACTCAGCTGCGCTTCCAATTTATTTGCCAGTTGAAGTTGCGAGCGGCTGATATAGCGGTAATAAGTGAGCTCGCGGCTGACTTGATTAGGGTCTTGCTGATTGAGCAGCAGACGCCATGCTTCAATTTGCCCGGCTTTGTAGCGAGTTTTAAGGATTTTCCCTAGGCGAAGTTGGCTGGCCTGAATCCCTTTACGGGTACTGCTGATATCGTTTTCAAGGCGGGAAATTTCAGCGCTGGTGAGGGCTTGCTCTTGCTGCATGGAGCTAAGAACGCGATTTGCATCGGAAATCGCTGTTTCAGAGTCTTTTAAAGCGTCACTGGCTTCGCTGCGCTGCGATTCATTGGCTGCAAGGTCTTTTTTTAGCTCTTGCAACTGCCCACGTAAGTCTTTTAACTCAGCTTGTTTCGCTTCGGATTCCTGTTTAGGCGCGGCAGGCGGAGACGGTGCAGCAAGTGCACAGCTTGTAAGCATTAAAAGAAAAAGCGCTCTGAGCATTCTTATCAGTTTACCAAGAATTTACCCTTACTCAGGGATGGTTTAAGCCTGCCTAGGCTTAAAAATGAGAGTGAAGTATGGCAGGTGTAATACCTGCAAATGAATCGCTTACTTCCCTGATTTCTTATTCTTTAAGCATCATAAAGCAAAAATATAAGCGATCTGACCACTTGCTGGTGGTCAGTCGCTTTACGGATTACATCCTGACTATCTTACCAAATGCCAAAAGCCGCTCAGGATAAGTGTACCAAGGATTTGCCCGTCATTTCTTCCGGCTGATCGAGCCCCATTAATGCCAACATGGTAGGGGCAATATCGCGTAAAGCACCGCTGCCCCGTGCTGCCATTGTTGCCGGGCGGCCGATATAGGCAAATGGAACTTGGTCTGTTGTATGTTGGGTGTGTGGCTGATGTGCTGTGTGATCAAACATCAGCTCACAATTACCATGATCGGCCGTAATCAGGATTTCTCCACCGGCTGCAAGCATGGCGTCAACACATTGTGCAACACTCTGGTCTAAAGCTTCAACTGCTTTAACCGCAGCGTCAAAAATACCTGAGTGTCCAACCATATCCCCATTGGCATAATTACAAATAATGGCTGCATATTGTTTGGATTCAATCGCCTCGACAATCCGGCGGGTGACTTCCGGAGCGCTCATTTCAGGCTGTAAATCGTAAGTGGCTACCTTAGGTGAAGGCACCAGGATGCGGTCTTCACCTAGGAATTCTTTTTCCTCGCCACCTGAGAAGAAGTAAGTGACGTGCGGGTATTTTTCAGTTTCAGCAATGCGAAGCTGTTTTAAGCCCAAATTGGCAATGTACTCACCAAAACTGTTTTGTACCTTAGGCTTGTCATAAGCCACCAGTAGCGTTGGATAGGCAGAGCCGTAATTGGTTGCCGTACTGAATGAAGCAAATTGGGGCTGACGCGCTTTAAAGCCATCAAAGCTGGCATCGGTGAGTGCTGTGGTGATCTGGCGGGCGCGGTCGGCACGGAAATTCATAAAGATCACAACATCGCCGTCTTGCATGGACGATGGCTTGCCAATAGCGGTGGCGGAAATAAATTCATCGTTTTCATCACGGGCGTAACCGGCTGCCAGTGCCTCGGCGGCGCTATTTGCATGGTAGAGGCCTTTGCCTTCAACCATAACGTTGTAGGCTGGCTCAACACGCTCCCAGCGCTTATCTCTGTCCATGGCCCAATAGCGTCCAGTGACCGAAACAATCCGTGCTGCAGGGTGGCTGTCACAAACGGCCTGCAATTTTTCTAGGTAAACGGCTGCGCTGCGAGGTGGTGTGTCACGGCCATCTAGGAAGGCATGAACATTGATCTGACCTGCGCCCGCATCACTGGCTGCAGCAATTAGGGCATGGATATGGGCTTCGTGGCTGTGAACCCCGCCATCAGAGATCAGGCCTAAGATGTGCAGCGTTTTGCCGCTGCTTTTCGCTTGTTCAATTGCGGCGGCAAAAACAGCGTTCTGGCCAATAGAGCCATCTGCCACATCACAGTCGATACGGCTGATGTCTTGCTGCAGCACGCGGCCAGCGCCAATATTAAGGTGGCCAACTTCAGAGTTACCAAACTGGCCTTTAGGCAGGCCAACATACTCTTCAGATGCATTGATCGTGGTCCACGGGTAGGTGGCAAACAGGCGATCAAGGTGCGGTTTTTTTGCTGCAGCAATGGCATTATCCGCTGTCTCTTCGCGGTAACCGAAGCCATCTAAAATCAGCAAAAGAACGGGCTTGACGTTTTGGCTCATATTTATTTATCCCTGTGATGGATGCTGCTGGTATTTAATGCTTGCTCAGCAGACAAACAAATTTTAAATATCGCTAGTATTCTAACCTATTGCATAATAGCCTCTATGACGTTTGGCAATATTTCTACCAAATTAAGCAAGAAATAATTAGAATATCCCCTCAAACCTTTTTTAATCTCAGATAGCGATTATGGCCAATTCCATTGAGCATATGGACGACCCCCACATTGATCAGGCATCGCGTGCGATGAAGGCGATGTCACACCCCTTGCGTTTGAAAATCCTTTGCGTACTGGGCGACAAAGAAGTCAGCGTGCAGGATATCGTTGAGCAGGTTGGTACGACTCAGTCGAATATTTCCCAGCATCTTGCACTGATGCGGGAAAAAGGGGTGCTGCGTACACGTAAAGATGCCAACCGGGTTTACTACCGTGTGGGTGATTTACGGACGCTGGAAGTGATTGTTATGTTAAGAAACGTATTTTGCGGCTTTTAGATTTTTACATCGCGTATTTATTACGCGATGTAATTGCTATAATTTGCTGATGATCAGCGTGTTAATTCTTTTAAATAATTCTCCAGCTTCTCTTTTTTAAGCCTTCCCAGCTCAATTGCAATTCGTTCACCTTTTGCATTGTATATTGCTGTAAAGGGTAATCCGCCCAGCTGATTGCCCTCTTTTCGCATTAATTCCATAGCATTGGCTTCCCCAAATAAAACCGGATAATTTATACCGTATTGTTTTGCAAATGCAGCAACATCTTTTTGCTCATCAATGGCTACGCCAATAAACCGTACTTTTCCTGCGTATTGTTTTTGTAATGCAATAAATTCTGGTATTTCTTCCCTGCAGGGGCTGCACCATGTTGCCCAGAAATTAATAATGGCCGGTTTGCCTTTCCACTGAGCAAAAGATTGCATTTTGTTTTGTAAATCAGGGAGTTGGGCTGAAAAAATAGCGCTCTCTGCCTGAGCAAACCCACTGAGTAAACTTAAAATAATGAAGTATTTTTTCATTGTTTTTCCTGTTGAAGCCGTTCTAAAGTGGCTTTAAAGGCTGCCGGATTTTGATAGCCAATCACGCGTTCATTCAGAAAATGGCCATTACTTCCCGTAAATAGAATTGCAGGGGGACCAAACAGCTTGAACCGCTTTAATAGTGCCTGATCTGCGGCATTGTTTTGTGTCACATCGGCCCTGAGTAAAACCATGCCTGCTAAGGTTTTTTGAATCTTCGGATCACTGAGTGTGTCGCGTTCAAATTCTTTGCAGGCAATACACCAATCGGCGTAAAAATCGAGCATCACCATTTTGCCATTGGCCTGGTTAATTGCTTGGTCTAATTCCTGTTCTGATTTAATCGTGGCAAAGTGCGGGCCGTTTTCTGTTCCAGATTTTTCCCATAAAGGCCTTGCAACCCAAACGGCCATTGCCATAAGTAATACACCGAATACAATTTTTACGCCGCGCATAATCCGGCCTGATAGCCTTGGCAGGATGCTGCCGCCGAAGGCACCAATCGCGAGCAGAGGCAGGCCAAGGCCCAGTGCCAGCATATAGAGTGCACTGCCGCCCAGCAGTAAATCGCCGGTTTGCCCCAGATAAGCCAGCGCTGCGGCCAAGGGTGGAGCGATGCAGGGGCCAACAATCAGTGCGGAGAGGGCTCCCATGGCAAACACCGAAGTAAATTGACCACCTGGCAAGCGGTTTGACCATTCATTCATTTTGCTTTGAATGCTGCCGGATAATTGCAGGTCAAATAAGCCAAACATTGCCAGCGCCATAAGAACAAAAAACAGCGCGAATAGTGCAATAACAAACGGTTGTTGTAAGGCTACAACAAGCAGTGTGCCAGTTGCCGCTGCAGCAATCCCGATGAGTGTGTAGCTCAGGGCCAGTCCTTGCACATAGGTAAACGTTAGCCCCAGGGCGCGCATTTTGCCTTGCTGGCCATTGCCCAGCACGATGCCGGATACGATAGGGATCAGGGGGTACATACATGAGGTAAGGGCAAGTGCAATGCCTGCCAGAAAAAACACGCTGAGTGTGGCAAGAAACCCGCCGCTGAAATAAACATCGGCCCCGCCGGGGCCGATTTCAGCAGGAGCCGTACTTTTACCAAACAGCTGATCCAGCGCATCTTTTGGCGGCTCTCCTGGTTTTAGAATCTGTGTCTGAGGCGGATAGCAAACGCCCACCTCGGCGCAGCCTTGGAATTTTGCAGTAATGGCCGCATTTATGGGAAATGGGGTGCTGGATTTGATCTGTACCGTGGTGTCGTGCTTGTAAACCTGCACTTTGCCAAAGCTGGGGTCATTTTTTTCCGTGCCCGCAGGCAGCTGGGGCTGGATTGTCTGATCCGATTTAAAAGTAATCCGGTCACGGTAGAGGTAATAACCTGGTGCCACTTTAAAACGCGCTTCCAGAGTATGGTCATCAATCTGTACCATGTAAGCTTGGAACGCTTTTTCAGGAGCAAGTAAATCATCTGCAGCGTTGGCTGTGCCCAATAGGGCAAGGAAAAATAAAATAATACGCAGCATCATGCCTGCACCTCTTTACTAAGCCAGTTCAGATAGGCGGGTAATCCCGCTACAGGGCTCAGGGCGATAATTTCGACGACTTCATAGGGATGATTTTCCTGCAGCCAGGCCTCTAAAACCGGATAAGCGGTTTGGGTCGTTTTTATCAGCAGGGGAACTTCCCGGGCGATTTCGATTCTTTCATTCCATCGGTATGTAGATTGTACTGGCGCCAATTGGTTCACACAGGCGGCCAAACGGGCTGTTACAAGGCCGGTGGCTAAACGATTTGCTACATCCTCGTCCGGGCAATTGCACAGGACGATCAAAATATTTTCTGGAGTTGTCATGCCTTACCTGCTGTTATTACTTTTTGTGGCGTACCCGATTGCTGAAATTATCACGATTGTTTTGCTGGCAAAAGCCATTGGTACTTTTTGGGTCGTGCTGTGGCTGATTGCGGCTTTTTTTGGCGGCCTGCTGATGCTGCGCCACCATAAATTAGCGGTGGGTGCTGCTTTATTTGGCGATTTACGCTCAGGTCGCTTGTCGGTTCACAGCTTGTTTGCAGTGGCTCGGTATTACATTGCCGCCGTTTTATTATTACTGCCCGGTATTTTGGGCGATGTGGTTGCGCTGGTTTTACTGTTGCCATGGGGCAAACTGGCAGGAAAAAATACGGCTTCTCCGGCATCAGGGCCTTATTCTTCGCCCGGCGCAACGGGTGATGTGATTGATGGTGAGTATCGCCAGGTAAAGCCTGATGCGGATCGCTTACAAGGTTAATTGAATTCGTTCATTTAAAAATCGCCGCGGGCAGCTGCCTGCGGCGATTTTTTTTACTTCAGCATAATCATGCTGACGCCTTGCAAAATAATCTGCTCTAAGCTGGGCACAATCACATTCAGCACCAGCTGAATAGCCAGAATCAGCACCAGAGGGGTGATATCCACACCACCAATAGGTGGGATAAAGCGATGTAATGGGCGCAGAAAAGGCGCAGTCAGTGCGGTAAGAATGGGCATCAGCGGGTTATACGGCGCAAGCCAGGACATCAGCGCTTGGCCGATTACAGTAGCAAACAGCAGATATAACGACATCTTGCAGATTTCAAGCAGGGCTGCTAGTGCCAGTGAAAACAGCGAAAACGGTGCAGTAAAGTCAAAAGGCCATGGAGATAAGGCCAGTAGCACAGCATGCATCAGCAGGGCCACCAACCAAGCGAGCATCAGGCTGGCGCTATCCAGCCCGCGAAAGGGGGGCAGGATACGCCTAACAGGGATGACGGCCCAGTTGGTCAGCGATAAAACAAACTGAGTGAGCGGGTGCTTGAATGGAATCCTTGCGGCTTGCAAAAAAAAGCGGGCCAGCAAAAGCAGAATAAAAAATTCTGATAAATTACGAATTAAAAAATTGAATGTGTTTGCAAGCATTGTAAATCCTCAGACTTCAAGACTGCGTGTGGATTCTTCCCCCAACTCGCGGGAGCGGGCCGCTGCGGCAGAAGCTGCTGCAATAATGGTTGTGCGTACTTGGCTGGTTTCAAGTGCATTAATAGCTCGCTCGGTGGTCCCGCCTTTGGAGGTCACTTTTTGCCTTAATGTGGCAGCATCGTCTTCGCTTTGCAGTGCGAGTTTTACGGCTCCTGCAAAGGTCTGGTAGGCCAGTTTACGGGCAATTTCGGGGCCAAAGCCCTGAGCGCGGGCTGCCGCTTGTAAGGCTTCCATAAAATAGAATACATAGGCGGGGCCAGAGCCCGAAATTGCCGTGATTCCATCGATATCGCTTTCTTTTTCTACCCAAACCATTTCGCCAATAGCAGCTAGCATGCGCTCGGTTAATTCCCGGTCGGCAGCATTTACGTCGCTGGTGGCATAGGCCCCGGACATCCCTTCCTGAACCAGCGCCGGTGTATTGGGCATGACACGCACAATGCGCGGATAAGCGTCCAACCACTGCGATAGTGTTTCTACCCTAATGCCTGCAGCAATAGAAATAACGAGTGCACCATTGATTTGCTGTCGCACAGATTTGGCGACAGCTTGTAATTGCTGTGGTTTTACTGCGAATAAAATGGCCTCGCTTTGAGGAAGCGCCGTTTCCGGATCGCTGCAGCTCACGCCAAAGTCGGCGTTCAGCTGCTCACGTTTGATTGCATCAGGCTCAACCACATGAATCTGAGCGGCTGTAAAGCCCTGTCTGATCATGCCGCCTATCATCGCGATGGCCATGTTTCCGCCACCGATAAAAGTGATTTTCATAAATTCCTTACACTGGTTAGCCCAAAAAATCATGCATTACCTAGTCTGCTTGGGTGATGCCTGAGGGCAGATATAAATACGGCACTCAGACAGATCAGACACTAAAGTAATGATGAATTATCCGGGTAGCTGCGGGCGCCGAATAATGCGGTCCCAACCCGCACGAGGGTAGAACCCTCGCTAATGGCGGTTTCTAAATCACCGGACATTCCCATCGATAAAGTATCTGTGTCCATGCCTGCGGTGATTAGCTGATTTTGTAAATTTCGCAGAAGAGTAAACTGCTTTGCCAGCTGCGTTAAGTCTTGTGTAGGTTCGGGAATACACATTAAACCCCGTAATTTTATACGAGGTAATTGACAGATTTTTGTCGCCAATTCCATGCATTCAGCAGGAGCAACACCAGATTTAGAGGCTTCACCCGATACATTGACCTGAATGCAGACATTTAAATCGGGCAAATGTTCCGGACGCTGTGCAGAAAGCCGCTCAGCAATCTTGAAACGATCAACAGAGTGCACCCAATCTGCCAACTCTGCCACAGATCGGGTTTTATTGCTCTGTAAGGGACCGATAAAGTGCCAGATGATTTCATTACAATCGCTTAAAGCTGCATGTTTATCTATTAATTCTTGAACATAATTTTCGCCAAAGGCGCGCTGTCCATATAAATACAGTGATCTGATGGCTTCACTAGGAAATGTCTTACTCACGGCCAGTAAGCTGATCGTGCTGCTTTGTCTCTGACTGGCGGCGGCGGCTTTTGCAATGCGCTCTTGCACACCTTGCCATGCTGTAAATATCGTTGCCATAATGGGTTATCAACTCTTGTGTGTGCTTTTGCATAAGACGGGGCTTGAACAGATTTAATCATCTATTTTGTCAGCAGGTCTTCTTGTGAGCGTTCATAAAAGAGGAAATCGTTGGTTCGGGTGATATGTAGAGAATTTTTGAAGCCGGGCTTCTTCAATTTAAAAATTCTCTAGATATGGCCAAAACGTGCTTTTCTGCAGTAGATCAGTCTTCAGTCCGACAGGCTGCTTGGGCATTATTACGCGAAAACCTATTATGCGGACAGGATTAAACAATGGAAATCTCAGAATTATTAGCTTTTACCGTAAAGAATAAGGCGTCTGACTTACATCTCTCCTCTGGTTTGCCTCCGATGATTCGGGTAGACGGGGATATTCGCCGGATTAATACGCCAGCTCTCAGCCATAAAGACGTGCACGATATGGTGTACGACATCATGAACGACGGCCAGCGTAAGATTTACGAAGATACCCTAGAATGCGATTTTTCTTTTGAAATACCGCGTTTAGCGCGTTTTCGGGTGAATGCCTTTGTGCAAAATCGCGGGGCAAGTGCCGTTTTCCGGGTGATTCCATCAGATATCAAAACACTGGAAGAGCTGGGCTGCCCGCGTATTTTCCAGGAAATTGCCGAAACACCGCGGGGCCTCGTGCTGGTTACCGGCCCGACCGGATCGGGTAAATCAACTACCCTAGCGGCGATGATTAACTATATCAATGCCAATGAATACGGGCATATTTTAACGGTTGAAGACCCGATCGAGTTTGTTCATACCTCGCAAAAGTGCCTGATTAACCAGCGCGAAGTGGGGCCGCATACCATGAGCTTCTCTAACGCTTTGCGCTCTGCTTTGCGTGAAGACCCGGATGTGATTCTGGTGGGGGAAATGCGCGATCTGGAAACCATTCGTTTGGCGCTGACTGCCGCAGAAACAGGGCATCTGGTGTTTGGTACCTTGCATACGTCTTCTGCTGCTAAAACAATCGACCGGGTGGTTGACGTATTTCCTGCCGCAGAAAAAGAAATGGTGCGCTCGATGTTATCTGAATCGCTGCGCGCGGTTATTTCACAAACCCTGCTAAAAAAGAAAGAAGGCGGGCGTGTGGCTGCGCATGAAGTGATGATTGGGATTCCTGCGATTCGTAACCTGATTCGTGAAAATAAAATTGCACAAATGTATTCGGCAATTCAAACCGGATCGCAATTTGGTATGCAAACACTGGATCAGTGTCTGCAGGGTTTATTGCAACGCAACATTATTTCTTTACCAGAAGCAAGAATGAAAGCGGCGATTCCTGATAATTTCCGCGGTTGATTTAATTCAGATCAGAGGCAATGGTGGTATAAGCGAGATCTTTACTTAAATCATGATTGCCTTGTTTTTTTAGTCATAAACCTGTTAAGCAATTGGCTGAAATGTGATTCTGGGTGTGTTTAGCAGATTTTTTTAATCACATTACTTATTAATCAAGTAAGATATCGTTGGTTTAATAAAATGACTTCACAGCCTTTTGGTTAACGCATAGCGGAAAAAGAAAAATGGAAAAAGAACAGGCCGCAAAATTTATGCATGATCTTTTGCGGCACATGCGTGGCAAAGGCGCTTCAGACTTGTTTATTACTTCTGAGTTTCCGCCTGCGATGAAGATTGATGGGAAAGTAACGCCTGTTTCCAATCAGATTTTAACGGCTCAGCACAGTAAAGAATTAGCACGGGCGATTATGAATGATCGCCAGGCTGAAGATTTTGAGGCGAGCAAAGAATGTAATTTTGCCATCAGCCCCGGCCAGCTTGGCCGCTTCCGGGTGAATGCATTTATGCAGCAAGGCCATGTGGGCATGGTGCTGCGTACCATTAATTCTGAAATTCCTTCCCTTGACGATTTAGGCCTACCGCCGGTGCTGCGCGATATCGCCATGGCTAAACGCGGGTTGGTGATTTTTGTGGGCGGTACGGGATCGGGTAAATCAACCTCGCTGGCCGCCATGATTGGCCATCGAAATGAGCATGGTTATGATCACATCATTACCATTGAAGACCCGATTGAATATGTGCACGCGCACAAAAACTGTATTGTGACCCAGCGTGAAGTGGGCGTTGATACCGACTCTTGGCAGGCTGCGCTTAAAAACACTTTGCGTCAGGCTCCGGATGTGATTTTGATTGGTGAGATTCGTGATCGCGAAACAATGGATTACGCCATTGCTTTTGCTGAAACAGGCCACCTTTGTATGGCTACCTTGCATGCTAACTCGGCCAACCAGGCGCTAGACCGTATTATTAACTTTTTCCCCGAAGAGCGCCGTCAGCAGCTGCTGATGGATTTGTCATTAAACTTGCGCTCATTTGTATCGCAGCGCTTGGTTCCGCACCGTACCGGCAAAGGCCGCGTGGCCGCTGTAGAAGTGATGCTGAACAGCCCCTTGATTTCAGAACTGATTTTTAAAGGTGAAGTTCATGAAATCAAAGAAATTATGAAAAAATCACGCGAGCTTGGGATGCAAACCTTCGATCAGGCTTTGTTTGATCATTATGAAGCCGGAAAAATCACTTATGAAGATGCCTTGCGAAATGCTGATTCGGTGAATGATTTGCGCTTGAGTATTAAGTTGCAAGGTTCTGAGGCTAAACACACTGATATTCTTTCTGGCCTTGATCATCTTGATATTGTTTAACCCCGTTTATGCGACTTATTCAATTTTTAATTTGTTCAAGTTTACTTGCTCATCCCGCGCATGCTGCAGTTCTGGGCGATATTCAGCTTAGATCTGCGTTGGGTGAGCGCTTTAATGCCCGGATTAATATTATTGCCAACGAAAGTGAGGAGCTGGGCACTCATTGCTTTCGGTTGTTGCCTGTTTACGAAGCGGGTACTCCGCATTTTAGTGCCCGATTATCGTTTGAATCGAATGAAAATGGTGGTGTGCTTACCTTGAGAGGCGATGAGGCTTTGCAGGAGCCTCTGCTTAATTTCTCGATTCGTTTACGCTGCCCCAGTGAAAAAAGTGCAAGTTTTCAGCGTGATTACAATGTTTTGCTAGATCCACGTGAATATCGTGGCAAGCAAAGTGCTGATTTAGCGCCGCTTGCTCCTGCGCCACGCCGTAATTTGCCTGCCTTTTCAGGGGTTTGGCAAAGCCAGGAGGGGGATTCAGTAGAGCGGATTGCCCGCGCCTATTTTCCACAGGACAAGGCCAGCCGGGCCCGGATGGTGGATGAGATTTACCGCTTAAATCCGGATCTGGCACAAAATACTTACGCCCGCTTGCCGCTGAATACCGATGTGAGACTGCCTGATCGCAAGCGATTACTACCTAATGCGGCCGTCAGTGATGAGAGGCCGCCAGAGCCTGAAGCGCAATTGCTTGTGCCAGCCAAAGAGTCTTTACAAATTACCGCGCCTTCTTTGCCCCGCCTTGCGCAGGGTGGCTTTCAGCTGCGTTTATCCGAGTCGCTTTTATCCAGCCAGACAAAAACACCTTTAAGTCCGGATGAAAACTTGCGTGCTAGGGAGCGCTTGCAGCTTTTGGAGAGCGATGATCAGGCCGCACAGCTATTGCAGTTTAAATATCAGATTAGCCAGCTGGAAAAACAATTAGCCATGGTCCAGGGCAGATCTCAAGCTGAAATCCCCAGTGATAGCACCCCTGTTTTTTCCGGAATTAATCGCTTCAGCTGGCCAAGTGCATGGTGGCTGCTGCTCTTATTGTTTATTCCCCCTCTTTATTTATTGCAGCGGCAGCGCCGGATTGCGCAGGCCGATATGGATGTTTTTCCGTTGGGGCAGAATGCATACAGCTCTGGAGCGGGCGGCGTACCGCTGAGTGAGCGGTTTATGGACGCGGTGCCAGACCGAAGCATGCTGATGGGGGCAATGAGCAATTTTTCTCAGGCCGCTTCAGACTGGAGCCGGGATGATGTCGATGTGGTGCAGCCCAAAAATGTATCAGAAGAAGCGCAGATGCTGCTGGATCATGGCCTAGTGACACAGGCAGTTAATCTGTTGAAAAGTGAGATTGAGCAGTACCCAAGCTCCTTAGCTTTATGGATGATGCTGTTTGATGTGTATGTGACTCAGGGTATGCGTCAGGAGTTTCAAAACAGGGCCGTTGGCTTTCGCTTACAGTTTTCCAGCGATGGGCTGTGGCAGCAAGTGCAGGGCATGGGCAGGGCTTTAGATCCAGATAACCCGCTATATTTGTCGCTTGATGAAACGGCCAGCCCGCTGATGTTTGCCCAAGAGGGGATGAGCTTTGCATCACCGGAAAGCAAAATTGAACATGTGGATTTTGCAACCGGTGAGCTGGTTGAGTATAAACAAGACCCTTGGCGCAGCGTGCCGGAGCAAATTGATTTTTCTGTAGACGTGCCGGATCCATTATCTTTGCTTGAAGTCAGGCTGCCAGAGATATCCGGTTTGGATTTATCCTTTTTTCAGACCGAAGACCCGGTTTTACAGTTAGTGGTGGAGCATCTGGAGCAGCAGGACATACACACGGCCTGCCAGACGCTGGAGCAGCTGCTTTACCGTGGCACGATGGAACAAAGGCAGACTGCTATCAAGTGGCTGGACGTGCTGATTCCATTACAAATCTGACGGCGCTTCATGCGGAAAAGGGTTGCCGCAGGATTCAAATGAAAAAAAACGGCTTAAGCATGCTTAAGCCGTTTTTTAATTAAGCAACGGCTGCCACTACAGCGTTTGGTGTGCTGCTAAGGTTTTAGCCAGATACAGCCCGGTATGGCTTTCTGTGCAGGCAGCCAATTCTTCTGGCGTGCCACTCATTAAGATACGCCCGCCTCCCGCGCCGCCTTCTGGCCCCAGATCGATGACCCAGTCTGCCGTCTTGACCACATCCAGATTGTGCTCAATCACCACCACGGTATTGCCGTGCTCGCGCAGGCGATGCAGCACCGCCAGCAGCTGGTCGATATCGTGGAAATGCAGGCCGGTGGTTGGCTCATCCAATATATATAGCGTGCGGCCGGTGTCGCGTTTGGATAGCTCCAGCGCCAGCTTGACGCGCTGCGCTTCACCGCCAGACAGTGTGGTGGCGCTCTGGCCTAAGCGGATGTAATCCAAGCCCACATCGGTCAGCGTTTTAAGCTTACGTGCGACGGTTGGCACGGCTTCAAAAAACGCCAGCGCCTGCTCAACCGTCATCCCCAATACTTCGGTGATGTTTTTGCCTTTGTAGAGCACTTCCAGCGTTTCGCGGTTATAGCGTTTGCCGTGGCAGACATCACAAGGCACGTACACATCGGGCAGGAAGTGCATCTCTACCTTCAGTACGCCATCGCCCTGACACGCTTCGCAGCGGCCGCCTTTGACGTTAAAGCTGAATCGCCCAGGCCCGTAACCGCGCTCACGGCTGGTGGGCACGCCGGCAAACAGCTCACGAATCGGCGTAAACATGCCGGTATAGGTGGCAGGATTAGAGCGCGGGGTGCGGCCAATTGGCGATTGATCGACATTAATCACCTTATCAAAGTGATCCAGCCCGCTGATGCTTTCAAATGGCGCGGGCTCACCCGATGCACCGTTCAGCTCTTTCGCTGCAATGGTATACAGCGTGTCGTTGATGAGGGTGGATTTACCCGAGCCGGATACGCCGGTAATGCAAACAAATAGGCCTACTGGCAGCTTCAGCTCAACTTGTTTCAGGTTATTACCTGAAGCGCCTTTCAGCGACAGCCATTTTTCCGGATCAGGGCTGCGGCGCACTTCAGGAATAGCAATGCGTCGCGCGCCGGATAAAAACTGCCCGGTGATCGAGCGTGGCTCGTTCATGATGTCTTCGGGTGTACCCGCAGCCACTACTTCACCACCGTGCACACCTGCGCCTGGGCCCATATCCACCAGATAATCGGCCATACGGATGGCGTCTTCGTCGTGCTCAACCACAATCACCGTGTTGTCCAAGTCGCGCAGATGGCGCAGCGTGCCCAGCAAGCGGTCGTTATCGCGCTGATGCAGGCCAATGGATGGCTCGTCCAGCACATACATCACGCCGGTTAGGCCAGAGCCAATCTGGCTAGCAAGGCGAATCCGCTGTGCTTCGCCGCCTGATAGCGTATCGGCGCTGCGATCAAGGCTAAGGTAATCCAAGCCCACATTGACCAGAAAGCCCAAGCGCTCACGAATCTCTTTTACAATTTTTTCGGCAATTTGCGCTTTAGCGCCGGTCAGGGTTAAAGCGCCAAAGTAAACTGCCGTGTCTTTTAATGCCATGCGGCTGACTTCGTGCAGATTACATTCGCCAACACGCACATTACGCGCTTCAACACGCAGCCTTGCGCCTTCGCAATGCGGGCAGGGCTGGTTGTTTTGGTATTTGGCTAATTCTTCACGCACGGCCATCGAGTCGGTTTCGACATAGCGGCGCTCTAGGTTGGGGATAATCCCTTCAAAGGCATGTGAGCGCGATACTTTATTGCCGCGCTCGTTCATATAGGTGAAGGCAATTTCCTCAGTGCCTGAGCCATGCAACACTGCTTGTTGCACTTCGGCGGTCAGCTCTGTCCAAGCTTCGCTGACATCAAAGCCATAGTGCTCGCTGATGCTGGTCAGCATCTGGAAGTAAAACTGATTACGCTTATCCCAGCCCTTAATCGCACCGGCTGCCAAGCTTAAGTCAGGGTGAGCCACTACGCGCTTAGGATCAAAGAAAGTGATCTGGCCGAGGCCTTCGCACTTAGGGCAGGCACCCATCGGGTTGTTAAATGAGAACAGGCGAGGTTCCAGCTCTGGCAGGCTGTAGCTGCAAATCGGGCAGGCAAACTTAGCCGAGAACCAATGCTCTTTACCGCTATCCATTTCTAAAGCAATGGCGCGGCCTTCGGCGTGGCGAAGGGCGGTTTCAAAGGATTCGGCAAGACGTTGTTTTACGTCTTCGCGCACTTTCAGCCGGTCCACTACCACTTCGATAGTGTGTTTCTTGTTTTTATCTAGCTTAGGCGTTTCATCCAGCTCATAGATTTCGCCATCCACGCGTACCCGCACAAAGCCCTGCGCGCGCAGCTCGTCAAACAGATCGACGTTTTCGCCTTTTTTGCCGACCACAACCGGTGCTAGCACCATGAGTTTGGTTTCTTCTGGCAGTGCTAAGACGTGATCAACCATCTGGCTGACGGTTTGCGATTGCAAAGGCTGCTTATGCTCGGGGCAAAATGGCGTGCCGACGCGGGCAAATAAGAGGCGCAGATAATCGTGGATTTCCGTCACCGTGCCCACGGTGGAGCGCGGATTATGACTGGTGGCTTTTTGCTCGATGGAGATCGCCGGGCTGAGACCCTCGATCAAATCGACATCGGGTTTTTCCATCAATTGTAAAAATTGCCGTGCATAGGCAGAAAGCGATTCCACATAGCGACGCTGGCCTTCGGCATACAGGGTATCAAACGCCAGAGACGATTTACCCGAGCCGGAAAGGCCTGTAATCACAACTAAGCTGCCGCGTGGCAGGTCGAGATTAACGTTTTTTAAATTGTGTGTGCGAGCGCCGCGAATGCGAATTTGCGGGGCTTCGGATGATTCGATACGACGGTACGACATAAAGGCCGGTATCTGCAGTAAAGAGGAATCAGATAATATACCGGACTTTCCTGTTGAAAGTGTGTTGGAAGCATTTACTTGACCATTACATTTGTATCGAAACGCGATTGTTTACTTGTTTTTATGCCCGCGCGTCAGGTAACGATGTCATCCCAATACGCCAGAGCCCACTTTAAATTGCTGCCATGAATCCTATAGAACTACGTGCTTCGCTTGGCTTAGCCGGGCTTTATGCCCTGCGTATGCTGGGAATGTTTCTTATTCTGCCTGTGTTTGCGGTTTACGCAGGCAAGCTCCCCGGAGGAGATAATCACACCATGGTTGGCTTGGCGTTTGGTGCTTATGGCCTGACGCAAGCCTTATTGCAACTGCCTTTTGGTATGTGGTCGGATCGGGTTGGCCGCAAAAAAGTGATTTATATTGGCCTTGCTCTGTTTGCTCTTGGCAGTGTGATGTGTGCCATGGCCGATCATGTGGCCTGGCTGATTGTGGGCCGTGCTGTACAGGGTGCAGGCGCGATCTCGGCGGCGATTACCGCGCTCTTGGCCGATTTAACCCGCGAAGAAAACCGTACCAAGGCCATGGCGATGATAGGCGGCAGTATTGCCAGCACCTTTGCGATTTCTTTGGTGGCAGCACCCACCCTGGCAGCGTGGATCGGTTTGCCGGGTATCTTCCTGCTGACGGCGCTGCTGACCATTGCTGCGATGATTGGCGTGCGGCAAATTATTCCTGATCCGATTGTTTCGCGCTTTCATTCTGATGCAGAAATCAGCGCCACCCGTTTGCCCGCTGTATTGCGCCACCCTCAGCTTTTACGTATGAATTACGGTGTATTTGCCCTACATGCGGCGCAAATGGCCATGTTTACCGTGATGCCATTGTTGTTAACTAAGCTGGGCGGAATTAGTCTGGAGCATCATTGGTGGGTCTATTTGCCGGTGGTGCTGGTCAGCTTTGTGCTGATGGTGCCTGCGGTAATTTATGGTGAAAAAAAACAACACCTGAAAGAAGTGTTTATTTTTGCCATCAGCCTGATGCTGCTCGCCCAGCTGGGTATGGCGCTCTATATGCCTGATCTGACCATGATTGTGGTTTGGTTATCGGTGTACTTTATTGCGTTTAATATTTTAGAAGCCACTCAACCTAGCCTGATTTCCAAAATTGCCCCGAGCGATGCCAAGGGCACGGCGATGGGGGTGTACAACACTTGCCAGTCCCTGAGCATGTTTTTAGGTTCCGCGATTGCAGGCTGGCTCTATCAGCAGCACGGCAGCGTGACCGGGGTATTTTTAATGTGTGCGGCACTGATGGTGATCTGGTTGTTTTTTGCCGCAGGCATGCAGCCGCCGCTACCCGTAAAAACACAAATGTTCCACATCGGCGATAATTGGGCAGGCGACGGGCAGGCACTGTCTGTTAAACTTGCGGCTATTGACGGCGTAAAAGAAGCCGTCGTGTTAATTGATGAACGCGTGGCCTTGCTGAAAGTCCTGCAAACCGGCTGGGACGAAGCTGCGGCGCGGCAACTTATTGAAGAGACGGCTGGTTTGACTACCCCGTCTGCCCCGTAAAAGATAAAACAAGAGATCAACCATGGCTTCATTGAATAAAGTAATTCTGATCGGCAATCTGGGTAAAGACCCTGAAAACCGCTTCCTGCCATCGGGCGGCGCAGTGTGTAACTTCAGCATTGCCACCACCGAAAGCTGGAAAGACAAAGCTACCGGTCAAAAGCAAGAAAAAACCGAATGGCACAATATCACCATGTACAACCGCCTGGCCGAAATCGCCGCGCAGTACCTGAAAAAAGGCTCGTCAGTTTATATCGAAGGCCGTCTGCAAACGCGTAAATGGCAAGACAAAACCACCGGCCAAGACCGCTACACCACCGAAATCATCGCCGACCAAATGCAAATGTTGGGTGGGCGCAGCGGCAATAGCAGTGGCCCAGCCGATACTGGCTACGACGACGGCGGCTTTAACCAGCAACCCGCCTACCAACAAGCCGCCCCAGCTCCAGCTCGCCGCCCGGCACCCGCCCCGGCTGCAGCTGCGCCTAAGAGCTTTGATGATTTTGAGGATGATATTCCGTTCTAATACGCGGTATTGCCTGAGTGTAAAAATTTCAACCCCTCTTTTGAGGGGTTTTTCTTTTTCTCAGCAATGGGAAATGGATATCGGGTCATTAAGCTTTTGAATTCGGTCTAAATCCTCGTAGATCCTCGCTTCATACTGTGCTTTGCCAGTTATAATCTGACGCAACCTTTCGCTAGACATAAAGAATAATTAAACATGCTCCAAGATATCCAAAAAACCCTCTGGTCGGCAGCGGATAAGCTGCGTGCCAATGTCGATGCGGCAGAATATAAACACATCGCACTTGGCATGATTTTTCTAAAATTTATTTCCGATTCTTTCTCTGCCCGCCGCGCTGAGCTCACGCGCCGCTTTGCGGATGAAAACGACGATTACTTCCTGCACGATAGCGACGATGAATTACTGGCTGAAGAGCTGGAAGACCGCGATTACTACAAAGAAGTGAATGTATTTTGGGTGCCCGAAGGCGCGCGCTGGGAAGCTTTGCGGGCCAATGCTAAGCAAGCCGATATCGGCAAACGCATCGATGACGCGCTGGCGATTTTGGAGCTAGAAAACTCCAGCCTGAAAGGCATCTTAGATAAACGCTATGCCAGAGCGCCCTTGCCTGATGGCAAGCTCGGCGAATTGGTTGATTTGATTTCGACGATCGGCTTTGGCGAAGACCAAGGCAAAGCCCGCGATATTCTGGGGCAAGTGTATGAATACTTTCTCGGCCAGTTCGCCAGCGCCGAAGGCAAAAAGGGCGGGCAGTTCTACACGCCGCAATCCATCGTTAAAACGCTGGTCGCCGTGCTCGACCCGCATCAGGGCAAGGTCTACGACCCCTGCTGCGGCTCGGGTGGCATGTTTGTGCAATCGGAAAAATTCATTGAGGCACACGGCGGCAAGCTCGGTGATGTGTCGATTTACGGGCAGGAATCCAACCCCACCACGTGGCGCTTGGCGGCGATGAACCTCGCCATTCGCGGCATCGACTTCAACCTTGGCAAGGAACCGGGCGACACCTTCACCAAAAATCAGCACCCCGACCTGCGCGCCGACTACATTCTTGCCAACCCGCCGTTCAATATCAGCGACTGGTGGCATGGCAGTCTGGAAGGCGATTCGCGCTGGGTGTACGGCACGCCGCCGCAAGGCAACGCCAACTACGCGTGGCTGCAACATATGCTCTACCACCTGAAATCGAATGGCCGCGCGGGCATTGTGCTGGCCAATGGCTCGATGTCGTCCAACCAGAATAGCGAGGGCGACATTCGCCGCGCCATGGTCGATGCCGACGTGGTCGAAGTGATGATTGCGCTGCCCGGCCAGTTGTTCTTCAACACCCAAATCCCTGCCTGCTTGTGGTTTTTAGCCAAAAACAAAACCACGCGCCAAGGCGAAGTGCTGTTCATCGACGCGCGCAAACTCGGCAAAATGATCTCGCGTGTGCAATGCGAATTGGATGATGAGGGTATTGAGCGCATCGCCAATCTAGTCAAAGCGTGGCGCGGTATACCAGAGGAAATCCCCCTCAATCCCCCTTTGTTAAAGGGGGAAGCTAAAACCACTGCATCGGCTCCGCTTATTGCACTTGGGGAGCCCGAGGCATCTGTTCCCCCCTTTGCAAAAGGGGGGCCAGGGGGTATTTCTGCGCCCGCTGAACCCATCACCGAATACCAAGACATCCCCGGCTTCTGCCGCAGCGTGAAACTCGCTGAAATCGCCGAACACGGCTTTGTGCTCACACCCGGCCGCTACGTTGGCGCGGAAGAGATTGAAGAAAACTTTGAGGCCTTCGCCACCAAAATGACCACGCTCACCGAAAAACTCGGCGAGCAAATGGCTAAGGGCGCGGAACTCGACCAGCTAATCCGGCAGAAACTGGGAGGGCTGGGGTATGAGTTCTGAACTGCAAACGGGTAAGGCGCATTCGCCGCACAGCGGCAATGCGCCGGGTGAGGGTATAGCTCTGAACAATTTTATTGATAATGCTTGCGGCGAAATACCTTCGGTGATTGCGCCCTACGGGGCTGAATGGATTGATACGACGTTGGGTGAAATTTGCGCATTACAAAAAGGCGCAATTCAGACTGGACCATTTGGTAGTCAACTTCATGCTTCTGATTATGTAGAGGTGGGAATTCCTGTTGTAATGCCTGCGAATATTGGCGCAGAAGGTGGCATCTCTGAGGATGGCATTGCAAGAATTCAACAGGCCGACGCAGATCGACTTGCTCAACATAAGCTTCAAATTGGTGATGTTATTTTTAGCCGCCGAGGCGATGTAACTAGAAATGCATTGGTTGAGCCACATCAGGTTGGCTGGCTTTGTGGGACGGGGTGCTTGAAAGTTCGCTTGGGGAATGAATCGAAAGCTGATGCAAAATTCATTTCATATTGCCTGCGATTACCTGAAACCAAAGAGTGGCTGATTCGACACGCTGTTGGCGCAACCATGCCCAATTTGAATACTTCGATTCTGTCCTCCGTTCCAGTAACAGTTCCGCCCTTGGCTGAGCAAAAGAAAATAACTACTGTTTTGCGCGCTCTCGACGACCGTATTGTGCTGTTGCGCGAGACCAATGCGACACTGGAGTCGATGGCGCAGGCGCTGTTTAAGTCGTGGTTTGTCGATTTCGACCCCGTCCACGCCAACGCCCAGTCCATCGCCAACACCGCGTCATTCCCGAGTGATGGTGTCGGGAATCTAGCCGCGCCACCGGATTCCCGCCTGCGCGGGAATGACGGCCTGCTCCCGCTCGAACTCCAAGCCCTCTTCCCCGCCACCTTCACCGCTTCCCCGCAAGGCTTGGTGCCGGAGGGGTGGAGCATTGGCAAAGTCGAGGATTTACTTGAGCTGGCTTATGGCAAGGCATTAAAGGCAACAGACCGAATCGACGGCGACATTCCCGTTTATGGTTCGGGTGGCATTACTGGGTCACATAATCAAGCCTTGGTGAATGGACCATCAGTGATTGTTGGGCGAAAAGGAACCGTCGGCAGCCTGTATTGGGAAGACCGCCCATTTTTTCCGATTGATACAGTTTTCTATGTTAAAACCAGCAAGCCATTGAGCTACTGCTTTTATTTGCTGCAAACACTTGGGCTCCACGATATGAACACCGACGGGGCAGTTCCGGGGCTGAATAGAAATAACGTATATCGTTTGCCTGTGGTGATTCCATCCGATGCAGTTTTCAACGCGTTTGATGAAACGGCGGCAGCGATACGGGAAACAATTTTTACCAATAGTCAGCAAGCCCAAACCCTCGCCACCCTGCGCGACACCTTGTTGCCGCGCCTAATCTCCGGCCAGCTCCGCCTGCCCGAAGCCGAAGCGCTACTGATGGAGGCCGTCGTATGAATGAGCTATTTCATGTCTACTGCGATGAGTCGTGCCATCTGGAAAACGATGCAGCCAAGGCGATGGTGCTGGGGGCTGTTTGGTGTCCGGCATCCCATCGGCAAATGTTGGCGCGTGAGTTGAAAGCGTTAAAAAAGCAGTATGGTCTTGCTCCGAACTTTGAAATCAAATGGGTGAAGGTGTCCCCAAGCAAACTGGATTTTTATCTGGCAGTGATTGACCTGTTTTTTGCGCAGCCCTTGTTGCATTTTCGTGGTTTGGTGGTGCCGGATAAATCGTGTTTGCAGCATGACAAATTTGGCCAAAGTCACGACGAGTTTTATTACAAGATGTGGTATCACTTGCTTAATCGCCTGATTAGCCCCGAAGAGCGATATCGCATTTTTCTGGATATCAAGGATACGCAAGGCCAAGCCAAAGTTGGCAAATTGCATGATGTGCTGTGCAATGCCAATTATGATTTTGACAGAGCCGTGATTGAGTCGATTGAGCTGGTGCATTCGCACGATGTTCTGTTGCTGCAGCTGGCTGATTTGTTGATTGGTGCATTGGGCTATGTGCATCGAGGTTTGACTGAAAGCCCTGCTAAGTTGGCCGTCATTGCGCGGATAAGGGAGCAATCTGGACTAAACCTACTGCAAAGTTCTTTGGTACGCGCAGAAAAATTCAATGTATTTGTCTGGAGGCCACAAGCTTGAGTTTGCCTCCTGATTTATTGCCCTTTAATCATTACGGTGGTGACTGGGCGCGCTATGAGAATGACTTGTATCAGATTTATCTGGATACCGTAGTTCATGCTGGCTTAGTGTTTCAAGGCGTACCGATACGCGCGCAATTTCGCCCCGATACTCGAGGAAAGGGTTTTAGTTTCTGGCATCTGATTTCTGAAGCGCCAGATAAGAAGAACCGGAATGAAGACGACCGCATTCCTGATTTAGACCGTTGCGCGCGGATTCGTTGGGTGGCTTGGCTTATTCAGAATGTTGGAAACGATGGCTTTTCATGGTGGGAAAACAAACGTGGAAGAGACACTCACGTTGTGATTTGGGCCGAAGAATGTGATTTTGCCATCGTACTGGCGAAGCGCGATACTCAGGATGGCCCAAAGTATTACTTATTGAAAACGGCGTATTGCTTGAAGCCGCACCGTATTGCTACGTTTGCCAAAGAACGAGATGCTTTTTGGGCCGCTAGAAATGACTGAAGCCCCGATGCATTGCTACGTAAGGGCTTCTGATGCTCCTTCCACACTTGGTGGATGAGACTGATGACAAAGATAGATGCTCTTAGATACCTTGTCAACATAAGTTGACTACTAGTGAACTTTGCCAACTTTTTTGTTTGAGTCTTTACGCTTAGTTTTGTTCCGTAAATACATATTAAATCAATGGATTAACTTAACTCGACGACATGAATGTCGTCGAGTTGTTGGAGTCGGAGTTAAACATGCAATTTTATTGCTCAAAAGCCGCCGCTGAGGCGCTAGAAACGACCCAAAAGGGTTTGGTGAAGTCGTGGCTGGAGGCTGCGCCCGTTCCCGAGGCGGCGGGGCCGTGGGTGTGGCAGGTGCATGCGATTAAGTTGGCGCGGCAGAATGTGTTTATCGTGATGGAACGCGAAACGCGTTTTTCTATGGTGTTCTGGGGCATCAAAAAAGGCGATGGTGAAACACTGCTGAAGCAGTTTTACGAGCGGCTGGTGAATTTGCTGCTGTGGATTAACCAAGATGTGAATTGGCTGAATGCTGCTGAGGCGGATGCGGCGATTAAGCAAATTTTGCAGCGTGGCCAGCGATATTGCTTTGTGGCTGGCGTTGACCGCAGCGCGCAAACGCATATCAATGAAGTGGCGCGTGATTGTGACTATGCCTTTCATACTCATGGTTGCCTGCCCAATCCCGAGGATGAAGCGGCAAGCTTTGATATGAAGACCAATAACACGCTACGCAGTGTGCGCGGTGGTGCTTATTTTTGGCCATTTGAAGCTTTTTTCTGCTCATGGGTGCGTGAGTATGCTGGGGCAACATCAGCGCAGTGCGAGGAATTGATGCAGCGTTTTACCCAACTGCATCGTGCCAAATCGGCCATTTTTGCGGAAAACTTCATTGCGGATGAAGGCTGAGCGCCTTCGTGACTGGATGAACGTGTCGATTTTTGCGTGATTTTTAAACGCGTTTTTTTGATGTGTCGATTTTAACGATTTATTTCGACATATTAGGTGGCAATTTAGGCTGCAGGCTGCTGCCCAAATCGGGAAACGCTGGGAGGCGTGAATGACCGAAGACCAATTAGAACAAGAAGCACTGAGCTGGCTCGTTGAAACAGGTTATCGCCATCTCTGTGGCTATGATATTGCGCCGGATGGGATTACCCCTGAGCGCGCCGATTATGTGCAGCCCGTGCTGATTGAACGGCTTCGTTCGGCAATCTCGCGTTTGAACCCACAAATTCCGCTAGTTGCGCAGACCGATGCGGTGCAGCAAGTATTGGATTTGGGAATCCCATCGCTGTTGTCAGCCAATCGCTACTTTCACAGCCTGCTGGTCAATGGCGTGCCGGTGCAATACCAGAAGGACGGCGAAACGCGTGGTGATTTTGTGCGGCTGATTGATTGGGGCGGTGATGAAAAAGACGCCCCCTCACCCCGTGCCCTCTCCCTCGCGGGGAGAGGGGGACAAGCAGCGCCTGTGGCGCGGGCGGGGTTGAACGAATTCTTGGCGGTGAATCAGTACACGCTAAAAGGCGCAAAACACACACGTCGGCCAGATATTATTTTGTTTGTGAATGGCTTGCCTTTGGTGCTCTTAGAGCTTAAAAACCCTGCCGATGAAAACGCCGACATTTACAAAGCGTTTGATCAGATTCAAACCTACAAAGAGCAAATTCCCGACGTATTTCAGTACAACGAAATTTTAGTGATTTCGGATGGTACAGAAGCGCGGATGGGATCCTTATCAGCTAATGCCGAGCGTTATATGCAATGGCGCACGATTGATGGCATTAGTCTTGATCCATTAGGGCAATTCAATGAATTAGAAACGCTGATTCGCGGCATTCTTGCGCCAAAATATCTGCTGGATTATTTGCGCTTTTTTGTGCTGTTTGAAGACGATGGCACCTTGGTGAAAAAAATCGCCGGTTATCACCAGTTTCACGCGGTGCGTACTGCGATTGAACGCGTAGTGACGGCTTCTCGCCCCGATGTAGTCGGCGGGCAAAAAGGCAAAGGCGGCGTGGTTTGGCATACGCAGGGATCGGGCAAGAGCATTACGATGACTTGCTTTGCCGCGCGGGTGATGCGGGAAGCGGCGATGGAAAACCCGACCATTGTGGTGATCACCGATCGTAATGATCTGGATGGCCAATTGTTTGGTGTGTTTTCCTTGGCTCAGGATTTGCTTCGCGAGCAGCCGGTGCAAGTGAGTACGCGGCAAGATTTGCGCGCCAAGCTGAGTAATCGTCCTTCTGGCGGGATTGTGTTTGCCACCATCCAGAAGTTTGCACCGGGCGAGGACGAAGATGTGTTTCCCTTGCTATCGGATCGACACAATATTGTGGTGATTGCCGATGAGGCACACCGCACGCAATATGGTTTTGAAGCCAAACTCAAGCAACGTCTGCCAAAGCATATTGCGCCTGAAGTTGCTACGGCTGGCGTCACTCAAGAAGCAAGCCCTCCATATTTAACAAGTACTTATCAGGTTGGCTACGCCCAGCATCTGCGCGATGCGCTGCCCAATGCCACTTTTGTGGCGTTCACCGGCACGCCGGTATCTAGCGAAGATAGAGATACACGCTCGGTATTTGGTGAATATATCCATATTTACGATATGCAACAGGCCAAAGAAGATGGCGCTACGGTAGCGATTTATTATGAATCGCGGCTGGCAAAATTAAGCCTGAAAGTCGATGAAATGGCCCAGATTGACGATGACGTCGATGAGCTGGCTGAGGATGAAGAAGAAAGCGAGCAAGGCAAGCTCAAATCTAAATGGGCAGCACTGGAGCGGATTGTCGGCGCGGAGCCGCGTATTGCCAGTGTGGCGGCTGATTTAGTGAATCACTTTGAGACACGCCAACAAAGCCAGTCGGGCAAAGCCATGGTTGTGGCGATGAGCCGCGAGATTTGCGTGCATTTATATAATGAGTTAATCAAACTGCGCCCGGATTGGCATAACGATGACCCGGAGCTGGGTACGATTAAAATTGTGATGACGGGCTCTGCGAGTGACAAAGCTTTGCTACGACCTCATATCTACCCCAAGCAAGTTAAAAAACGGCTGGAGAAACGCTTTAAAGACCCAGCAGATCCATTGCAATTGGTGATCGTGCGCGATATGTGGCTCACCGGTTTTGATGCGCCTTGCGTGCATACGCTGTATATCGACAAGCCAATGAAAGGGCACAATCTGATGCAAGCCATTGCCCGGGTGAATCGGGTATTTCACGATAAGCAAGGCGGCTTGGTTGTTGATTACATCGGCATCGCTAACGAGCTAAAAGCCGCACTCAAGGAATACACCGCCAGCAATGGGCGCGGTAAACCGACGGTAGATACGGTGGAAGCGTGGGCGGTACTCGAAGAGAAAATCAATATTTTGCAAGGCATGTTGCATGGCTTTGATTACAGCGAATTTATCACTGGCGGTCATCGCCTGTTGGCTGGCGCAGCTAATCATGTACTGGGGTTAGAAGACGGTAAAAAGCGCTTTGCGGATAACGCCCTAGCGATGAGTAAAGCATTCAGCCTGTGCGGCACCATGGATGAAGCCAAAGCGGTACGCGAAGAGGTCGCCTTTTTGCAAGCGGTGAAAGTGCTGCTGATTAAGCGGGACCTGAGCGCAAAAAAACTCAGCAATGATGATAGGGAACTGGCTATTCGCCAGATTATCGGGCAGGCGGTGGCCTCTGATGAAGTGGTGGATATCTTTGATGCCGTCGGCTTAGAAAAGCCCAATATTGGCCTGCTGGACGACGAGTTTCTGGCCGAAGTGCGCAACCTGCCCGAGAAAAATTTGGCCGTGGAATTGCTGGAGCGCCTGCTGGAAGGGGAGATCAAATCCAAGTTTGCCAGTAATGTGGTGCAGCAGAAGAAGTTTTCTGAACTACTGACTGATGTAGTCAAACGCTATCAGAATCGCAGCATCGAAACCGCACAAGTGATGGAAGAATTGGTCGCCATGGCCAAGAAATTCCGGGAAGCGGCTGGGCGCGGTGAGTCCTTGGGATTATCTGAGGACGAAGTGAAGTTTTACGACGCGCTGGCCAATAATGAATCGGCGGTGCGAGAACTCCCTGACGAAACACTAAAACGCATCGCGCATGAACTCACCGAAAATCTGCGCAAAAATATCAGCGTTGATTGGTCGCAACGGGAAAGCGTTCGCGCCAAATTACGGATTATGGTGAAACGCATTTTGCGTAAATACGGCTATCCGCCTGATTTTCAGGACGAGGCGATTCAGACGGTACTACAGCAGGCAGAAGCATTGGGCGCTGAGTGGGTATGAGACGGTTGTTTGCGACAATAGTATTGAGAAATAGCTGAAATGGGCTGGCGTTTTTATCTGATACAGTTTCCAACTGTAATTTTTTGCAAAAAAACGACCTTCAAGCTTTTAGCTTTGAAGGTCGTTTTTCTTTTCATGCTGCAGATTTTCGCTTACGGGAAAAACAGTTTTTCCTAAGCAGTCTTTGCCACAAAACGGCCCCGCGCCGCATGCAGCTTTTTGTAGCTATCGATCAGGCGGTGGTGTTTATCTAAGCCTTCCAGTTTCATGCTAGTTTCTGTCAGGCCGAAGAAGCGTACGCTGCCGTTGGCGGAGCCTAGTGCTGCGTCCATACGTGGATTGCCAAACATGCGGCGGAAGTTGACTTCGTAGTCGGCCAACTCCAGCTCATCATCCAGTAATACGTCCAGCACGGCATTGAGGGCCTGGTAAAACAGCACGCGATCTAAGGTATTGTCGTTGTATTGCAAGAAGGCACCGACCAGATCGTGCGCGTCTGCAAAGTGCTGCAGGGCCAGATTAATCAGCAGTTTTAATTCCAGCACCGTTAGCTGGCCCCATACTGTGTTTTCATCAAACTTGATGCCAATTAAGTCCGATACCTTGGAGTAATCGCCCAGCTCGTTGTCTTCTAGGCGATAGAGCAGTGCAGAGAGGGCTGCCTTATCCAGCCGGTGCAAATTCAGAATATCTTCGCGGAATAGCAGTGCTTTGTTGGTGTTATCCCAGATTAAATCTTCTATCAGATAAATTTCTGAATAGGCGGGTACCAGAATGCGGCAGGCGGTGGCGCCTAACTGATCGTAGACCGCCATATAGGATTCTTTGCCTAGGTCTTTCAGAATGCCGAACAGGGCGGCGGCTTCTTCGGTATTGGCGTTTGGCCCTTGGCTGGAGAAATCCCACTCCACAAAGTTGTAATTCGATTTCGCACTGAAAAAGCGCCATGACACAATGCCGCTCGAATCAATAAAGTGCTCAACAAAGTTGTTTGGCTCGGTTAAGGCATGGCTTTCAAAGGTGGGGCGGGGCAGATCGTTCAGGCCTTCAAAACTGCGCCCTTGCAGTAGTTCGGTCAGGCTGCGCTCTAAGGCGACTTCTAAGCTGGGGTGCGCGCCAAATGAGGCAAATACACCGCCGGTACGCGGGTTCATCAGGGTAACGCACATCACCGGGTAAACGCCGCCGAGCGACGCATCTTTCACTAGCACCGGAAAGCCTTGCTCTTCGAGGCCAGCAATCCCCGCCAGAATGCCGGGGTATTTTGCTAGCACATCCTGCGGTACATCGGGCAGGGTGATTTCGCCCTCCAGTATCTCGCGTTTGACTGCGCGCTCAAAAATCTCTGAAAGGCATTGCACCTGCGCTTCGGCCAGCGTGTTGCCCGCGCTCATGCCATTGCTCACATAAAGGTTTTCAATCAGATTGGAAGGGAAATACACCGTTTCGCCGTCCGATTGGCGCACAAAGGGCAGGGAGCAGATGCCGCGCTTTACATTGCCGGAGTTGGTGTCATACAGATGCGTGCCCAGTAATTCGCCATCTGGGTTGTAAATTTCACGGCAGTAGTCATCCAGAATTTCAATTGGCAGGGCATTTTTAGGGCCAGGCTGAAACCAGCGTTCTTGCGGGTAATGCACAAAATCCGCATTGGCGAGCTCTTCGCCCCAATACTGACCCGCATAGAAATGATTGCAGCTGAGCCGCTCGATATATTCGCCCAGCGCTGAGGCGAGGGCCGACTCTTTGCTAGCGCCCTTGCCATTAGTAAAACACATGGCCGAATGCGCATCGCGAATATGCAGCGACCACACATTGGGCACAATATTGCGCCATGAGGCGATTTCAATTTTGATGCCCAGCTCGGCCAAAAGGCCCGACATATTGGCGATGGTCTGCTCAAGCGGCAGATCTTTACCTACGATATAGGTGGCGGCATCGCTGGCGGTGTTTAAGGTCAGTAAAGCCTGAGCGTCGGCTTCTAGGCTCTCTACCTCTTCAATCACAAACTCGGGGCCGGTTTGCACGACTTTTTTAACTGTACAGCGCTCAATAGAGCGCAAAATACCTTGCCGGTCTTTGGCGGAAATATCTGCAGGCAGCTCCACCTGAATCTTAAAAATCTGCTGATAGCGGTTTTCTGGGTCAACAATATTATTCTGCGATAGGCGGATATTCTCGGTTGGAATATTGCGGGTCTCGCAGTACAACTTCACAAAGTAGGCCGCGCACAAAGCCGATGAAGCTAAAAAGTAATCGAATGGGCCCGGTGCCGAGCCATCGCCCTTATAGCGGATTGGCTGATCGGCGATCACCGTGAAATCATCGAACTTGGCTTCAAGGCGAAGCTTGTCGAGAAAGTTGACCTTAATTTCCATGAGGAATTCCTTAAATAATGCGTATTTTCGGCTGCATTATCCCTTGTTTTGCAAGCATCGTCCTGTGCTTAACGGCTAACCGGCCTTGCGTCCTTCTATACAGCGGCCCACCCAAGCTGCGCCGGGGCTTGATATGACAAGACAATTGACCGCAGTAAGGGGCTTGTTTGTTTGAATATGGTTTTTTTGTCTGTGGCGCTTGGAATTTCATTCATCCGCCAAAGTTATTTACATATTTTAATGATGATCATTTTATTTATATTCTTTGATTAAAAAGCGCACCATGAAGAGCGCTGGCTGGTGCAGCGATACCCTCAGTATCAGGCTTATAAAATGCGTTTTAAAAAAAATGATCCCATTTTTGTATTGAAATTATTTTTTAAAATAGGGTTGATTTATCTTTTCTGTGGATATTGTTTCGTATTTTATTCTAAATTGTTTTTTTAAATTATAATGGCCGGTATGGCTGATCGATAGTTGAAAAAAATTTTGTGTTTTTTATTGTGGTGATCACTGCGAAACGACGAATGAAACTTTTTTTAACCGCTTTGCTGAGTATTTTGAGCCTATTCTCGCCTGTGTTGGCGAATGATAAGGTGACGCTGCAATTAAAGTGGGAGCATGCCTTTCAGTTTGCGGGGTATTACGCAGCAAAAGAGCTGGGTTTTTATGAGCAGGCTGGTCTGAATGTAGACATTAAGCCTGCCTTGCCAGGCACAGATCCCATGGTTGAGGTTGTATCCGGGCGCGCTGAATATGCCACCGGCACCAGCAGCCTTTTGCTGGCCCGCAAAATGGGCAAGCCCCTTGTTGTTTTGGCCGTCATTTTGCAGCACTCCCCCTTTGTGCTGATTGCCATTGAAAAATCATCTTCACAAAGTGTTCACTTTTTAAACGATAAACGGCTGATGATTGAGCCGCTTGCAGAAGAACTGCTCGCCTATTTAAAGCGGGAAGGTATTGCGCTGGATAGCCTGAAGTTAGTTGCCCATAATTTTAAGACGGATTCACTGATGGGGGGCAGTGTAGATGCCATTTCTGCCTATCTGACTAATGAGCCCTATATTCTGGATAAGGCGGGTATTAAATACCAGATTTACACACCGCGCTCTGCCGGTATTGATTTTTATGGCGATAATCTGTTTACCAGCGAGCAAGAAATTGAGCAGCATCCCGAGCGGGTAAAGGCTTTCAGGGCGGCCAGCCTACGGGGCTGGGAATACGCCATGGCGCATTCCGATGAAATCATTCAAATGATTTTAAGAAAATATGCTAATTCTAGGAATCAGGCCCAGCTTGAATTTGAAGCCACACAAATGGCTGAGCTAATGCGGGCGGATCTGATTGCTGTGGGCTATATGAACCCTGGCCGATGGCGGCATATTGCCGATACCTACGCCGAGATTGGGATGTTGCCCAATGGTTTTTCTCTGAAAGGTTTTTTGTACGATGAACACCCTAAAGTCGATGTTTCTTGGATTTACAGGCTGCTTGGCATTTCATTAAGCCTGTTGGTGCTGGTGGGATCTATTGCGCTTTATATTCATTACCTGAATGGCAGGCTGGCTAAAGCGCTGGCAGAAGTCCGTCTTACAGAGCAGCGTTTAAAAGTTTTTTCTACTGTGATTGAACAAAGCCCGACCCCCGTTTTAATTACTAGCCCCGATCGGGTGATTGAGTATGTAAACCCTAAATTTTCTGAAGAAACAGGCTATGCACCCGATGAAGTACTTGGCAGAACGCCTGGTTTTTTGCGCGCGGACGATGTGGATGAATCAGCCTACGTAGAAATGTGGAGCCATCTGGTAAGAGGGCATCGCTGGGCGGGGGAGCTGCTGACCAAGCGTAAATCGGGTGAGCAGTGCTGGGAAGAAGCTCATGTGGGGCCGGTAAAGGATGGCAGTGGAGTGATTACGCATTTTGTGGCCATGTTGCTGGATATTCATGAGCGTAAACAGATACACCAGCAGCTTGCACACTCCGCGCATTACGATATGCTGACGCAATTACCTAACCGTATTCTTTTATTCGAAAGAATCAGCCAAGCCCTCAGCAGGGCAAAACGTAACCAAAGCAAGCTGGCTATCTTATTTATTGACCTAGATAAATTCAAACCGGTTAATGATCTTCACGGCCATGCCACCGGAGATTTGCTGCTGGAAGAATCAGCACAAAGAATGCTGGGCTGCCTGCGGGATTCGGATACCGTAGGGCGAATAGGCGGCGATGAATTTATGGTGCTTCTGCCTGAAATCAATAGTGAAAACGACGCCCGGGCTGTGGCAGAAAAAATACGCGAAGCACTGAAGCAAACCTTTATTCTTGCAGAAAAATCCCTCGCCATCTCATCCTGCATCGGCATCGCCCTATTCCCCGATCACGGCACAAATGTGGCTGAACTGGCTAAAAATGCAGATGCAGCCATGTATCAGGCTAAAGCTTTGGGTGGGGATGGGGTGAGTGTGTATGTACCGCCTTTATTGAGTTAACCCCGCCTTAAAAAACAAGGCTGAATACTAAATTGGTATAAGGATTAAAAACCCTTAGCCTAGGAAACCTCTGCACGAATCAAAAACCATTGATCGACACACCATTCAATCAATCACTTACAAGTATCTAATTTGCGAAAAAAGTATTTGTGCAGAGGTTCCCCAGGATTATTTATTATATTTTCCATATCATTTTTAAATTGGTAATATTGATACTATTAAAATAGTTTCATGATAATATTTATTTTAATGTTTGGATGATGATTCAGTTATTTAAAAAATTCAGGAGAGCTGCGTGTCGGGTAATTGGGACTTTTATCTGTGCCAGGTAGAAAATAAGCCTGCTTCAATGTTTGTTGATCTGGATATTGCAGCGCCTGTTGATGGCTTTGCCGTGATGGGCTATATCCGGATATTTATGAATTCACCCCGCGAAGATGGCTTGTCCAGCCAGGAAGAATCTGCCACTTTAAATCAAATAGAAGATCATATTGCACAGCTTGTTAATGACAATGTGCTATATGTGGGCCGCTGCACTAAGGATGGCAGTCGTGATTTTATTTTATATTTAAAAGAGGCAGATTTATGGGCGGAAAAGGCCGGGAAAGTAATGGAGACCTTCCCGGAGTATGAATACGAGACCGGGATTCAGGATGACAGGGATTGGTCGGTTTATCTGAATTATCTTTCCCCGTCTCAAAAAGACAGGCAAATTATTAATAACCGCCGTATATGCAGCACTTTAAAAAAACACGGGGATGCTTTGGATCAGGCCAGAGACCTTGATCATTGGGCGTATTTTCCCGATGTAAAGTCAAGAGCGGTATTTATTGAAAAAGTATCTGCATCAGGTTTTTTGATTGAAAAACTGATTGAGCCTGATGATGAATACCCAGAATATGGCGTTAAATTAAAGCGCAGTGACATACCAAGCCATGATCATATTGATCAGATTACCTTGCCTTTATTTCATCTTGCTGCCGAATTGGGGGGTAAATACGATGGATGGGCAACATACCTTGTCAGCTGATTGATTTTCAATTGATAAACAGCAGAGCGATCTTATGTCACAGCACACCGCAGAAATTCTTTGGCTTCGGGGGGAGGAGGATTTCCTCAGCAATCGCTACAGCAGAAAACATCTGCTGCGCTTTGATGGCGGCTTAGAAGTCCCCGGCTCATCATCGCCGCATGTGGTGCCCTTGCCGATGTCTGATGCTGCGGCACTGGATCCGGAAGAAGCTTTTATTGCTTCGCTTTCCAGCTGCCATATGCTGTGGTTTTTATCGATTGCGGCACAAAGAAAATTTTGTGTAGATCGCTACTTTGATGCCGCTACAGGTGAAATGGCTAAAAATGCAGCAGGAAAAAAATGGCTGGCGGTGGTCACACTTAGGCCGGAAGTGAGCTTCTCAGGGGCGCGCCAGCCTACCCAGACAGAGCTAGTCCAAATGCACAACCAAGCACATGAAGAGTGCTTTATCGCCAACTCGGTTAAATCAGAAGTGCGCTGCCAGCCGGTGTGGAGAACGTGATGTTTGTTGTAGAGCGATTGCAGCAGCAGGACCTGAGCGCGGCCAAAGAAATCCATGCGGTACAAATGGCGGCTTATGCTCAGGAGTCTGAGCTGATTGGTGCAAAACACTTTCCGCCTTTAAACACCACGCTTGATGATATTTTACGAAGCAATGAGCATTTCTTTGGCATTACTGATGAAGGCGAGTTGCGGGCTGTAATCAGCCTGTATGAAATGAATATCTGCTCTTTAGTCGTGGCCCCAAATCATCAGCGTAAAGGCCTGGCAACTTGTTTATTAAAGTTTGCAATTGAGCAAGGGCATGAGTTGACGGTCATGACTTCAGTTAAAAATACACCCGCTTTAGCTTTATATGCCGCATATGGTTTTACGGAGTACCAACGCTGCTTTAAAGGCACGGGAGCCTTAGAGTTGGTTTTTTTACGGCGTGGGTCTGCGACCCGATAGCGATTGTTTGAATCACTTTTTGCGGGCCGCCTAGTTAGGCTTCCACATCGCTTTAACACGGGATAAGAATGCAATATGTATTAGTCAGCGCCTGTTTATTGGGGCGGCCAGTTCGGTATAACGGCGTTGCAGCAGCGAGCGATCACCCTCTGTTGGCGGTTTGGAATAAGGAGGGCAGGCTCATTGTGGTATGCCCCGAAGTGGCTGCAGGCCTGCCTGTTCCCCGCCCTCCGGCTGAAATCATGGCCATGCAAAGTGGCTGGGATGTATTGCAGGGCAAGGCGCAGGTGCTGGAATCAAGTGGCAGGGATGTGAGCCGAGCTTTTGTGAGTGGCGCTAAGCAGGCCTTGGCTGTCGCAAAAGGAAAAAATATTCAAATCGCCATTTTAAAAGAAGGCAGCCCATCCTGTGGCTCGTCTTTTATTTACGATGGCAGCTTCACCGGCACTAAGCACCCACAAGCGGGCGTGACTGCTACTCTGCTGCAAGATGCTGGGATTCGGGTATTCAGCGAGCTGGAGCTGGACGAGGCGGCTGCATATTTAAAGGGCTTAGAGGCAGAGATTTCTAATGAAAATGGCCAGCGTAATGGTATGAAAATCACAGAGTAAATATTTTGATTCAGCACGAAGCGCAATTTAAAGAATTAATTTCAAATTCAGGCTGGATTAATCTGGCTATTGATATTGCAGGGACGCTTGCCTTACCCAATTACTATATTGCAGGCGGTGTTGTGGCTCAGGTGATTTGGAATCAGCTGACCGGGCAGGAAATTCATTCGCATATTAAAGATGTAGATGTGATTTATTTTGATGCCAGCGAATCTAAGGCGCTGCGTGCAGAAAGAGAAGCATCGTTTATGGCTTTATCCAAAAATCAATTCTTGCTGGATATGACAAATCAAGCCTTTGTGCATAAATGGTGTAGCAATCAATCAGGTGGGCAAGTTAAACCATTGACGAGCGCCGAGCAGGGCATCGATACGTGGCTGTCTGCTTTTGCGGTTGGAATAAGGGGCCGTGATTATCAAATCTATGCGCCCTATGGTTTAACAGATTTATTTTCGATGCAGCTTCGGCCTAATTCATTACAGATGGGGGAGGCCGTCTATTTAAAAATGGTGGAGAGTTATACCCAGCGCTGGCCAAAATTAATGGCTGAACCTTGGCTGTAGTTTGCAATGCTACTTGGTCCGATGTGATGGTATTACTGTGGATATGTGCAGGGAGATAAATGGATTTTGAAATTAAAAAAGCCACACAGGACCATTGCCTGAGCATCGCTCAAATCCATGTGTTGTCTTGGCAGCATGCCTATTGCGATTTATTGCCTAGTGATTATCTGGCGCAATTATCAGTCGAAAAACGCGCAGAAACGTGGCGCAATGCGTTGAAGACTAGCAGCAGCCAAGTTTTAGTAGCTCAGTCTGGTGATGGGCTGTTGGGTTTTATCTCCTTTGCCCCCTGCCGGGACGAAGATGCTGCAAGCGATCAGGCAGAAATCTGGAGTTTGTATGTTAGCCCCGCTTACTGGGCAGCAGGTGTGGGGCTAGCCTTGTATACCGCGGCTAAGGAGCGGATTCAGGATCAGGGCTTTAAAGCGCTGAGCCTTTGGGTGCTTGCGGGTAATCAGCGGGCGCTGCAGTTTTATGCCAAGGCGGGCTTTGCGCCGGATCTATCCAAGACGTTTGAGCTGGCAGGGGTAGAGCTGCAAGAATTGCGCTTAGTGCAGGGACTTACGTGATGAAGCTTGTTGCAGTGTTACTTTATCCTGGCTGTATTTTCTTGGAGATTGCCGCTGCCGTGGAGCTGCTTGCTAAGCATGCTAGGGTGCAATATTTTACGCCCGATGGCGGGCCTCATGTGTCGTCCAATGGTGCGTGCATGATGGCGGTGGGCTCTTATGCCGATTTGGCTGTGCTGACAATGGATGCGGTGTTGCTGCCAGGGGGAAACCCAGATTCGATTATGGAATTAAGGCTGGCGAATGAATGCCTGCAAGCGGCTTATGCCAAAGGGGCTGTGCTGGCAGGGATTTGCGCAGGGGCTTTAGTGATTGCTGCAAGCGGCTTATTAGCAGGGCGGCGCGCTACGCATACATACACCGCCGAGTTTGCGCTGTCACAGCTCGTGAATTTTGTGGCCCCCCTATGGCAGGGGGTTATTTACGAGCGGGCAAATGCGGTGAGAGATGGGCGCTTAATAACGGCTCAGCCTTGGGCGGTGTTTGAGTTTGCGGCCTTAATTGGTGAAGCTTTGGGTTTGTTGGGCAAGGAAGAGCGGGCTAAATATCTGGCTTATTATCAGCAGGGCAGTTTGGTCTAAACTTTTATTTTTTATTCAATAACTGGATCAATCACAATGCAATCACTTAGTCCTGCCGATGTTATTCAACGCCAGCTTGATGCTTATAACGCCAAAAATGTCGATGCTTGGCTTGCAACTTATGCCGCAGATGCGCAGCAGTTTACCCTGCATGGCGAGCTGCTGGCTGCGGGGCATGCGGCGATCCGCTCGCGGGTTCTTAGCCGATTTGCTGAGCCGGATTTATACGCCAAGCTTTTGCAGCGCACGGTAATGGGGCCCATTGTGGTGGATTATGAGCGGATTACGCGTAATTTCCCCGAGGGGAAAGGCACGGTAGAAATGCTTTGCGTTTACGAGGTGGCCGATGGACTCATTCAGAAGGTTTCCTTTGCTTTTGGAGAGCCGCTGCTGATGGTGCCTGGCGCATAGATGGATTTTTATCAGCAATTAACGCTTTGGCTAAAGGCCGATCCTGTGCGCTGCCAAGCGCTGCGCCAGGCCGCAGACTTGGAGCTGCCAGATTGGTGTATTGCGGCGGGTTTTGTGCGCAATCTGGTTTGGGATCGCTTGCATGATTACGCTGAGCCAACGCCTTTGGCGGATATCGATCTGATTTATTTTAATGCGGAGGATATTTCGGAAGAGGTAGACAGGGCGCTGGAGCGGTGTTTAATGCAAAATTCGGATCTGCTCTGGTCGGTTAAAAATCAGGCCAGAATGCATAGCCGTAATGGCGATGCACCCTATTTAAATACGCTGGATGCAATGTCCTATTGGCCAGAGTTAGAAACGGCAATTGGCGTTAGCCTGGCATCTGATCCAGTGTTTATTTCTCCATTCCCCTTAGAAAACCTCCGTGATCTACAAATTACACTGAACCCAAAACGCCCCAAAATAAGCGATTTTGAGGCGAGGGTGGCAGAGAAAAAATGGCTGGAGATCTGGCCAAAATTACAGGTGAACAGGCAGGATTATGATTTTAAAGAATGACTCATTGATATGAGAAACAGGCTGAGCAATTACGTGCTGTTTATTATAAAAATACTCAGAAGCCAAAGAGCAGTGTTGTATTTATTTTGTTCTCTGTGAGACCACGTATTCTCTGAGGCTTCTGTGGCTTAAGGTGTGGGTTTTGTTATTTCTTTAAGCATGGATTTATGCCGTTCTGGCATAAATCCGCGTATTACGCAGCGTGCCATCGGGATCTGATCTTTCATTTTTCAGGATGCCTTCAAGCTCAAACCCAGCTTTTTCAGCAACCCGCCAGCTGGCGGTATTTAAATCATCTGCAATAATCTCTAAACGTTTGGCTTTTAAGTGTTCAAAAGCAAACTGGCTAAGAGCGCTGACGGCTTCGGTGATCAGGCCGTGTCCGTGTAATGAAGTGCGGCACCAATAGCCTATTTCAAATTTGGGAATCTCCCAATCTATTCGGTGCAATCCTGAAGCGCCCACAAATTGCCCGGTTTCTTTTAAAAACACCAGCATATTTAAATTGCTGCGGCTCATAAAATCGGCATGGCTCTGGCGGCAAAAAATTTCTGCATCGTCTGCTGTTGGCTCGTGCATGGCCCATGGCAGCGAGGCGGGGAACTGGCGTAGTTGCTGGATCGATTCTGTTTTGGCTTCGTGCATGGCTAGGCCATCGCCAGAGCGTGGGCAGCGGATAATCAGCCGTTTAGTGGTGATTTCATCAGGAAAATCTAGAAGGATTGGGTTCATGCTTATGCTCTGAATCGGTTTATTGGATTGCTCGGATGGGGACGCTGGCACTGCATAAATCGACATGGCCGGGGCTGTTGATAAACCATTGCTCAGCCCTGATACGGCGGGCTTGCAGCAGGTTTTGCCAGCTTTTGCTGTCGGTACGTAGTATTTCCAGCTTGGGGCGCTCGCTGTCAGGCAGATCGCTTAGCAGCCGCACTCGGTTGATCGTGGTTCTTTGTTCTGGTTTTTCATAAAAGCCCATCGCCCCAGTGCCACGCGGCAGGCCGCTCAGCCATTGCATACCTTGCAGTACCCGGCCAACAAGGGTGATGTTTAAATCCAGGCCACGTGGTGCCTGGCCAATAACGGTGTACAGCTCGCTGCCGTTGCTGCTGTCGGCGGCCATATCGCGCCCCGCACCCACCATTCCATAGCAATGTGTGAGCCAAGCGCGGCCTGTTTTGGGATTAGCCGCTGCAGGCATGCCGTTTACCCAGCCTGTTACCGGGGCAAAGGGATCGGTTTCTTTAAGGCGGGTCAGAGGTAGATTTTTGAGGGGAATATCAAATTCGGCCGGGAGTTTTTTTTCTGCACTGCCTAAAGATTTGGGGCTGCTTTCGCTGTTTGGATCGCCCCATTGGCTGACATAATTATCTTGCACACGAATAATCGCCAGCTGGTCAAAATATCCTTCATGGGCCATTTTGCGGATATTGGCAACGTGGCGCGGGGCAAAGCGGGGGGCCAGCTCGATGATGACTTGGCCTGCAGCTAAATCCATGATCAGAGTGTTGTCCGGATCCAGTGGCCGCCAGTCGCTTGCGGGGGATTTTTCTAAAACCTGAGCACTGGTGATACCCTGCTGTTTACCGGCGGCAAAGCTGTTGGCGGCCAGTAAAAGTAGGCCAAGGGCAAGTGGTGTCCATTTGCTCAACATAGAAACTCCAGAAAGGACTGGCAGGCTGAAAAGGCGGGCTTAACTGCTTAAGGCTTGTAAGAATTCATCGCTGTCAAAGCCATCCTTCATCTGATGGCCGCGTACAATCAGAAAAGGGGTACCCACTGCGCCATAGGCGTTAAATTCCTGCTGGCAGCGCTGATCAATTGTCATATTACATTCGGTGAAGGCAAAACCATTCTGATTTAACCATGATTTAGCCTCGCTGCAATAAGCACATTCTGTGGTGGAATACATGGTGACTTCGCCGGGTTTTACGGCGGATGCTAATTGGCTCATCTGGTTTGTGCTGTATTCGGTATTACTTTTATTATTTGAATAATGTTTCCAGGTAAATTGCAGCACACCGGCAATAATTAAAAGTGTAATTAACCGCAGCATGGGAGGATGTCCTTTTTAAATCAGCACTAATACTTATTTTAAATTATCTGGATAAAAAAATGCTTCAAGCCTTAGCTTGAAGCATTTGTATATTACGGCTTTGAGCATATTTATTGCAAATATGTATTTATATATGAATATTTTTGTGTTGTTTATTGCGGTATTAATCAATCACAATCGGCCGCTTTGCTTGGCTGTCCAGCATTTTTTGTAAGGGGCTGTCGGCGGTTTCATATTCGCTGATCAGCTGCTGCTCTGTGCTATTGGGGGCTCCCAGCCAGCGTGCACTGGTGTCATCCGTTTTGTAGCGGGCCACTATTCGTTTTTGAGCGGGTGAATAAAGCATGCTGACCGAGTGGCCGCAGTTGTGTGGTTCGCATACGGAGCTAAGCAAATAGGGCTGCTTTGCGATCAGCAGCGGGGTAACCGGGCTTGATACCCCTTTGCCCACCCAGCGTGGCGTTTTTATGCCTGCTGTTTTAAATATTTTATCCAGCTGCTGGCGCAGTGGTTTATCTGCAGCATAAACATCAAAGAAGTAGGCACACTTGCTGCTGTCTGTGCAGGTGAGCGCTTCTTTGCTACTGATCTTTTGAGCTTCTGCGTTTAAAGGAATAAAAAACAGCGCAAATAATGCGCTGCAGATTGAAAAATGGCGTAGTCCTTGCATGATTCTTCCTTCGCTAAGACTGCCTGCAGGGGGCTGATTCACCTGCAGGCTTTGTTGTTTATGGAATGACGGTGGTAAATAAATAAACGGCAAAAATCACCAGCAGAACCACGCCCGGCAAGACCGTTGTTTTACCTGTGCCTAAAGACAGCATGGTGGTAAAGAGCGACAGCACCAGTAATACGGTGGATTTGATATCCAGCCCCAAGGTCAGCGTTAAGCCGCTGATCAGCGAGAGTACGGCTACCGTTGGAATCGTCAGGCCGATACTGGCAAGCGCCGAGCCCAGTGCCAGATTCAGGCTGGTTTGCAGGCGATTTGCTCGTGCGGCATGCACGGCCGCAATGCCTTCAGGCAGCAGGACAACGGCCGCAATAATGACGCCAACCACGGCTTTGGGCGCACCCATGCTGGCTACGCCCTGCTCGATACTGGGTGCCAGAGCCTTGGCAAGCAGTACGACTGCGGCAAGGCATACCAGCAGCAACAGGCTGCTGATAGCGGTGGTGCTGAGCGATGGAGGGGCCGCATGCGCTTCTTCATCGCCTGCTTCGCCATGGCTGGGCAGAAAATAATCGCGGTGTCTGATGGTTTGAACCAGCACAAAAGTGCCATAGAGCGTGAGTGTGACCACGGCAATAAAGATCAGCTGGCTGGAGGTATAAACAGGGCCTGGGGCGCTGGTCGTGTAATTGGGTAATATCAACGTAAGCACTGCAATGGCGGCCAGCGTAGTGAGTGCCGCGCTGACACCATCCAAGCTAAAGGTTTGCTCTTTAAAGCGCGCACCGCCAACCAGCAGGCAGATACCAATAATGCCGTTCAGAATAATCATGACCGCTGCGAAAACGGTATCTCTGGCCAGTGCCGTGGTTTCTGGCCCGCCTGCCATCATCAGAGAAACAATCAATGCAACTTCAATAATGGTGACGGCTACAGCCAGCACCAGCGTTCCATATGGCTCGCCAACACGGTGGGCAACAACTTCAGCGTGGTGAACCGCTGCTAAAACACCGCCAAATAAGCCAATAGTTAATAAACTAAGATAAACAGCACCCATGCCCTGCACTGGGATCAGATATAGCACCCAAGCAATGATGGGGGCGGCGATGGTCCAGATAGGCAGTGTTACTTTCATCGTGACGCCAGAGAGAGGGGATTCAACATAAGATGCTCCAGTGTGAGGTCAGGCTGTGGGGGACAATCTATTGTGCACAGATATGCATATCGGGCACAGAGCTGATCTGCAGATTTGTGCAAATCAGACGCTATTGCACATATTGAGGAGGGTATTGCAGGCTAAGTGTCGTATGAATGACGGGGCAACGCGAAAGACTATGCGCTGGTTGGAGCGGCAAGGCTATAAAAAGTTCATAGTAAACAGATATTTTTTTGAACAAGCTAATCAGGCTGCTTATGATTAGCTTTAAGAATAAAAAACCACAGCAAGTTGCTGTGGTTTTAAAAAGGCAAATCAAAAATTTGTTTCTTTATCTGATTTGCTTGCGGCGGCGTGAAACCCATACGCTGACGAGGCCAAGACCAAGCAGCGCATACGTTTCTGGCTCTGGCACTGGGGTAGTAACAATATTATCAAACTGGCTGTTTGCACCTGCCCAAGATACTTTTGTCAGATCTGTTTTATTAAAAATGGCAGTTTGCAAACCTTTGGCAGAATCAAAAACGACTGTTTCATAGCTTGTGCCCAGTTTGCTGAAAAAGCTGAATGTAATTGAGCCTGTTTCACCCTGGTTAAAAACATCCGCTAGGTCAATAGAATTAAAATTAAATAAAGATTTATTGGCCAGCTCAATACTGGTTTTGCTGCCGCTGTAATTTACAAAAACCGCGGCATGGCCAGTATCTGCCTGAAAATCAGAATTGGCTCCCCAAACGCCTAAGCGCTCATCCCCTAGGCTGTCGTTATTAATAATATAGCCATTGGAATTAATCGAATTGAAAGCATGATAATACTCATCATGGCTTAAATCATTGAAATCAATTACGGTAGCATTTGCAAAAGTGCTTAAAGCAAAAATTGAGCTGGCAAGAAACAGCTTGGTTCGCAGCATAGCGTGTCCTTAGATTAGAAAATAACGATATTCGAGTATTTTCTGTCCCGGGACTTGCGCATGTCAAAACAATAATTTAATTTGTTGTAAGTTTGGTGTTTGTTTTTGTTGTGATTAGCCCCGTGTATCGAATGAGCGTGTTGAAAGCTTGCCTTGCGGCGGCACTCGCAGTGGCAAGCCGGATCGGTTTAGTTGTCTGCTTGGTCTTTACGCTTAACCGTCACAATTTGATAAACCCCGCCAAATATCGTGCGTTTTTGCCAGATGTATTGATCTGCATGGCTGGCGAAATGGCTGATTTCATGATGCCAGAGTGCTTCTGCAAAAGGCTCTAACTTAGCGTTCACCCATTTTAAGATCCAGCGTATGGGTTGCCAGACGGATGGCTTATGGTAATCCACAAACAAGACTTTGCCGCCAGCGGGCATTTTGTTCAGCATATGGTCAACGATGACACGCTTTTTATCGTCGGGGACTTCATGCAATAAAAAGAAGCTGCAAATCAGATCAAATGTTTTATCGCACTGATAAGTCGCTGCATCTGAGCGGATGACTTTGGCCCATGGGTAGATGGCGAGTTTACGCTGGCCATGCTCGATTTGTGCCGGAGTGATGTCGGTGAGGTGAAAGCAGCCATCCGGCCCTGTTTTTTGCGCCACTTTACGCACTAAATCACCATAAACATGGGCGACTTGCCAGACTTTCATGCCCGGTTGAATCTCATTCAGATAAGCACGCATCAGGCGCTGATCATTGCCAAACAGCAGCACTTTGACCACCAGATTATGGTCCAGCTGATTCACACGGCGTGGGTTGACATAAGCCCAGTCGTACACCTCGGTCATGTAATCAGGAACGCCTTCGTAATAAGGGTTCTCAGGCAGTTTGGGATGATTTTTTGTCATGGCAGCGCTTCCTGAATAATGTCCTTAGCTTAGATTGGTTTTGCCCACGTTGTTTTGAGCTGGACCAAGATTTGCGCCTGACATATTCACACCGCAGGCCGTTTATTGCGGGCAAAAAAAAACGGCGCTGAACGCGCCGTTTTGGGAGGTATTAAAGCTTAATGATGACGGCCGCCAGAGCGTTTGATCGGTGCAAATAGTGCTGCAACTGGGGTGTTTTCATTGCTCAGTGGTTGTTGATCCCCACGTGGCTTGGCCGCCGGGCGTGGTGCGCTGCTGCGGGCATCGCTGCGAGGGGCACGATCAGGATAGCCACGATCTTGCGGTGCACGCGAATCACTGCGGCCAGTACGCGGATTACTGCGGCCGTCGCCAGCCGGGCGTGGGCTGGCTGATGTGCGTGCTTCACCGCGTGGATTGGTGTTAAAGCGGCCTTCGCCAGCCGGACGCGGGCTGGCTGATGTGCGTGCTTCACCGCGTGGATTGGTGTTGAAACGGCCTTCACCGGCCGGGCGTGGCGTGGCGGGTGAACGGGCCTCTCCGCGTGATTCATTATTGAAACGTGGGCGAGCATCCGGGTTAAACGGCGGACGGGCAGGGCGTGGCGCATCGCCAGCCGCAGCAGCTGCCGGGGCACGATCGCTGCGATTATGCCCGCGTGGTGGACGGCCGCTGTTTGGATTGCGCGGATCGTGCTTGCGCTGTGCACCATTGCGGCCATTTAAGATAGGCTCTGCTTTGATGCTTGGATCAACCGCAAAACCTTCTACGCTTTCACGGGTGATATCGCGTTTGATCAGGCGTTCAATATCATTCAGTAGCTTGTGCTCATCCACACAAACCAGTGAAATGGCTTCGCCTTCGGAGCCAGCTCGGCCAGTACGGCCAATACGGTGTACATAATCTTCGGCGACATTCGGCAGCTCAAAGTTCACCACGTGTGGCAATTCTTCGATATCAATCCCACGGGCCGCAATATCGGTGGCGCACAGCACTTGCAGCGTGCCGGATTTAAACTCGGCCAGCGCACGGGTACGGGCGGCCTGGCTTTTATTGCCGTGAATGGCCAGCGAGTTAATGCCTTCTTTAGTCAGCTGCTCAGCCAAGCGGTTTGCGCCGTGCTTGGTGCGGGTAAACACCAGCACCTGAAACCAGTTTTTATCTTTGATCAGCTTGGTTAGCAGTTCGCGTTTACGCTCACGATCAACAAAGTAAACCTTTTGCGTAATCATTTCGGCGGTGGCATTACGGCGGGCCACTTCGATCAGCGCAGGGTTATCTAAGAGACCATCGGCCAGTGTTTTGATTTCGTCAGAAAAAGTAGCGGAGAACAGTAAGTTCTGACGCTTGGCTGGCAATAAAGCCAGCACTTTTTTGATATCACGAATAAAGCCCATATCCAGCATACGATCGGCTTCGTCCAGAATCAGCACTTCAACACCGCTTAAATCAACGGTTTTCTGTGAGATATGGTCGAGTAAACGCCCCGGTGTGGCCACCAGAATATCCACATGGCCACGCAGCTGTTTAATTTGCGGATTAATACTCACGCCACCAAACATCATCATGGATTTCAGTGGCAGATATTTACCATAATCGCGCACGCTTTCTTCAACCTGCGCGGCTAATTCACGCGTCGGGGTTAGGATCAGCGCACGGATTTTTTTGCTGGCGGAAGGTTTGCTGCTCAGAATATGCAGCAGTGGCAGGGTAAAGCCGGCGGTCTTGCCGGTGCCGGTTTGTGCGCCAGCAAGTAAATCACCACCGGATAACACAGCAGGAATAGCCTGCTGCTGAATAGGGGTTGGCGTGGTGTAGCCAAGTTCAGTAACGGCGCGGACGATATCGTCCGCAAGCCCTAGGGCGGAAAAACTCATTCAAACTCCAGAGGAGATATCGGCCTGTCGCTAAGGATAGCGCCAGTCAAAGGCAGATGGGGTAGGTGTTTAGAAACCTTAGCCAAGTAGGATATCAAGATAGATCACTCAACCGCATTCTGCTTAGCTGAATATCAGCCAGCTTTAAGCGACTCAGGCTGCACTTGTTTCACCTGATTTTAAAACCATCGTGAACAGACTGGTTGTGTAAATCTAGCCAAACAGGGCGCTGAGTCGTCTTTCACTTCAGCCCGCTAAGCCCAGTAGTTTGCAGGGTTGACCGTGAATGATTTTGTAACAGCTGAGGATGAATATGCTTGATGGCGTACTTGGATTGTGCAGCGCGCTGACTGGGTAACGCGCTCACTATGGGCATTATACCTGTGTACGTGCCGTGCCGTGTAAAGCAATCTTCAATTAGTTCGAAATACCGCTGCTGACCGGCATGGCTCAGCGGCGATTATTCACTGCGGATGCTTGTATTTATGGCGTGTTTGATGGATTTAATGGCGTATTCAGTCGGGATAAAAAAGAGAATAAAAGCATTCTGTGCTCTTTTTTGGCTTGATTGGTGATGTAAATGCTATTTTCATAATATTCCATTTCTTTCAGCTAAAGAAATTATGAAGAAATAAAATCGTTGTGTAGTATATGAGCTCTTTTATCTGGCCCGGGCTGGCAATGGGTATTACTTTTCGCTTAGTTTTAACTGGCAAATTATTGCCCGGCGCCACTTTTGATAGTGCAGCAGCCGCTCTTGCCCAGTTACTGAGGCTGGATCATGCAAGAGCTGAATCGCTTTTGGCCAGCGCACCTACGGTGATTAAAAAAACGCTGCCGCACAGCGAGCTGGAAACCTATCTGAAAATACTGCAAAAAACGGGCGCAGAGGTTTTGGCCGAAGCCAGCAATGCTTCTGTGCCTACAGCAACCTTGCAGCCTGCTGCGGATACATCTGCCGCTATTCTTGAGCTAATTGAGCCTGCCAGTACCATGACTTGCCCTAAATGCCACAGAGAGCAGATTCGGCGTAATTTATGTATTGAATGCGGCACAGATATGCCGCGGGCGCTGGCCATGCAGGCAGAGCCGCTTATTCCGCGTGCTCGCCCTTTGCCCATTGTGATTAAAGAGCCAGAGTTTGATACCCCTTCTTTTTGGGGCGTGAGCACCGCCGGGCGGCTGGGCCGGGTGCGGTATCTGACCTCCAGTTTATTAGTGCTTTGCCCGATGTTTATTTTTGCCATCTTTACGCCATCAATGAGTGGGGACCCCATAAGCAACGGTCTGCTCGTGCCGCTTTTGGGTCTGATGGCTTGGACGTTATGGCAGACTTTTAGGCTGATGATTTTGCGTTTACATGATTTAAATAAACCTGCCAGCTGGATTGGGTGGTTTATGCTGGGCGCCGCGCTTGTTGGGACAATGCCGAAGGCTTCGGGTTTCAATGGCGCCAATGTTTTGGGCTCTTTATGTATGGTTGTTGTTTCTTGTGTGCTCAGTTTTACACCGGGTGATCATGATGAAAATGATTATGGGTTTCCCGCAGAGCCGCCCGCTTTATGGCATTCAGCTTTAGCGCTGGTGGTTTTGCTGATTTCATTATTTAGCCTGCCAAGCCTGTTTGTGCGTGGAAAATCATTGCCTGTATATCAGGGCCAGGCGCTCAGCGAGGCGGATATCCAAGCTCGTTATCAACAGCAGCGCAAAATCTTGTCTGAGCATGATCTTGACCTGATTATTAAAAATGAATCCATGGAAAACAATGGTGCGGCAGTTAACCGTGAAGAAGTCAGAAGAAGGGTGCAGCAAAGCCTAGATGAGCAAGCGATGAAAGAAGCGCGCACGCCGCCCGAAGACACCGCGGGTGTTATTCCGAACCGCAGGATACTGAGCGAGAGCGAGCTGGATGAGCTGGTGCGTAATATTTCTAGGGAAAATGGCACAGCTGCAAACCGTGAAGAGGTAAGACGCGAGGCTCAGCGGATGATGGATCAGCAGGCAAGAAAAAAAGCAGGCATGGTGAGCGGCTGATGATGCGTTGAAAGGATGCAGCTTAATCTGAAAGATTTTTTAGCCCGCTTAGCAGAGCATTAAAAAACTTGAGCCACAGGACGCACAGTGTTTTTGCTGTGAACGCTGTGGCTCAAGTTTTGAGCGGTCTTATAAAGCTGAAGCTGCTTTAAACGACAGAAATGCTTAAAGCGCTGTGCTCCTGGTTTTACTCGCCCAGAAAACGCATCTTAAAGCTGCGGCCTTTGATATTGCCCTGGCTCAGGCTGTTAAAGGCCTTGCTGGCGACGCGTCTGTCGATGGCCACATAGGTTAAAAACTCAAACACATTGATTTTACCGACCTGCTCTTTAGTCAGGCCCGCGTCGCCGGTGAGTGCGCCAAGTAAATCGCCCGGACGCAGCTTGTCTTTCTTGCCGCCCATAATGCACAGCGTCACCATTGGTGGGCGCAAAGGGCCGCCCTCTGCAGGCTCCAGTTTTTCCAGATCAAACCAGCGTACCGGCCCGCCTTGGTATTCTTCGATCAGCGTAACCCATTTTTTTTCATTGGGCGCGGCAAGACTTAGCGCCAGGCCTTTGTCGTGGCCGCGGCCGGTGCGTCCAACACGGTGGATATGCACTTCGGTGTCTTTGGATACATCGACGTTAATCACCGCGCCTAGGCTTTGGATATCCAGACCACGGGCGGCTACATCGGTGGCGACCAGAATCGAGCAACTTTGGTTAGCAAACTGCACCAGAATCTCGTCGCGTTCTCGTTGCTCTAATTCACCATAGAGCGCCAGGGCACTAAAACCTTGATCCCGCAGCTCTGCTGCAAGCTCTCTGCAGTGGATCTTGGTATTGCAGAAGGCCAGTGTCTGAACCGGTTTGTAGTGATTGAGTAGCTGCGCCACGGCGGCATTACGTTCTTCGTGGGCAACGGAATAGAATCGTTGTTCGATTTGGCTGTCAGCATGTTGCGCCTCTACTTTCACTTCGGCAGGCAGCTTCAGAAACTTTGCGCTGTCTTTACGAATATTGTCGGGATAGGTGGCCGAAAACAGCAGGGTTTGGCGACGGGTCGGGCAGGCGCTCACAATCCCTGCGATCTCGTCGTAAAAGCCCATATCGACCATGCGGTCAGCTTCATCCAGCACCAGCGTTTGTACCGTCGATAAATCAATTGAAGCGCGGCCAAGGTGATCGCGCAGGCGGCCAGGCGTGCCCACAATAATATGTGCGCCATGTACTAAAGATGCGATTTGCGGCCCCATTGGCGTGCCGCCGCACAGCGTTAAAATTTTGATATTTTCAGTAAAGCGGGCCAGACGGCGCAGCTCTTTAGCCACCTGATCGGCCAGCTCGCGCGTTGGGCAAATCACCAAGCCCTGAATCGCAAAATAGCTGGGGTTGAGCTTATGCAGCATGCCAATCCCGAAGGCTGCGGTCTTGCCGCTGCCGGTTTTTGCCTGGGCAATGAGATCGCGCCGCGCCAGAATCAGCGGCAGGCTTTGCGCCTGAATTTCCGTCATTTCGACGTAACCCAAGCTATCCAAGTTTTGCAGCATGGCCGGCGAGAGGGGTAGATTGGAAAAAGATGCAGTGTTCACAATGACTTAACTCGCTGGCCGAAAGGGGCAGTAGTCTAACAGGGGAAGCGCTTCAGAGCCAGCCATCACTACAGATGGTTTTATTTAACGAAAACTACGGGGGAAATCTTTCAGGCTGATGACAGGGGATGCAGTTTATGTAGGCATTGTTTCTCTGTGAAACGCCGTGTTCTCTGCGGCCACCGTGGCTCAAGATTTAGGTTTCCGTTGTGTAACATCAGCTAGTAACATAGCCGCTGTGGGCGATCCCCGCATTTTGCAGACACAAGGAATCTAATGAATCACAAAGCACGCCGCCCCACTTTGCAGGATGTGGCGGATAAAGTGGGTGCGTCTAAAATGACGGTTAGCCGCTATTTGCGGGAGCCGCAGCAAGTGGCTGAGGCAACGGCTAAAAAAATTGCCATTGCGATGGAGGAGCTGGGCTACATCCATAACCGCGTGCCCGATATGCTGGCCAATGCCAAAAGCCGGGCGATTGGCGTCTTGCTGCCTTCGATGTCGAATCAGGTTTTCTCCAGCGTAGTGCGCGGTATTGAATCGGTCAGCGGCCCTGCGGGCTTGCATGCCCTCTATGGGCACTATGGCTATAGCATGGAGCGGGAAGAGCAGCAGATTGCACAATTGCTGTCATTTAATGTAGACGGGCTGATTTTGTCTGAAACCCAGCATACCGATCGCACCTTGCGAATGCTAGAAACCGCTGCCATCCCCGTTATGGAAGTGATGGAGTTACCAGAGCATCCGATTGATCTGGCTGTCGGGCTGAACCACACAGCGGCCGCCCAAGAAATCGTGGGCCTGATGATTGCCAAAGGAAGAAAGCGAATTGCCTATTTAGCCGCACGTTTGGATCATCGTACCCGTCAGCGGGAAGCAGGTTATTTAGCTGCGCTGACTGAGGCAGGGCTGACACCAATATTGATTCACACCGATCAGCCTTCCAGTTTTACTCTGGGAGGCCAGCTATTACGTAATGCCTTGCAAGCCGCGCCGGATCTGGACGGTGTGTTTTGCACCAATGATGATATTGCTGCCGGAGCGATGCTTGCTTGCCAAGCCATGGGGCTGAGCGTGCCAGAGCAAATCAGTGTGGCAGGCTTTAATGCGCTAGATATCGGCCATGCACTAGCGCCGCAACTCGCCAGCGTGATTACCCCGCGCGAAGCCATTGGCCGTGTGGCTGCCGAGCGTTTAATCGGCAGAATGGAAGGAAAGGTTTATCCGGATAAGGTATTGGATATGTCTTACGAGATTTTCTTGGGGCAGAGTGTGTGATGGTTTGCGGGATATGCGCTAAGCAAAATAAATAAAGATCTTGGCAGCACTTTAGTGCTGCAGCCTCCCCCTTTGTAAAACAGGGCTTGAGGGGTAATGCCGTTCACTTCATGTGTTGGTTTTGCTTCCCCCTTAGAAAAAGGGGGATTGAGGGGGATTTGTCTTTGGCTTTTTTGCATTTTTAAGCCCAATATCAACTGCAAATCCCCCTAACCCCCCTTCACAAAGGGGGGAATAAGTGTGCTGACTTGTGTAGATCGCTATGGTCTTAGCCTTCTTCGACTTCCCCTTTTACCGCTCATTTGATCTGCAACAAATTTATTGCTTGGCAGTTTTTTTATTGCGAGAGATACTGTCGCTACAAAATGTTACCAGTAACATTAAAAACCAGATGATGTAACAGGAGTCGATTCAATGAGTCAGATCGATCAAGTAATACCACACCAAGTGTTTGTTGTAATGGGTGTTTCAGGAAGTGGTAAGTCTGCCGTGGGCAGTGCGGTCTCCCGCGCGCTGGACTGTGGATTTCTGGATGGCGATTTTCTGCATCCCCGCGCCAATATCGACAAAATGGCTTCCGGCCAGCCTTTAAATGACGACGACAGAGCGCCATGGTTAGGCGCTTTAAGCACCGCCGCTTACGCTATGCAACGCACTCAGACTATTTCGGTGATTGTGTGTTCTTCACTGAAAAAAGCTTACCGGGATATTTTGCGTGAAGGGAACCCTAATCTCTCTTTTATCTATCTGGGTGGCACGTTTGAGTTGATCGAATCCCGCTTAAAAGCGCGGCAAGGCCATTTTCAAAAGCCAAAAATGCTGGTTTCGCAATTTGCCACACTCGAAGTGCCGGGCAGTGATGAGCCCGATGTAGTGCACATCGATATTGATCAAAGCCTAGAAAACGTGGTTGCCGCTGCCGTGCAACACATCCGCGCAAAAACCGCTCAGGAGTAAGCCGCAATGGATACATTAACCTTACTGGTCACCGCGATTGGCTCGGTGCTGATGTTGTTGTTTTTGGTGATGAAGGCGCGTTTGCATGCCTTTGTTGCACTGATGCTGGTGTCGATTGCGGCCGGTATCGGCTCGGGTATGCCGCTGGATAAAATTGCCGACACCATGCAAAAAGGCATGGGCGGCACGCTGGGCTTTTTAGCCGTGGTGGTGGCGCTGGGTGCGATGTTTGGCAAAATCCTGCATGAAACAGGTGCGCTCGATCAGATTGCGGTGAAGCTGCTGGATCTGTTTGGCCAGAGCCGTGCCAACTTCGCGCTGGGGATTGCCGGGCTGATTTGTACCCTGCCTTTATTCTTTGATGTGGCGGTGGTGTTGTTGATTGGCGTGGTCTTTGCCGTGGCGCGTCGTACAGGTGGCAATGTGGTGAAGCTGGCGATTCCGCTGTTTGCGGGGGTTGCCGCTGCTGCTGCTTTCCTTTTGCCTGGCCCAACCGCCATGTTGTTGGCCTCACAAATGAAGGCCGATTTTGGCTGGATGATTGTACTTGGCTTGGCTGCCGCCATCCCGGGTATGCTGTTGGCTGGCCCTGTTTACGGTAATTTCATCAGCAAACATGTGCACTTGCCGTTGCCTGCTGATGTGAGCGAGCCAAGTTTGGGTAAGGGGCAAATGCCTTCGTTTGGTTTTAGCTTGGCACTGGTACTGTTCCCGCTGATCTTGGTTGGTTTAAAAACCATCGTGGCACGTTTTGTTGATCCAACAGGCTCAGCGTATCAATGGTTGCAACTGATTGGTCATCCTTTTATTGCTATTTTAGCGGCATGTTTGCTGGCCATTTACGGTCTGGCACTGCGCCGTGGCATGAGCAAAGACAAGGTGATGGAAGTCTGTAGCGCCGCCTTGCAACCTGCCGGGATTATCCTCTTGGTAACCGGTGCTGGTGGTGTATTTAAACAGGTGTTGGTGGATTCGGGTGTTGGCCCTGCGCTGGGTAATGCCTTGATCGGTGCAGGCCTGCCGATTGCTGTCGCGTGCTTTGTATTGGCTGCAATGGTGCGTGTGATTCAGGGCTCGGCTACTGTGGCATGTTTAACAACGGTAGGTTTGGTGCTGCCGGTGGTTGAGCTGGCGGGTTATTCAGGCGCGCAATTGGCGGCATTATCCATTTGTATTGCCGGTGGTTCGATTGTGCTGAGCCATGTGAATGACTCGGGCTTTTGGCTATTTGGTAAGTTTACAGGGGCCAATGAATTGCAAACCTTGAAAACATGGACAGTGATGGAAACCATCTTGGGTACAACGGGTGCCCTAGTTGGGATGGCTGCATTTACTATGCTGTAAAGTGAGCATGCCGTAATAAAAAGCCCTGGCTTTTATACAAGATGAGCTGCACCCCAAAAGTTGGACACCCGTCCATTTTTGGGGTGTTTTTATGTCCAAGTACTCAACGCAATTCAAGGTCTAGTCAGGCAGGGCAGAGCTAGGAGCTAAAGTGACTCACATGAAATCACTTTGTTTCTTCCGCCATTTTTTGCAAGATAAAGTGCCTTATCCGCGCGTGATTCAACCATTGCAATCGTGTCGCCCGGCTTGTAACAGGCTACGCCAAAGCTGGCAGTGCGTGTTCCGATGGTGGCAAAGTCATATGCTTCTATGCCGGATCTGAGTTTTTCTGCCACGGTCAGCGTGTCGGCTAAGGAGGTGCCGGGGCAAAGCACCAGAAATTCTTCTCCGCCCCAACGGCCGACGATATCGCTTTCCCGCATCGTGTCTTTCAGTATTTTGCTGATGGTTTTGAGTACTTCGTCACCTGCATGATGGCCGTAAGTATCATTAACCTGCTTAAAGTGATCGATGTCGATCAAGATAAGAGAAAAAGTACTTCTTTGGCGTGTCACCGCAGCAAACTCGCGTTCCAGCATCTGATCCAGAAACAAGCGGTTGTAGAGATGAGTTAAGCGGTCTGTGATGGCCAGTTGTGCCAGCTCCTGATTTTTTTCAACCAGCTGGCGGGTGCGCTCACACACAATATGTTCAAGCTCTTCATTGATGCGCTGTAATTCCAGATTACGTTGTTGTAACTGATCGTCCAGCTCGTAAGCCCGGATGGCGGCTTGCACCGTAAGAACAATATCTTCGTTTTGCCACGGTTTTTCCAAAAAGCGGAATAAATTGGCCTCGTTGATTGTGCGCTTAACCCCGTTTAAATCGCTTTGGCCGGTCAGCATGATTTTGATGGCCTTGGGGTGTTGCTCGTGCACTTTTACCAGAAGCTCATCCCCCTTCATGCCGGGCATAATGTAATCAGCGATGATGACACTCAGGGCCTCACCATCTTCGGCCAGATCTGCAATGATTTCGAGCGCCTCTTTACCGTTTTCCGCAATTTCAACAGACTGATGATGTGGTAAACGCTGGCCAAGCAAAGATCGCAGGGCGCTTAAAACATTGCTGTCGTCGTCTACACACAATATGGTGGTCATGGGGGGAGTCTCAAATGACAAGTGTTGCTGCTTTGTGGCTTGTTTAAGCCCTGTCTTTGCTTGTTATTGCTGACTTTTTATATGTAAATAACTTACGTGTTTTTTGCTTTGTAGTTTAAAAAATGCTGTTTGCATGATGTTTGCGGCTGCTGAGCAGATGCTTGGTTAATGATGTTGATAGGGCAGAAACACCGAAAAGGTGCTGCCTTGCCCTTCCTGGCTTTCTACTTCAATACGCCCCTGATGTTTTGCGACGATTTTTTTCACAATATCAAGGCCAAGTCCGCTGCCTTCACCTGCCGGTTTGGTGGTGAAAAAAACATCAAATATTCTGGAGCGGATATTTTCAGCAATGCCGCAGCCGTTATCCGAAATGGCGACGACGGCTTCATTTCCTTTTCGGCCGATTGCTATGGTCAGGACGCCTGAAAACTGCATGGCTTGCAGTGCATTGTGGATAAGATTTGTCCACACCTGATTCAGCTCGTCAGGAAAGCAAATAATGGGTTCGATATCCTGATAGTGACGGATGAGCTCAATATTTTGTTTGATTTGATTCTGATAAATGGTGAGGACGGTTTCTAAGCCTTCTTTTAAATCAGATTCAACGCTCACACCCTCATGATCAAAGCGGGAAAAAGATTTAAGGGCAAAAATAATTTTACTGACCCGCTCCACGGCAGTATTGATATTGTCGGTATTGCTGATAATGCTGGCGATACTGTAGGCGGTGTCAAAGATAAGCGGGCTGTCCGGGTGATGCAGTAAAGGCAAATAGTCTGCAAACGTGTCTTCGGCATGTAATTGCACCAAAATGCCCGCCATATACTTGGCATCAGCAACACCAGCGGTTTCCAGCAGGGGATGCAGCTGGCGCACTTTGTTTCTCTCCTCTCTGGGGCTGAGTATGCGCTGGGGCTTATAGCTGATCAGTTGCATGAAGCGCTGCTGATTATCCTGATCTAAAAGCTGAAAAAGTTTAGGTAGGTTTTCCAGTGCATGGTTGAGCGAATCGGCGATGTTTTTGCCGCTGGATTTTACTGCGCCGATAGGTGTATTGATCTCATGGGCCACGCCCGCAATCAGCTGCCCCAGCGCCGCCATTTTTTCGGATTGAATCAGCTGGCCCTGTGCCTGACGCAGGTTTTCTAGGGCGTCAGCCGTTTGAGCTCTGGATGCTTCTGTGGCCGCATAAGCCGTTGCATTGGCCAGAGCAATGGCGGCATAGATGGCGATAGAGCGCAGTAGCTCCAGCTCTCTTTGTTGAAAAGCATTGGCTTGATGGCTTCGGATAGAAACAATGCCAATGCGCTGTCTGTTTACAATGAGGGGGCGTAGTACAACAGAGCGCATGGGGGATATTGGGCAAATGCCTTTTGGAACAGGTGCTTTTTCTATCAGCGATTCATCCGCAATAATCAGCTCATGCTCGCTTTTAAATGCCTTCACTGAAAGTGAATCAGGATGATCCAACATCACAAAATAAGGTGGGGCAAGCTGGCCGTCTTCGATATAGTAAATCAGGTTTAAACGATCCCCTTCTGGGGCGAGCAGGGCAACGCTAAAGGCATTAAGCGGGAGCAGCGCCTGCAAGTGCTGATAGAGAGCTTGGCAAATGGCATTGGGATTCAGGCTGGTGGTGAGTTCCCTGCCAATATCGCCCAATTGACGCAGTGTTTCTGCAGAACTTGCCAGCGCTTTATTCGCCTCGGATAACTCCGCTGTGCGTTCTGAGACTCGGTCGGCCAGATGATCGCGGTGTTCAGCCAGCTCGCGCTCGTAAAGCTGCTTTTGCTGTAAGTAATCAGACAAACTGTTTTGCAAATGATTAATACCTGATACCAGCATGGACAGCTCATCCTGGCGGGCCGGGGAGCGAGGCATCACAAGGGGCTGGTCTAAATTGGCGGGGCTTAATTGAGCAAGGTGGCGGGCAATCCGCTGCACATGCACAGTAACGGAGCGGTTAAAAATCAGCATAATAAAGCCGGCAAGCAGCAGGGACTGGATAATCTGCGTGATGACGATGGCCACCACTTCACTGCGCAGCCGTGACCAGAGAACGCGCTCATCCCCTAAAAGAACTAATTTGCCAACCTTTTGGCTGGGTGAATTAAAAAAGGACTGGTAACTTAAAGTAATTTCCTGAGAAGGCGCGATGCTCGATTTTCTCCAGCCGGGCTGGTTAAAAGAGAAGGTTTCTGCCGCCAGTTGCTCCGGCATGATGGTGATTTCAATTTGGCCAACGGATGCAACTTTTGAGGCGCTGGTTAAATGCGTATGCAGGGCATCCCGGTCCATTTCCCAAATGGCTTTACTTAATGTGTGCTGATAAACCTGAGCAATCAGATTGAGCTCTGAGTGCATCGCAGCCAGATTAATTTGCCATGCCGACCATGTTTTGACCGCCACTGCCGCAAGCGTAAATACAAAACAAAACACCAGCGTGGCCAGCACCATTCGGCTTCCAAGAGACAGACCAGATTGCGTTTTAGGTGGCATGGTTTTATAAGTTTGCGTGAAAGGCTTTTTATGTTTAGTCAATGATTCAGCTGAGCTGATTAAACTGGTACAGGTTTATTGATCATAAAATGCTAATAAATAAAGAGCCTTTCCTTTTTATCATGTTTAAGTGCTTATTAAAGTTGATAAAGATGCGTTGCACAAATTTAATTTATCTCGGCTGACGTCCATTTTTTTTTAATCGCATCAAACGTGCCATTTTTTTTAATGTTTTCTATTCCCTGCCTGAACCGATTCACTAATTTATCTGATGTCTTCTGGCCAAAGGCCATAAAGTAGCCATTTTCGCTCAGCTCCAGTTTATAGACTTTTACCAGTGTTTTTGCCGGGTCATCGCCTGACTGGCGAACCAAATGATAGGCTGCCATTTCATTCATGACCCATAGATCGATACGCCCAAGTTTTAGTTTTTCATAATTAAGCTGATATTTCACACTGGATTGCAGGTTTTTCCCTTTAACAAACCCCTGGGATTCTAAAAATTGTTCACCAATATCGGTGTTTACGCTGCCTATCTGATATTTTTTTGCATCTGCCAGTTGCTTGATTTTAATATCATGGCCAGCATATGCAAAAAGGTAATTGCTTGCTGGTGCTATTGATCCAACCCATTTAAATGATTTTTCTCTTTGCGGTGTCCGGCCTATTGAATAGATCAGCACGTTTTCATTATTGATTGCGCTTTCGTAAGCTCTGGCCCAAGGCATGGATTGAAATTTACCCTCAATTTTTATGTCTTTAAGAATGGCCTGAACTATTTCAGTGCTGAACCCGGTTAAAACGCCTTTCTCTGTGTAGTTATAAGGGGCGAGCTCCTCTGTTACAACCCGGATTGTTTCGGCACCCGCTTTGGCCCCGTGCGCTATCATCAGTAGCAAGATAAAAAGATGATGCATCCTTGGCAAAATTGTCTCCCTTTTATTATTTAATTCCGCTGAAATTATTTTTTTCCATTATTTTTTTTAACTGGCCCTCTGCTTTAATTTTGTCAAAAGCAGTTTGTGTCTGTCTGAACAACTTATCGGGTGTTTTTTTACTATAAGCCATGTATATCCCACTGCTAAGCTCATTGAGTGTGAACAGTATGTCTAATTGATCACAATCAAAATGGTGCTGTTTGCATAACGATGTGATATCGCCTTCAAATAATGCGATCAGATCAACCTGATTGTTTAATAATTGTCTGAATGCGTCTGATTGCTGAGCAGATATGCTCAGGCGGGTAAATCCTTTTTCTTGTAAATACTGTTGGCGGACGTCATCTCTGACTACGCCAATCGAATAGCGTTTTGCGTCTTCTAGTTTGTTAATGCTGATCTTTGTTTTATCTTTTAGCCCGATTAAAAAACACCGGGATTTAAATAACTCGCCTACCCATTTAAACTCTGTTTCTCTGTTTGGCGTGCGGGCAATTAAGTAAATCAGCACATTGGTTTTTTTTAAGGCGATATCATATGACCTTGCCCATGGATAAATATTGATGCTGTAATCTGTCAGCCCCGCATTTTTAAGTGTTAATTCAATAATTTCTGTGGCCGGACCGGATACTTTGCCATCTTTGATATAAGAATAAGCGGTTGTTTCTGTGACTGCATTAATCCGCTCTGCGGGGCAAAGTGCAGAATAGCTGGTCAATAATAAAGTCAGTATGGACAAGGTTTTCATATTTGCGTTTAAATTTCAGCGAGTCAGCGTGTCATTTAAATAACATTAATAGCAGAATAGACCCGGCATGCCGGGCTAATTAAACAATCTTCAGCTCTGAACGGGAGAATGTAAGTTAAATATTGAGGAGGATGGTGCAGCAACGCTTGAGCTGCTGCTCGTTCATGCATCTATACCAGCGGGCGCTGGCAGTTTTAGCCCGTGGAGGGGGGTAAGGGGACTAGGCAGAAAAAAAGCTGCATATCACGCTGGATATGCAGCCATTATGGCTTTAGATAACTTGCAGCACAATTTTGCCACGGGCGCGGCCGCTTTCGCTGCGCTCATGGGCAAGGGCGGCTTGGGCAAATGGGAACACGCTGTCTATTACTACTTTGATGTGTCCGGCATCCAGTAATGTGGCAATTTCACTTAATTGAGCTGCATTGGGCTGTACAAAGCAAAAATGCGCGTTCACATGGTGTTTGTGCGCGGTAGCTTCATCGGGCTGATCGCAAATTGAAACAAGGCGGCCGCCTGCTTTCAGTGTTTGCCAGCTTTGGGCCAGAATGTCGCCACCCATAGTATCAAACACCAGATCCAGATCGCGTAAATCTGCGAAATTGGTTTGTGTGTAATCGATGACATGGTCGGCACCGTGTGCGGTGACTAATTCAGTGTTTTTGCCTGAGGTGGTGGTATACACCTCGGCACCGCGCCACTTGGCCAATTGAATGGCGAACAGTCCCACTCCCCCGGCGCCCGCATGGATGAGTACTTTCTCACCTGCTTGCAATTGGCCCATTGCAAAGAGTGCTTGCCATGCAGTGAGTGCCGCTAAAGGCACGGCTGCGGCTTGTTGCCAGTCTAGGCTTTTTGGTTTTTTTGCAATTTCACTGGCCCTGACGGCAACAAACTCGGCATAGGCGCCATTACGGGCAATATCAGGCCGTGAATAAACGGCATCACCGATCTGCCAGCCTGTAACTTGCTCGCCCAGGGCAACAATTTCACCTGCCACATCCCAGCCTAAAGTGAGCGGCATTTCATAAGCCAGCATGGATTGCAAATAGCCTTCACGGATTTTCCAATCCACCGGATTAACTCCCGCTGCATATACTTTAATCAGTACATCGTCAGCAGCGATCTGAGGTGTGGGCACGTTTTCCAGCTGTAATACATCGCGTTGACCGTAACGGTGCTGACGAATGGCTTGCATGCTTGCTTTCATTATTATTCTTCCAGTGGGTAAGTGAATAAGGTCAGTTTAGCGATGAAGTGCTGAATTGATTAGTACGGACAAAAGCATTACATTGTTGTCAAAATAGCAACAATAGTTCAAAGGAATCACTCATGCCACTTTCTCTGGATACCTTGCCAGGCCTCGTTTTGTTTTCCTGCGTGGTACGCCATGGCAGTCTGACGGGGGCGGCACAGGAGCTGGGGCTGAATCGTTCGTCGGTGAGTAAGCAGCTGGCACGGTTTGAAACTCAGCTTGGTGCAAAGCTGCTGCAAAGAACAACCCGCAAGCTGGCGCTCACCGAATTGGGCGAGCGGGTATGGCAGGAGGCGCAAACCATTGCTACGGCCCTGGAAAATGTGGACGCTATTACCGAGGATTACCGGCAGAATGTGCGCGGGCGGCTGAAAGTAAGCTGTTCTTCGTCTTTAGCCAGGGTGCACTTAGTCCCTTTACTGCCAGCATTTAACCAGCGCTATCCGGAAGTAGATTTACTCTTGCAGTTAGAAGACCGCTTTGTGGATTTAACCACCGAGCAAGTCGATATCGCCATACGGGTGGGGCATTTGCCAGATTCATCCCTGGTGGCGCGTAAGCTGGGTGAATTGCAGTGGCAGCTGGTAGCCAGCCCTGGCTACCTAGCAGAGCACGGCGCACCACAAACACCCGCAGATCTTGCTGGGCACGCTTGTCTTTTTTACCAGAATGGTCTGCGTGCGATGAATCTATGGACGTTTACCGGGCCTAAAGGAGAGGAGCAAGTGCGGGTGAAAGGGGCTTTGGCGATGAATGATGCCTGTGCCCTAGTAGATGCGGCCATCAATGGCTTGGGTATATTATTGATTGACCGCGCTTTACTCTCTTTAGCACTTGCCAGCGGCCAATTGCTGCCGCTGCTGCCCGAATACCAGCTGGCAGCTGGCTTACCAGTCTATGCGGTTTATCCGGCCCGCGAGTGGCTGCCGGCTAAAGCCGCCGCCTTTGTTGAGTTTATTCTTCAGGAATTCGCCCCCAGACTGGCAGCGCCCCGAGAATGAAAATTAAATAAGTAACAGCCTAAAAAGTTCTGCAGACACAGAGCACACAGATATGCCCTGACTACTTTTGGGTTTTCTCAGTGCCTGCAGGTTTGAGGTTTTTTTTGAGAAGGGGCGCTTTGCAGCAGCATGCGCCCCAAGGCGCATCTTATAAACCGCCGTTTTCCATCATGGTGCGAATCACCCGGTTAAATGGCTCGATCCAATCCGGATCAAATTGCTGATCAGAGGCGTTGACCTCGGCAATGGCCCGCAGCACAGATTTATTCTGGCCGCGATGGCTGTGTTTGAGCATGACGGCCTCAAAAGCATCAACCAGCGCCAGTATTTTTGCGCCCGGAACAATATCATTGCCGCTGAGCTTATTAGGGTAACCGTTGCCTTCAATGCTCTCGTGGTGCTGTAAACACATATTGGAAGCATCTTGCCAGCCATCCATTCTGGCTAAGAGGCCTGCAGCCCAAGCGGGGTGATCGACTAATTGTGCCCGCTCGATGTCGGACATTCTTTCTACTTTTAGCCACAGCGATTCGGGCAAAAACATCATGCCAATGTCGTGCATATAAACGGCCGCTTCAAGTTGGACGCTGGAGACCACGCCGCCTGCGGCTTTATTTGTGGCCAAGGCCAATTGCAGATTGCGTGCGGTACGCCCACGAAACAGCGGCGAGCGCATTTCCAATTGCAGCGCCATATTGCGAAAAAAACGCAAATCTTGGCTACGCTCTTCATTTGAGCGTTCTACTTCGGCACGGGTACGGTCTGGTAATGTCACTGCGGCATGTTTAAAACCAGTAACGGCTTCAATCAGCCTAGAACAAGCAGGATCCAGCTCTTCGGCCTGCAAGGTGGAAAGCCCGTCAAGGCCACGGGCTAAAGTGGGCAGATGCAGGCTGCTGGCCGATGAATTATTGCTGAGCGATTCAACCGCTTGCTCAAGCCTGTCTAAAGTCAGCAGCAAAACCTCAGATAAAACTTCGGTGAGCTGCAGCTCGCCCGCACGCATTCTGGAAAGCAGTGTTTCTATACCGTGCACCAAAGGGACGACAAACTCTACACGGCATAGCCCAGCATCGCCTTTAATATTATGAAATGCACGAAACAGATCAGAAATTAAAATCATCTTGCCAGGATCACGTTTCAGCTCGGCAATAATTTGCTCGATCCTTGGTGCATGATCTGCAAGGCTTTCCCGAAAATCCTGGAAAGTATTGATATCGTGAATTTTCGGAGTCAGTAAGCTGTCGTAGTTCATGGAAGCACCTTCAGGTGGATTTAGCTTAAGCATAAGTCGCACTGGCTGCAGAAGATATTCAATTTTCAGATTAAATGTGCGGAGTGGCAGTTATAGCTTGTCTTCGTTGGGTAATATTCGCTGCATATAATGTAATTTATGCAACGACGCAATTATTCTCTGAAATTAGAATGATGGCTGCTGAAACGTATTGTGTACATTGAATCAAATTCGATGTTGTTTCATCTCTCTCCTCTGTATGTATTTACGCCACCGACACGGTGGCGTTTTTTTTTGTCTGTAGCGGGTACAATGGCAGATTGCTCTTATGAAAAGTATTACGACCATGACTGAATCCATCCGCTTATCCAAACGCATGACCGAGCTGGGCATGTGCTCACGCCGCGAGGCCGACGAATTTATTGAACAAGGCTGGGTAAAAGTCGATGGTGTAGTCGTTAATACCCTTGGCAGCCGTGTTTTGCCTGAGCAAAAAATCACTTTAGAGCGCCAGGCTACGGTATTTCAGGCTGAGCGAGCCACCATTCTGATGCATAAGCCTGTGGGCTATGTATCCGGCCCTGCCGAGCCAGGCGAGCGCCCGGCATGGACCTTAATCAAAGCTGAAACTCGTTTTATTGGCGATAAATCCGGCATTGTTTTTCTGAAAAAACATATGCACAACCTAGCCCCCGCAGGGCGTCTGGATGTAGATTCCTCAGGCTTATTGGTGCTAACGCAAGATGGCCGTATCGCTAAAAAGCTGATGTCGGATGCAGATGTTGAGCGCGAATACGTGGTGCAGGTTGAAGGCTTTTTGTCTGATGAAGGGATGAAGCAATTAAACAACGGCTTAAGCCTAGATGATGAGCGTTTAAAGCCAACGAAAGTCAGCTGGCAAAGTGAAGATGCACTGCGCTTTGTTTTACGTGAAAACCGCCCGCGTCAGATTCGCCGCATGTGCGAGTTGGTTGGCTTAAAAGTAATCAATATCCGCCGCCTGCGTATTGGCCGCGTATCGCTGTCTGATCTGCCGGTTGGCCAGTGGCGCTATTTGCGTATGGAAGAGCGCTTTTAACAGGCGCTGTACCTGAGCGATTGCCGCACGTGATTTAAAAAACAAACCCTTGTCTCTCTGTTGAGCAAGGGTTTGTTTTTTTCAGTGCAGTATTTTTGATTATCTTTTTGTAATACTCGTGCACGAAAATCTTAAAAGGCTTTTTTTGCTGGCGAAGAACTTTTTTTGATGCAGGCAATCAGAAGACGGGCTGGGTGTTTGAGCAAGATACTTTTCAGGCAGACACAACAGCATAGACAATTCAATTTCAATCTCATTTAAGAAGTGTATGCAAGCCTCCAACCATAACAGCGCTCACTCTAATCTTTTAGGCAAAATCATTTTTGGCAGCCGCTGGTTGCAGCTGCCTATCTACCTTGGTTTGATCATCGTACAGGGGGTTTACGCGTATAAATTTCTGGCCGCGCTCTATACGATGATGATGAATCTGACCACGCTGACAGAAACCCAAATTATGCTCTCGGTACTGGGCCTGATTGATGTGGTGATGATTGCCAATTTACTCTTGATGGTGACCGTGGGCGGCTATGAAACATTTGTATCCCGCTTGCGCATCAGCACTCACCCTGATCAGCCGGAATGGCTGGACCATGTAAACGCCACGGTGCTGAAAGTTAAATTATCGATGGCGATTATCAGTATTTCGTCGATTCACCTGCTACAGACCTTTATCAATGCCGACAAAATGAACCCAGTCACCATGCAATGGCAGGTGATTATTCATTTGTCTTTCCTTGTTTCTGCAGCTGCTTTGGCGTACACCGATAAGCTCTTGCATTCGGTTGCTCCGCAACACCATAAGTAATCGAATAAGCGGAGCTTTATCCCGCTGAATTGAAAAAGCCTCCCTAGCAGCCTGTCGGACTTAATACTGTCCTACTGCAAAAACGCCGGATTTGGCCATATTTCGAGCTTTTTTTCGTTAAATAGCCCGCTATTCGCCTCAAAAAACCTCAAAATCTGTCTCAAACCGGACGTTTTCTCGCTACGGACGCTCAAGCCCGACAGGCTGCTAGTTTAAAAGGAGGTTTTTTTATTTTAATGCTGTATTTCTTTGAGACTCGGTCACATCGGTAAATCAGCGGCAGATTTAAGCTTCTTTTCTGTGCTGATACATTGTCAGCAGCAGTGTTTCGGCCATTTCCGCAAATCCCTCATCGGCCAGCAGGCTTTGCCCGCGCCAAGCCATTTCGTACCAGCTTTCTGATTCTTCGCCTGCAAAGCCGCGCAGGCTGTTGCCGTGCCAGCTTTCCCTTGCAGCTTTTTCGGCGGCGTCTTCCGAGCCCTCTTCGCTGCTCAATGCTTCGGCGTATTTGGCGCTGCTGCGGGTGGCAAAGGGCAGGCGTTCAGATAGGCCTTGCCAGTAATATTTCAGCCATTTTTCCAGCTCTGCCCCTGCGTTTTCTACCGTGCCAAAGCGCCAGTGGCCTTTCTGGCTGACGATACGGGTTTCTTGTTGCACGCCTTCAGGCGCGCCATGGCAGAGGGCGAGGTGTTTCAGCCAGCAGGCAATCAGCTCGATGGGCGAGCTGTGGTCTGTCCAGACCGCCACCTGCCCGTTGGGGCGCAGCTGGTGCAGCGCACCGCTGAGCTGCAAATCATCTGCAAATTTAAACAGAAAAGTATGTGGTGCCAGCGTTGCATCGCTGAGCAGTGGCTCGGCGGCGTTATAGAGCTTGCGCAACGTGGCCGATTGCTTGGCTGCGCTCATATCACCAAAACCACCGTGCGGCAGCAGGCCAGCGGCGCGGCCGGTGGCGATGGAATCACTGCTCCAGCCTTGCTCTAGGGATTGCCAGATCACTTGGTTTAGTTCGCTTTTGGCGGAAAAAGACAGGCTGAATGGCTCATTGCTTTCAAACTCCACTGCCTCGTCGGCAAGGCGGATGCCGATGCGGTTTCTGAGTAAATAGCGGGTAGGGTTGCGCCAAAAGGCCAGCAAATCGTTAAATGCGACGTTTTTAAATTCTGCATCGGGTAGCGGCAAGCTTTCTGCCAATACTGAGAGTGGCTGGCCTTGTGGCTGACCAATGGCGGTGGCGGCGGCAAACCAGAGCGGGGAATAGGCGGGAAGGTTAATGGCCGCGTCTTTAAAATAGCGCGGGGTTTTGTTTTGAAAATAGCGCGGGCTAAAAGGCTGCAGCGGGTGTTCGGTAATCAGATGCTTAAGCAGGCGCTCGCGCTCGATACGTCGCCATTTTAGTGCCTCGTTGCCTAGCGCCGGTTGTGGCGGGGCGTCTTCCAGCACAAAGCTACGGCCCACGGCGTCGAGTAAATCAGATACCACCACCGATGGCGGAATCACGCCATTATCTTGAATGCCACGGCCTACATAGCTCAGATACAGCACATCGCTGGCCGAAAGCAGCGTTTCAAGGAATAAATAGCGATCATCGGCACGGCGGGATCGGTCGCCATATTGCGGATTGTGCGCCATCAAATCAAAGCCCGGTGGGCGCGATTCGCGCGGGAAAGCGCCGTCATTAAAGCCCAGCAGGGCAATCACTCTGAAGGGCAGGCAGCGCATCGGCACCATGGCGCAAAACGTCACCGCGCCGGTTAAAAATCCACCACTTGGAATCTTGCCGGACAGTGCACCATTGAGCCAGCTGCGCGGCACGGATAAATCCACCGGTGCATCGTAGTTGGCGGCACGGCTTTGCTCGGAAAATTCAATAATCTGCTCGCGTAAATCGGCCAAAATGAGCGCTTCATCATCATCTGGCGCAAACAGCGCCTCTATCATGGCGATCAATTTGTTATGCCAGACTTCGGGGGTGTGCTCTCCGGATAAGGCTGCGGCTTGCTCAAACAGCGTTTCGGCAAAAGCCGCCAGCCCAGCAGCCAGCTGCGCCTGATTGCCTGCCACACCAGAGCTGGGCAATGTGCCGGCAAACAGCGGTGCGGCAGCGCCCGCCACCCCAGCGGGCAGGGCAATGCTGAGCAGCAATCTATCCAGCCCAAAGCGCCAGGTGTGCTCAAAGGTATTGGGTAAACCTAGCTCGGCCTTATGCTCGCCGTCTCTTCCCCAATGAATGCCCAATTCGCTGATCCAGCGGTGGATGGTGGGTAGCTCGGCAGCAGGGATTTCAAAGCGGCGGGCTATGGCGGGGATATCCAGCAGCGCCATCATCCAATCGCTGGCAAAGCGGCATTGCGGTAGGGTGAGCAGCTCCAGCAGGGCTTGCGCCAAGGGCGCTGCGTCTTTCAGGCTGCGGTCGGCAATGGCAAAGGGCACATGCGGCGCGCTCAATGCACTGCCCTTTTCTAAATTGCGACCGAATACGGCCTCAATATAGGGAATGTAATGTTCGATATCGGGCATCAGCACCACAATATCGGCCGGGGTAAGTGTGGCATCGGCCTCGAATAGCGCCAAGAGCTGATCGTGCAGCACTTCAATTTCGCGCATGGCCGAATGGCAGATATGCACTTGCAGGGATTTATCCTCTGCGGATACGCGCAGCGCGGTTTCCGGGCTGCGGGCCACCAGCTCCAGTACATCGCTTTTCAGCGTTTGCAACATCGTGTCGTGATTGCCAGGGAAAGGTGTGAAGTATTCAACGATTTCCGGTTCGGCAATCAGCTGATTAAAAAACTCCCGCCCCTGCTTGCCCCACACGGCCAAGAGCGGGTTGCCCACTTCTAGATACAGGTCTTCAGGATCAAAACCATCAGAGAGCCGCGCGATTTCCGCCGCATCCCGAATCTCGCCCCAAGGCTCGCCACAAGGATTGAGCGCATGGATAAACACCTCGCAGCGTTTCGATAGCGCGCGCAAAATCTCCATATACACCGGTGGCAGGCTGGAGATGCCAAATAGCGAAACACGGCTGGGCAAATCCAGCGGTCGCGGGTCGAGCAGCCGCTGGTGAGTGGCCGCCAGCAAAGCGCCACGATGCCCGCCATCAATGCGGATATCCAGCTCATCTTTAGATAAATAGCGCCACAGCGCCGCCTGCCAAGCTTCATCATCCCCCAGCCCTAGGCTCTGGTTTTTTTCCCAAGCCAGCAGCCAATCGGCGCGGTAAACCAGATACTGATCGAACACATCGGCAATGCGTGTGGCTAATTCAAAACGCCGAAAATCCCCGCCTTCACGCAGATAATTGAGTAATACCGGCGCATTGGGCTGGGAATCCAGCCAGGCCAGCACCCGCCAACCCATAATCTCCCGCGAAAACGGCGATTTTTTCGGCAGATTGCCGCCCAACGTGCGCTGCATTAAATCCCAGAAAAAAGACGCCAGCAGCGGATAGCCCATCTGCGCCGTCATCCCTTGCTTTTCTGCCAAACGAAAATTCAACCACCGCCCCATCCCCTTAGACTGCACCACAATCTTTTCCTGCTCAAAGGGGGAAGCTAAGGGCGAGGTCTCTAACTGATGCGCCAGCGCCGCCAGCAGAACATCGATACGGTTGGATTGGAATAGATGCAGCACGGGAAAGTCTTATTCAATGGGCTTAGGGCAGAGGGTAGCGGAAAGTGGGGGGGAATGCAGCAGGTGCTGGTTTGTGACTAGGGCAATTTCTTTGAAAACCTCATATGATTGAGTCACATGTTAACTATGTTTTTCGACTAAAAAAGCCTCAAGGAATGTTGAATGTATTCTCTTACCCATATAAATAAACATTATTTGTTCATTTCATTATTTTTAATTTCAGCCAGCTTGTGTGCAAGTAGTGCCGATCAGGCTGAAATGGTTTGTTTAAAGCCCAGCCAGATAAGTGTTAATAGCGTGAATTTACTGGATAAAAGTGATGTTGTTTTTAAAAAAATAGGGCAACCTGAGCAAACCAAACGTTATAAATATCACTCATATGGTAATTCTGGTTCTTATTTTCTTAAAGATTTAATCTATCCGGGCTTAATCATTACGATTGCAGATGAACAAAAAAGAGAAAAGCAAATAGAGCGGATTAGCTTATCAAATTCAAAATATAAGCTGGGAACTCAGTTTTATATCGGGCAGAAAAAGTCAGAAATAATGGCTTTGCTGGGCATAAAATCAGAGAAAGAAGTGATGAGTCTGGCTGAAAGAGACATATCACTCAGGGGCAAAAAGATAAAGCTATCCGCAGCAAGTAAAAAGAATTGGTCATTAAACCAGTGCGGGGATGATGTTGGCACAACTAATATTGAGTTTTATTTTGATGCCGATCACAAACTAGCGCAGGTCAAAATATATTTTGATGATAGTTTTATTTAAACGCGTTTAAATTGATAGCGTGTCGCATCTTTATAAGGTTTTTCCTTCTAAACTAAACCCCATGCCTAAACCCAAACTCCCCCCACTCACTGACGCCATCCGTGCAGATCTGTTTACCCATCTGGCAACGATGGAGAAAGCAGGCCTGCCGGTGGCGCAGGCTTTTTTGTCCTTGCGGCTGGCGAAAGCAGCCCAGCCCAGGGTGGAAGAGGCGCGCAAATGGCTGGGGCGGGGCAAGGATGTGGCGGCGGCAGGCAGGATGGCTGCTTTGTTTAGCGATCTGGAAGCAGATTTGCTGCATGCGGCGATTAGCGCGGGCAGCCCAGCACATACTTACTTTCGCTTGGCTGAGCGCTATACGCTGAAGGCCAGATTAAGCCGCCAGATGCGCTCCAAAATGATGTTGCCCATCGTGGTGTTTGTGCTGGCTTTATCAGTACAACCTTTGCCCGATTTGGTTTTGGGCGCGCTGAGCCCTGCTGCTTATTTGTGGCGCTGCCTGCGGCCCTTGCTGTTTTTTATCAGCCTCTATGGTTTGTTCAGAGGGGTTTCGGATTGGTTGGAAGTATCGGGGCCATCGCGCTTAAGGCTGCAAATTGAAACGCTGTTGATCAAGATGCCGCTGTTTGGTGCCATGCATGTGCGGCGCAATGCGCGGGATTTTTTTGAAAGCTTGGCGCTGATGCTGGAAGCAGGCCTGCCTATGTTTGATGCCCTGCCTAAGGCGAACCGGGCGATTCATAATCGGCTGATCCGCAGTGAATACAGCCGTATTCTGCCCAAAATGCAACGTGGGGATAGCCTAGCTAAAGCACTAGATCACCAGCTTTTTTTAGGGGATACCCGGGTGATCGGTTTTGTGCAAACGGGGGAGGCCAGCGGCACTTTGCCTGAAATGTTGCTGCGGCACGTAAACATGGAAAGTGCAACGATTGCCGATTTTCAAAGCAAAGTCGCCGAGTGGTTCCCAAGAATTATGTATGGCCTGCTGATGCTGTGGATGGCTTATGGCATGGTGATTGGAAGTGGTGCGCCGCAGATACCTGCTGATTTGTAAGGGAAAAATGTTGGTAGTGAAGTAGAAAAATATATTTTTAGTGCTGAATAGAAAGTTTTTGTTGACTAGATTGTAAGTAAATGAGTATGATCCGCAGTCTTGATGGAGAGTTGGCCGAGTGGTCGAAGGCACTCCCCTGCTAAGGGAGCATACGGGCAAAACCTGTATCGAGGGTTCGAATCCCTTGCTCTCCGCCAAGTGTTTCATACTTGGCAGAGTCGAGTAGTAACAATGGGAATGGAGTGTATTTAAATACGCTTCAAATGCCCCAAGAAAAACAGCCCTTGTTGATCAAGGGTTTTTTTTCGTCTTAAGGATGGCATTGGCCGTCGTTGTCCGCTTTATCCTTCAGTATTTTTCTCCCCGTAACGCTGAGTCCTCAGTGCATTAAAATTTGGGTTTTACCGGGTAACATCAGATCCATATCAATAAGCAAGCAGATCTGTCTGCTTTTCCCTCTTCCTTAAATCTAAAATTAGATATTGGGGGATTTATGACGACATCTTTTGATTTCAATCGTGCACCGTTTAACAGCCTGAATACTGCAGAGCGGGATCGTGTTGCTGCAGCGCTGGATGTGGCTTATTACGCGGCCGGATCGGTGATTCAGCAGCAGGGTGATGTGGTGGATGCCTTGCTGGTGGTGATGAAAGGGCTGGTCAGGGAGGCGGGCGAGGCTAGCTTTTATGGCTGCTTTGATGTGCTCGATAGCAAGTCGCTGCTTAGTGGCAAGGCCTGCTGCACTTTGCATGCGCAAGAAGACACGTTGCTTTGGCATATCCGGCGCGATGTGGCGATGAAAATCAGCGATGCCAACAGCCAGTTTGCAGCGTTTTTTTATGCCGATGTGGCGCGTAAACTGGCCGCGCTCAGCCAGCCCGTGCAAGAGCTGCAGCCTAGGGTGGGTGATGCGGTCTTGCACACGCCTTGCTGGCTGGCAGAAACTGCCACGGTGATGGATGCGGCGCGGCTGATGAAACGCGCGCACAGCCGGGCGGTGTTGGTGAAAGAGGGCTCAGGGGTAGGAATCTTTACCCAAAGCGATTTACGTAATGTGGTGGTGGATGGGCTGGATGCCAATCATGAAGCCATTTACCGTCACCTTAAGCGCCCGCTGATTTGTGTAAAAGCAGAGGACGATCTGCATCACGCCATGCTCTTGATGATGCGCCATTCGGTGCAGAGGCTGGTGGTGCTGGAGGGCGACGAGGTTTGCGGCGTTCTGGAGCAGATCGAGCTGATGTCGGCTTTCTTTAATAACTCGCATAACCCACGCGGCATTACCGCGCAGATTGGCCGTGCTCATCATCCTGATGCGCTTTTAGCGGCGGTGAAAAGTACGCAGCAATTAATACGCACACTGCACGGCAATGGCATGAAAATCACCCTGCTGGCCGAGCTGGTTGGGGAAATTCGCCAGCGTTTATTCAGCCGCTTGTTTACCCTGCTGGCCCCGCCAGAGATGCTGCCGCATGTGTGCCTGCTGGTTTTAGGCTCGGAAGGGCGGGGAGAGCAGATTTTAAATACCGATCAGGATAATGCGCTGATTATTGAAGACGATTATCAGCATCCAGATCTGGAGCGTGTTTGCAGTGAATTTAATCAGCAGCTGATTGCCTTTGGTTATCCGCCTTGTCCCGGCAGGGTGATGGTTTCTAATCCTTTATGGCGGCAAAGTGTGTCGGGCTATAAGCGGCAGATTAATGCATGGACCAGCAGCGCCAGCAGTGAAAATGTGATGCATATGGCGATCTGGCTGGATGCACGGCCTGTTTGCGGGCAGGTGGCTTTGTTTGAGGGCTTGCGTCAGTATTTGCAACAGGATTTAGGCGATAACGCAGCGTTTTTATCGCGTTTTGCTTTTCCGGTGGAACAATTCTCCCCGCCGATTAATCTGTTTTCTAGGTTGATTGCCACGGCTGGGCCGGATAAGGATGCGCTGGATATTAAAAAAGGCGGCATTTTCCCTGTGGTGCATGGTTTACGTAGCCTTGCGCTGCAATATGGGGTGGAAGAGAGTAATAGCTACCAGCGCATTCAGCGTTTAAGCGATATAGGTCATTTAAACGAGCGCTTTGGCCATGATTTAGCCGAATCTCTGGCGTTTTTGCAGGGCTTGCAACTCAAAGCAGGGTTGATGAATCAGGCCATGGATAAACCGGTTGATCATCTGATCGATCCTGCGGCTTTAACCACGCTGGAGCGCGAGTTATTAAAAGATACACTCTCAGTGGTGAAGCAATTTCGCCAGCTGATCAGCCATCATTTCAAGCTGGGCATGTTATGAGTGGCGTCACCTCAGGGCCTGAGCGATTAAAAGGCACGCTGTCGGTGGTGAATAAATATGCTCAGTGGTTCAGCCATTATTTCAAGCAGGGGATGTGATGAGTGGCCTGATGGATTATTGGCAGCGCTGGCGTAGATCGCGCAGCCTAGCGCTGGCCAATCCGGCGTTTGCCTTTTTGTGGGATGAGGCCCCGGCTGATGAGTACGTGAGCCTTGATTGCGAAATGAGCTGCCTTGACCCAAGGCAGGCAGAGATTTTAAGCATCGCCGCCATCCGGATAAAAGGCTCGCGGATTATCGTTTCAGAGCATCTGAAATTATTGGTGAAGCCCGCAGGGCAGATCGATCCGGCGAGTATTGCTGTGCATGGATTGCGGCATCAGGATGTGCAAGAAGGGCTACCAATAGAGCAGGCTCTGGTGGCCTTGCTGCACTTTGTCGGGCCCCGGCCCTTGGTGGGTTATTACTTGGAGTTCGATCTAACAGTGTTGGGCCGCCTGCTTAAACCCATGCTGGGCGTCGCTTTACCCAATGCCAGTATCGAGGTGTCCGGCTTGTTTTACGACCAAATGGTAACGGCGCATCGCCCCGATGTAGATCTAAGCCTGAGCCATATTCTGCAAACACTGAATCTGCCCGATTTGCCCCGCCATGATCCGCTGAACGATGCGCTGCTGGCGGCGATGGTGTTTTTAAAATTGCATCGCCAGCCCGCTGTTTAATCCCCGCGTCTATATCTCAATAGCCTTCCCTTATAGGCACTGCCATCGTGCAAAGGGGTATTGATCAGGGTTTCATCAAGCTGAAAACCATGCCCGGCCATCTGGCGGTTGAAGGCGCTGCGGTTGCCGCGATTGGGATCAATAATCAGCACTTCGGCACGAGCCGCAGCATGTAAATCTATAAAGAGTGCAAGGGCCGCAGGCTGGTTGCGCTCGTACAGAATATCGCTGCCAATGATGAGATCAAACTGCCCTAATTCAGGATTGGCCCTGTCCCAGTTGCCGGTGCTGTATTTCAGCGCAGGCAGGGTATTGAGCTGCAGATTGGCATTCAGAAACGTTTCGGTTAATGGGTGGCAATCGCTGGCGGTGATATCGCCATGCCTGCGGTGCACCACCATGCTGGCCAGTGCAAGGCCACAGCCAATTTCCAGAATCCGTCTTTCTCCAAGGGTATATGCCTGCATTAAATCGGCCAGTTTTTGTGCTGAAGGCCAAACCAGACCAAAGAGTGGCCAGCTGGCTGCAGAGATACCTGCATCTTCGGCTTCACCTTCGGGATCGAAATACTGCTGAATATCGAGCAAAGAGCGAATATTTAAATTTAAACCACCGGCAACGGCAATATCTTGGGTTTTGACTTGATAGCCCAGAGGGGCGAGATGGGGCATGGGGGCCTTTTGCAGGTGCGGCGTAGGATGCTTTTCGAACCGACGCAACACTTCAACAAGAAGGGTTTTGCAAGAAGGATTAGTATTCGGCGGGGCAGGTACATGAGTTAGGGGAATCTGATGCTAACACTCATTGGCTAATGCAGTACTTCATTCTGGCAATAAAGGTATTAGGGACATTATGGGGTGGTGCTTTGTTTGCATATTGCTTACATTGCACTGTATTTGTTCATTTTCTGAGTAAGCAGCTGCTGTGAATCGTATGTATTCCTGATGCTATTTTTCTGTATTTTATGCGCTTTGTTTTTATAAGTTTTATGCGGAAAAACTCATACATCCGGGGTTAAATACGGCTACTCTTACGTCTCAATCCTTCTCCTTTTTAAAAGGGTGACGCCCATGGAAAAGCTTGGTTTTCGAGCCAAAATAATGCTGACAGTGTTGGGCTCTTTATTTGTTATTTTAGGATTGATGCTGTCTGTGCTGGCCTGGAATACGCGGCAGGAAATGAGCGCCGAGGCTTTGAGCAGCGCAGAGAATATGGCAAAGCGCTATGCCTTATTTGCGCAAACCGAGCTGGAAAAACCACTGGGCCCCTTGCAGACACTGGTCAGCGGATTGGAAAGCAGCAAGCAGCACGGCCTGTTGCAGCGTAATCAAACCAACAGCCTGCTGCTGCAGGCATTAAAAGATAATGCCGATCTGTATGATCTGTGGCTGATTTATGAGCATGGTAAATTTGATGGCAAAGATGCTGAATTTACCAAAGACAAAACGGCTTATCCTTCAGGGGCTTATGCGCCATGGGCTTTGCGTAAGGGCGAAAAAATAGAGCTGATGGAGTACGCCTACAGCGAAGGAATGGATGAGGCGGCTATCCGCAAATGGGAAGAGGCTTATTACGGCGGAGCCTATTACACCGCGCCTAAAGCTTCTGGCAGGCAAACAGTCATTGAGCCCTATGTAGACAGTGATACCAAAGTCTTAATGATGTCATTTGCTTTGCCTTTGCAATATCAGGGCCAGTTTTTAGGAGTGGCGGGCAGTGATATTGCAATGGGTGATTTACAAAAAACACTGAGTCAGGTCAAAGTATTTGAAAGCGGTTTTATCAGCTTAATCAGTGCGGGGGGGCTCTATGGCAGCCATCCAGATTCCGCGCTTTTAGCCAAGCCTGTTAATAGCAGTGAAATACCCGCCAATGTATTGGCAGAGGTTCAGACGGGCAAAGCTTTGCATATTGACAATGGCGGGTTTATTCGCTTTTTTATGCCAATTAAATTAGGGAAAAGCGGCACAGTCTGGAGCCTCGTTATTAATGTGCCTACATCCGAGTTTTATGCGCGCTCTGATCGTTTATTACGGATGTCATTTTTAATTGGTGGGCTGGGATTGATTTTATTATCCATTATTTTATCTGCCACGCTGAGTTATTTAACCCAGCCCATTTTGCGATTAAATCAGGCCATGATGCAATTATCTGCCGGAGATGCTGATTTAAGCCATCGCTTAGAAGTCAGTAGCGGTGATGAAATTGGCCGTACTTCGCAGGCTTTTAATCTGTTTGTAGCGTCTTTGGCAGAAATGATTGGTATGGTTAAGCTGCAAGTTCAAGAGCTGAACGTGCAAATTGCTCAGCTGGTTGGCCATGCGGATACGGTAGCACAGGGCTCAACAATGCAGGCTAAGGCGGCTGAGCAAACGGCTGGAGCGATTGAAGAAGTGTCAGTGGGGATTAATTTAATTGCCGAAAATGCGCTTGCCACAGAAACCATGAGCCATGTTGCTGAAACCAATGCGCGTCAGGCCGAATTTGGTGTGCGGGCCACTTCCGGTGAAATTGCTAAAATTGAGGCGGTGGTCAAGGCGCAATCTGTATTGATGAATGGTTTAAGAGGGCGCTCAACAGAGATTTCAAACGTGGTTGGTGTCATTCGTGGCGTAGCAGATCAAACCAATTTACTGGCTTTAAATGCAGCGATTGAAGCCGCCAGAGCGGGTGAGCAGGGGCGGGGCTTTGCCGTGGTGGCCGATGAAGTCAGAAAGCTGGCAGAGAACACCAGCAATGCCACGCTGGATATTGGCAAAATGATTGCGCTGATTCAGGATGAAACAATGCAGGCGGCGCAAGGCATGGAGCTGGCTTTACAGCAGGTGGAAGAAGGCGTTGAGCTATCTAGGGAGGCGGCTGATCAGATTGCTGAAATCACTGCGGGCACTAATAAAATGTCGGAAAGTGTTCATCACATTGCCAAAACAACGGCATTGCAATCCAAGGCCACCGAGGATATCTCATCCAATGTGGATAAAATCAACATCATGGTGCACGACAATAACCAAGCTTTGCAGCAGGTGCGTGATGCAGCCAGAAACTTAAGTGATCTTTCTTCTGATTTACAAAAAGCAGTGGATCGCTTTAAGGTTTAAGTGGATCATACCTGTTCATCATCTTGTTTTTTGCTCAAAAAGAAGCATGCCAGTTCTGGCGTATTCATAAATGCTTCATTGAGAAAAGCTATGATGAAGATGAACTTTGTTGATTGGACAGAGTCCGACTAATTGCCCCAGAATACAGCGGGTTTAATTTTTTAAAACATTAGGAGCATCAGCATGGCCGTACTCGTTGGTAAAAGCGCACCAGATTTCACCGCAGCAGCCGTTCTCGGTAATGGCGAGATCACAGAAAGCTACAACTTTAAGGCAGCAACCGCTGGTAAATACGCCGTGGTGTTCTTCTATCCACTCGATTTCACTTTCGTTTGCCCATCCGAGCTGATCGCTTTTGATCACCGTCTGGAAGAATTCAAAGCACGTAATGTAGAAGTAATCGGCGTGTCGATCGACAGCCAGTTTACTCACGCTGCATGGCGTAACACTCCGGTAGAAAAAGGGGGTATTGGCCAAGTGGGTTACACCCTAGTTGCCGATATCAAGCACGAAATTTGCCAGGCTTTTGATGTAGAGCTGGCTGGTGCTGGCGTTGCATTGCGCGGCTCTTTCCTGATTGATAAATCAGGTGTGGTTCAGCACCAAGTGGTAAACAACTTGCCACTGGGCCGTGATATCAGCGAAATGCTGCGCGTGGTAGACGCACTGCAATTCACAGAAGAGCACGGTGAAGTTTGCCCGGCTGGCTGGAACAAAGGTAAAGCAGGGATGAAGGCAGATGCTGCTGGCGTTGCTGACTACCTGGCTAAAAACGCTAAAGATCTGTAATAACTAAAAAGTTTTTTATTTAGTCTAAAAAAATCCCCCACTGGCCTTGTGCCTGCGGGGGATTTTTTATGTCTTTTGAAGCTTATGATTGTTGTGAAGTAATAATTTCTAGCCGCTGGGCAATATCTCTAACAGAGCTTGCTTGCTGCTCGGATGCCCCGGAAATTTCGCTGATCAGATTACGCATCGCGCTTACATCCTGCACGATTCGTACTAAAGCTTTTTCTGCACTTATGGCTTTTTCCTCGCCAGCTGTGACATCTTTTTCGCCTGAATTCATGGTGCCGACTGCACGTTCGATTTCCATTTGGATGGAGTGAATCAAAGCGCCAATTTCGGCTGTGGCTTTGGCGGTGCGCTCGGATAATTTACGCACTTCATCGGCCACCACTGCAAAGCCCCGACCGGTATCGCCTGCCCGTGCTGCCTCAATGGCGGCGTTCAGCGCCAGTAAATTGGTTTGATCGGCGATATCTTTAATCACGCCTACAATCACGCCAATTTTATCGGATTGGGTGTTGAGCTGGCCAATGACACCGGCGGTGGTGCGGACTAATTCAGCCACATCGCGCATACCGCGCACCGCGCCCTCCACTACAACTTGCCCTTCATTGGCGCTGTCATAAGCGCTATTACCTCTGTTGCTGGCTTCGGCCGTAGTATGGGCCACTTCATCAATACTGGTGCTGACTTCTTCCATGGTGGCGGCAATATATGAAACCTGCTCGTGCAGCTCATTGGCCTTACTGGCTACGTTTTTCTGAAGCTCTTCATGCTTTACTTTGCTGGTGATATCTTCCCAGCAGGCCAGATAGCATTTTACTTTGCTGGGGTCGGCCGTATCCCAGATAGGGTAAGCTTTGGTACGCAAAGTAATGCTGCCCAAGGGAATATCAGCCACGTGAGTGGCATTTTTTGCGCCACTGCCCAATTCTTGCAAAATGCGCCGAACACGCTCCGGATTATGGTGAAACCGGTGGATAGAGCCGCCATGTGCCGTGGTTGGATCTGCCCCCCGTAAAACTTGCGTCATTTCCTGACGATATTTTTCAAAAACGACTTTGGCGGTTTGATTAACATAAAACACATTGTTTTCATGGCTGGTATCGCAGAGCAAGATCATATTATCCACATGATCAAGAATTGCTTTCATCGTATCGAGTTGCACATCTGCTGTGTTTTTTGTTTCTGTTTTTTGAGTAAAACCAAACATAAAATGATCTCCTTGGGAGACAGATTGAAAGCAGATGCTTGTCATCTTTATAGAATGGTTTTGATTAAAATCAATTGTCGTTAATTCAAATAAGGCGGGGGCGGTTATATCTGGATGAATGGTCTGTTTTTCAGCGTAATGCTTTAACCGTTTTCATCTAAGGATGAGTCGTTTCTGAAATAGAAGTAAAGGCTTGCAATCGATATAGATTTAATTCAGAAAGGATTAAGTCTTTGCTGAGTAAATTGGGCCTGTTGCGGATATGGCTGGCAATAGGCCCAATTTTGCTGACAGTAAACTAAAGAATTAATATGTTTAATTTGCAGGATTAGGGCTTTGTTTATGAATCGCTTCAATCGCTGCATCTAATTCTGGTGTAATCACGATATCCAGACTGCCGATATTTTCTTTAAGCTGGGCCATGGTGGTGGCACCAATAATATTGCTGGCTACATACCAGCGGCTGCTGACCCAAGCCAGCGCCATTTGTGCTGGCGATAAGCCATGAGCGCGGGCGAGTTTTACATAGGCTTCAATTGCGCCAGGTACGGCGGGCTTTAAGTAACGCGCACCAAAATTGCTAAAGCGCGTCATCCGGCCAGCCGCTTGCGGGTTGTCAAAGTACTTACCTGAAAGCAAACCAAACGCCAGCGGGCTATACGCCAGCAGGCCCACATCCTGACGATGGCAGGTTTCAACCAAGCCATTTTCAAACTGACGGTTAATTAAATTAAATACATTCTGAATGGTGGCAATGCGTGGCAAAGACTGTGTTTGTGCTACATGGCAGGCTTCCATCACGCCCCAAGGTGTTTCATTGGATAACCCGATATGACGCACTTTACCGGCTTGCACCAGCTCATTGAGCGCTTCAAGCTGCTCGGTAAAATCCGGCGTATGGGCAGGCTCTTGCTTGGGGTCGTAATAGCTTTGTCCAAACATGGGCACATGGCGGGCAGGCCAGTGCAACTGGTACAGGTCGATATAGTCGGTTTGCAGGCGCTTTAAGCTGGCATCGCAGGCCGCATGAATCTGCTCTCGATTAAGCTGCGGCCCGCCGCGTATCCAGTCCATTCCACGGTTGGGGCCGGAAATCTTGCTGGCCAGAATAATCTTGTCGCGGTTTTGCTTAGCCAGCCAGCTGCCTACATAGCTTTCGGTTAAGCCCTGAGTCTCCGCTTTGCCGGGTACCGGATACATTTCGGCGGTATCAATAAAGTTGATCCCAGCAGCCACTGCGTAATCGAGCTGCTCGTGCGCATCGGCTTCGCTGTTTTGCTCGCCAAAGGTCATGGTGCCAAGGCAGAGGGCAGAGATATTTAAATCGGTTTTGGGTAAAAGGTGATATTTCATAGGGCTAGTCTCGTAAGGCGTTTGCGGTGCACTGTGCTGAGTGTCTGATCTGCGGGAGTGTAAGCATTGGCACAAGTTCATGGCACCCCTTCAGCGCCATGACTTGTGCAGATACTTATTGTGCGGGAGGCTGGTGTACAGCTTACTTCACCGGGCTTACCCGGTAGCCTTGATCACGCAGGCTTTGAATCAGGCCAGTTTTGCCTGGCAGATGCAGGGCACCTACGGCAATAAAGGCATTGCCTTCTTTTAGCTTGTCACCAAGACGCTCGGCCATGCGCGGGTTGCGGGCTTCCAGTAATTGATTCCGCCATTGGCTGAGCCACGCCTGATCCACCATTTTAAAATCGTCTTGTGCGGCATACTCAGCAAGGCCATTGATATCTTGTTTCAGGTATAAATCCAGAATCTTCTGATAGCTTTTTTCAAGCTCGGCCTGCTGATCCAGCACGGCGTAAAGCAGCTCGATTTGTCTGTTTTCCGGAATCGTTTCAAAAAGGCTCAGCTGCTCATCCAGAGTTTCCAGGCCGGAATAATCCTTTTGTCCTTCAATCGCCATTTTGGCAAATAAAAGATCAAGCGGCATCTGCCCAGGCTGGCGTACCGGCGTCATCAGCAGCATGGCCGCGGCCCAAGGCTTTAGCTTGGCGGTAGCGACTTCCGGATAGCCGCGCGCTTCAAGCGCGGGTAAAAGCTTCTGGTAATGTTCTTTATCGATAATTTGCGCAAGCGATGGCTCTGGCGTCAGCATGCGCTTACCCATTTCCATCATCATGCCAAAATCGAGGCGAATTTCTGTCACCACTTTTTTGGAAGTCTCAAAAGCCGCTTCGGTTTTAGGGCTCAGCTGAGTCACGCGCGGATCGCCCACATGGGCGGTGCCGTAAAGCCAGGAAGCAGGTGTTCCTTTTTTCTCGATTTTCCATAGCAGGCTGTTGCTGCTTTCTGCTTTATTGCTGGCTGAAACTGCTTTACTGACGGCAGCATGGGAGAGGGGGGCAAGCAGGGTTGAGGCGACGGTGACGGCAATAATCAGAGGGCGAAATCGAGCAAGCATCCAAGTCTCCAGCAATTTTTATGTTTGGATTGCCAGTATAAAGCGAAGCGGCGGCAGATGCCTTAGTGAAGCGCAGAGTCCTGCGATTTCTTTAGCTTTACCAAGGGTAATTTGATTGCATTCAGAAAGGCTGGCGGCTATTTGTTTGTCATTATTCTTTTGGTATGCTGACAGCTATTTCACAGCATGAAATCATTCAGGCCACAGCAAGTCATTGCGTATAAATTAGTTATGCACTGGCTGATGGCTGCCATCGTTGTTATCACATCAGAGTAAGCATGCAAGCAAATAATACTTTACTAAAAGCGTTCAAGTACAAGGCATGGGCAAATGCGGAGCTTCTTTCCTGCGGTGAGCAGCAGCTTCATTTGCTATCGGATGATGATTCCATTTTCTTTGCCCGTATCCTGAACCACACCACCGTTGTGGACAGCCTTTTTATTAGCCGCATATCGGGCAGTCCAGAGCTGTATACCAATAACAATACCCCTGAAACACCTTCACTTTCTGAGCTAAGAGAGCGGATGCAGCAGAATGATGCTTGGCTGGTGGGTTTTACAGAAGCGGTTAGCCAGAATGAGCTGGGCAGACAAATTTGCTTTCAATTTACAGATGGGGATCAGGGGCAGCTTTCTGTTGAGGAAATTCTGCTGCACCTGTTAACCCATGGCAGCAACCATCGGGGCATGGCTGCCCGGGTTTTGGCGGCTCAGGGGCTTGAGCGCCCTAAAGACACCTTTACCCGATACCTGCATCAGGCTGAGCCCTGGCGGCGGGATAGGCTTGAAAATTCGTAAGTGGAAATGGTTTTGCGAAATATGAGCGGCAGGGTACACATTCATCAGCAACAACCACAGATTGCAAATCGACGCGTTCTTTTGGCTCTGGTGATTGCCGCTTACACATCACAGAAGGCAGAGCGACATGAAGCAGCAAGTAGAAGCAGTCGGTATCGTTGAAGCAGTGCGCCCCCATACTGAAGACGATTTTTGGGGAGGGGAAGAGTCTTGCATCTCGCTGTTTGAGCCTTTTACTGCCGAAGCTTTACAAGGTCTGGTGGACTTCTCTCATATTACTATCGCTCCCTGCAAGCCCTTAGCGGCATAGATTTGCAAGTTTTTTCAGGCATGCTCGTCCACCATCAAAGCCCGGCAGTCAAAGGCAGCAGGGCTTTTTTGCAGTTGCATAAAAACAATTTCATAAGTGCGCAGGCGAGTAGGGGCTTTGACTGCGCGCGCTGGCAGAAAGCACCGGTCAGCCTTACAAACCGGCCACCATCGTAAGCAAACAGCCACCCAAAGTTGCAGCCAAAAGAATGGCCCAGTAGGCGGTTTTGCTTGTCTTTCTGACTACCCTGGCGTGGTACTGGCTAGGCTGTAGGGATGGAAGCGGATCACTTCGACACCCAGCCATTTATTCAGCTCCATCAGCCGCGCCTGCAGCGGCAAGACTTCATTCTGCGCAATGGCTTGGTGTAAATCTCTGCTCAATCTGATGTAATATATTCGAATGAAATTATTAAGGCTGTGCCCAGCATGGTATTTCATAGTGCGAAGCGTTTTTAATACCCCAACGGTGGTGGTTTATCTGTCACTTTAGGGTGTCTATATTTTCTTAGACTACAAACTGGTAAATCCTAGCTCTCACTGGTCCCAGAAGCACAAACGTCAACCGTGGAGGCAACAAACGTGTTTGGAAACTTATTCAATTGGAAAGCGCGAAGGGAGGAGAAGCAACAAAGGAAAATCGCGGAAAAGCTAGCTTTGGAAACGTTGCTTGAATTCGAAAATGGCACGGTATTAAGCAATTATTGCCCAAGCTGTCATGGAAAAATCTCTCTGGAAAAAGGTGAATCTTTCTTGTCTGCAAGCTGCCCATGCGATCTGTGCAATATAACAATGGTGGAGCTGAAAAATTAATATCGAGCATCTTGGAAATATATCCCAAAAATCAAGGACTAGGCTCGAGGTGTTATTTCTCTTTCACGAAGTGGAACCCTCTAAAATCGTTTTTGGTGCTCGTCACCCAAGAAATAATAAGGAATGGTCTGCCGTGGGCATCTTTGCCCAGCGAGGTAAAAATCGCCCCAATCGCATTGGCAGCACGATCTGTCCTCTTGTGCGTGTGTAAGACACAAGGCTGATTGTTGCTGAGCTTGACGCAATTAATGGCACGCCGGTGCTTGATATCAAGCCTGTCATGATTGAGTTTTTACCTCGCAAAGCAGTGCTTCAGCCAGCTTGGTCGCACGAACTTATGCGGGCGTATTGGTTAAAGCAAGACCCGCAAGATAGCTTGGGCTAAAGTTTTACCCGCCCAATATTTCTCCTCAATACTCTGGTTTCACGCTTCGAGTTTGGCTCAATCAATCCCAATTAAAGTCTTTACCGCATCCACATACTGATCAGCATGGGTGCGTGCTTTGCTGGATTGGCGAAGGGCCATATTCCAGCGGGCAATGACTACTTTGCAGTTACTTTCATTGGATTGCTGTATTTCTTCAATTAATGATCTGGCCATAATGCCGAGGCAATGCTGGGCGCTTTCTACCATCAGCTTTTTGGCCTGCTCAAGCAATAGAGGGTCGATGCTGAGGGGGGTGATTGATGGCGGAACAGGTGGGGCGGCATGTGCAGCAACAGGCGCTACTGCTGCCTTGGCATTGATTTCTTCCTGCCGGGCTGTGTCTTTTAATTGAATAAAACCAAGGCCAACTAATTCCTCCAGCCTAGCTGAAAGCTCAAATTCAGCCAATAGCACGGCCAGCTCGCTGCTGGATTTTGTGCCGTCAATTAAGATCAGCAAGCGGCGTTGTCTGGCCGGAAGGCCTGAGCTGCGCTCGGCTATCTCTTTTTGACCCTGGGGCGTTTTGACATAAATGCGATCAAGCAGCTCACTTGAAATACTCATGGATCACTCCCCAATGTCATATAGCAGCCAGAATACCAGCGGGGTATTACAGTTTTTAGAAGGCTGGAAAAATAGACGTAAGACTGTGCGAAGCCGGCTGACTGCCAGCCGCTGCTTATTTAAGGAGAAGAGCAAGAATCGGGTCGCTCGCTCTATTTGGGCTTTGTATGCTTGAGCTTGATTTCATGAGGAGCAGAAATGATGAATTTCCAAGTTCAAGCACTGGCAAGAGCGCTATTTCAGCCGTTTTTTGCAATGGATAATGCCCAGCTCGCTAGCCATGGCGCAAGGCGCGTCATCCCCGATAAACCCTTGGGCTATCCTTGCCGGGTCAGCCTATGCGATGCCGCAGTAGGGGAGAGCTTAATACTGCTGCCCTTTAAGCATCACCAGGTAGACTCACCCTATCAGGCGAGCGGGCCCATTTTTGTACGTGAAAAGGGCGAAGCTGCTGCTCTGGCAATGAACCAATTGCCTGAGGAAATGGAAGCCAGGCAGATGTCGGTACGCGCTTACGATGCTGAAGGAATGATTAAAATAGCAGAGGTGGTGGAAGGCGCTCGGCTGGCTTTGCGTTTACAGCAGCTATTGCAAGTGCAAAGTATTGCTTATCTGCACTTACATTATGCAGGCTATGGTTGTTATGCCTGTAAGGTGGTCAGGAGTCAGGAGAGTTAAGCGATATGCCTTAAGTGATTTTCTATCGCCAAGCAGTAAAAAAATTTGTCATCTACGCGTGTGTTTATCAGGGATCCAGCGGTGCAGCCGGGTCCCTGCCAAAGGAATGTGGGAGCGACGAGGTTTCGCGTAATGCGCCACCCCGTATTAAGCAAGTGCTTACAGTTTAAAACGCCCCACAATCCCTTGTAAATTCGCTGCCAATTCAGACAAATCTGTCAGGGTGACTCGGGTGTTTTTCAGAGCGATGTCGGTCTCTGTAACCTGATGGTTGATCTTTTCGGCCACTTGGGCGATTTGTTCGGTGGCCATCGATTGCTCGCGGGTGGCGGTGGATATTTCGAAGATTTTGCCCGATACCGATTGCATTTCGGCCTGCATGCTGCCGATGCGCTCGGCGATCACCTGAGCCAGTGCTTGATTGCCGCTTACCATCTCTTTGGTGGCTTGCATTTTGCCTACGGCGTGTTCGGTTTTATCGCTGATTGATCCCAGCATGCGCTCGATTTCTTCGGTGGCGCGGGCGGTGCGCTCGGCGAGTTTTCGTACTTCATCGGCTACTACCGCAAAGCCCCGGCCCGTTTCGCCCGCACGGGCGGCTTCGATGGCGGCGTTCAGTGCCAGTAAATTGGTTTGGCCTGCGATGTCTTTAATCGTGACGGTGATTAGGCTGATTTGCTGCGATTGCTGCGACAGCTCGTGCATGGTGCTGCTGAGCTCTCCTACGGTATCGGCCATTTTATTGGTGTCGTCACGCATGGTGTTAACCGCTTCGGCGCTTGCGTTTGCGCCTGAATCTGCATGGCGCACGGTGTCTTCAACTTGCTGGGTGCTGTCGGCAATATGAGCAATGCTGACGGTGACTTCTTCAATATTGGCAGCAGATGCTGAGGCCATATCGGCTTGTTTATGCGATTCTAGCGATAGTTTTTGCGCCATTTGTTCGATATCGGCCACGCCCCCAGTGAGCTTGCTGGCCTGAGTGCGAACCTGATCAATTATTTTATGTAAATCGCTTAAAAATTGATTAAATGCACTGGCGATTTGGGCTGTTTCGTCGCGGCTGCTGCTGTCTAAGCGTACGGTCAGATCGGCGTTGCCGCTGCTTAAGTTTTGCATCGCAATTTTTAAGCGATTAAGCGGCCGGGTGACTAAATTGGCCAGCCATAGCGATGCCAGTGTGGATAGCAAAATGGCAACCATGCCCAAAATCACCGATTTAAGCAAAATGCTGTTCAGGGTTTCTTTCACAGAAGATAAATTGGCATCAGCCGCTGCAACAATGGTTTCACCTTTGCTATTGGTAAAGGGCAGAAAAATGGTGCGAAAGCTGCCAAATTTGCTGTCGTATTCGTCAAAAGTGCGCTGCTTGCTGCTGATGGCAGCTTGTAATTGCTTGCTGGTGGAATCTGATGGGGTAAGGTAAACCTCGGCATCGGGTTTGTTTTCTTCTTCTGGGGAGAGCGAAGAGAGTACGTAATAGGTTTTGTTATCCCGCTGGATATAGCCATAAATAAACGGCAGGCCCAGCTCTTTGCTGTAGCGGGTAAGCCGCTCTGAAAGCTGGCGCATCTGGTGAAGATCGGCCTGCTCCCTGGGTTTTAACTCTGAATGAAAACCCTCACCTAAAACATAACGGTAGCCGGTGGCTGCGGCGGTTAGCTGGCTGTCAATGGCTTGCAGGGCATGGCTGCGAGCTTGTTGATAGCTGAAGTAGGTAAAAAATGTGACAGTGATTGTGGTTAAGACAATCATGACGGTCTGAATTTTGCCTTTAAGTGTGTAAAACATCTGCATTTTCCTCTATCCAGCTTGTTTATTTTGCTTCTTTTAATTGGGCGGATGGTATTACAAATGAATAAAACAGGTTGAAAAATCTATGGACTATGTAAAAGGTGCTCTCTATTTTTAAAAGGTGCAACCAATTAGGTGCAACCCTAGGGATAGTCCTGACATTTTACGGTGCAACTCAATTTATAATATGCCATCTTGATCAAACAGAATGCGAAAAATGGCCAGCACAACTCTAGGTATAAAGGTAGACGATGATTTGCGGGCGCGGATTAAAAACGCAGCGCAGCAATTAGATAGGACGCCTCATTGGCTGATTAAGCAATCGATTTTTGCTTATTTGCAACAGGTAGAGCAGGGCGGCCGTCCGATGGAGCTGGCGCAGGATGGTGAAGCGCTGCCCGTACTGGATGAAGCCGAAGGCGTTGAAAGTAATCTTCCTTTTCTGGAGCTGGCTCAGAGCATTGCGGTGCAAAGTGTTTTGCGCTCTGCCATTACCTCGGCCTATCGCCGGCCAGAGACCGAATGCCTGCCGGTCCTGATTGAGCAAGCCAAAATGCCAACGGAGCAAATGGCCGGGCAAACACAGGCGCTGGCGTATAAATTGGTGGCGGCATTACGCGCCAAGCGCACTGGCGGCGGCGTTGAAGGCCTGATTCACGAGTTCTCTTTATCCAGCCAGGAAGGCGTGGCACTGATGTGCCTAGCCGAAGCCTTGCTGCGTATTCCTGATCGCGCCACGCGTGATGTATTGATCCGCGATAAAGTCAGCAAGGGCGATTGGCATGCTCATCTGGGCCAATCCCCTTCTCTTTTTGTGAACGCCGCCAGTTGGGGGCTGATGCTGACAGGCAAGCTGGTTGCCACCAATAGCGAGGCAGGCTTGTCTGCTGCGCTGACCCGCATGATTGGTAAGGGCGGCGAGCCTTTGATCCGCAAGGGCGTGGATATGGCGATGCGCCTGATGGGCGAGCAGTTTGTAACTGGCGAAACCATTGCCGAGGCGCTGGCCAATAGCCGCAAATTTGAAGCCCGTGGCTTTAGATATTCTTACGATATGCTGGGTGAAGCGGCTACCACAGCCGAAGATGCCAAGCGTTATTACGCTGCTTACGAGCAGGCGATTCATGCCATTGGTAAGGCATCGGCAGGACGTGGTATTTACGAAGGCCCGGGCATTTCGATCAAGCTTTCTGCCTTGCATCCGCGTTATTCGCGTGCCCAGCAAGACCGCGTTACGGCCGAACTCTTGCCCAGTGTCATTGCGCTTGCCCGCCTAGCCCGCAGCTACGATATTGGTTTAAATATTGATGCTGAAGAAGCCGATCGCTTAGAAATCTCCCTCGATTTACTGGAAGCGATGTGCTTTGACGAAGAGCTGGCAGGCTGGAATGGGATTGGTTTTGTGATTCAGGCCTATCAAAAACGTGCGCCGCATGTAATTGATTATGTGATCGATCTGGCCCGCCGCAGTGGCCATCGCCTGATGATCCGTTTGGTAAAAGGCGCGTACTGGGATAGCGAAATCAAGCGTGCGCAATTAGATGGCCTGGAAGATTATCCGGTCTACACACGTAAGGTTTATACCGATGTGGCTTACCTTGCCTGCGCTAAGAAACTGCTGGCTACGCCGGATGCGGTCTATCCGCAGTTTGCCACGCATAATGCGCAAACGCTTTCTGCAATTTATCATCTTGCCGGGCAAAATTATTATCCTGGCCAGTATGAGTTCCAGTGCCTGCACGGCATGGGCGAGCCTTTATATGAAGAAGTCACCGCGCGTGAAAAACTGGGCCGTCCTTGCCGCGTCTATGCGCCGGTGGGCAGCCATGAAACGCTGCTGGCCTATCTGGTGCGCCGCCTCCTAGAAAACGGTGCTAACAGCTCGTTTGTGAACCGTATTGCCGATGAAAATGTGGCCATTGAAGAATTGATTGTGGATCCCATCGAGCAAGCTTTGGCAGTGGTGCCACACTTTGCGCCGCACGATAAAATCCCTTTGCCACGACTCTTATTTGGTGCAAATCGTTTAAATTCCAGCGGTTTGGATTTATCCAATGAGCATCGCCTAGCTTCACTCTCTGCGGCTCTGCTGGCTGGCGCAAATACCGAATGGCTGGCGGCTCCGATGTTGGGTACGGCAGGTGAGCCAGATGCATCCCGTAATCAGGCAGTTAAAAACCCGGCTGATCATCAGGATGTGGTTGGCCATGTGATCGAAGCCGATGTGACCGAAGTGGCTGCGGCCTTTACGCACGCCGCAAATATCGGCCCGATCTGGCAGGCAACTGCGGTTGCAGAGCGCGCTGCCTGCCTGAACCGCGCCGCGCAATTGCTCGAATCCGGTATGCAGCCGCTTCTGGGCCTGATTGTGCGTGAAGCGGGTAAATCTCTGCCCAATGCCATTGCCGAAGTACGTGAAGCGGTCGATTTCTTACGCTATTACGCGGTGCAAATTGAGCAGGATTTTGCCAACGACAGCCATCGCCCACTTGGCCCGGTGGTGTGTATTAGCCCATGGAATTTCCCGCTGGCCATCTTTATTGGCCAGGTAGCCGCAGCTTTGGCTGCGGGTAACCCGGTGCTGGCCAAGCCTGCCGAGCAAACCCCGCTGATCGCTGCCGAAGCAGTACGCATTCTGCGCGCGGCTGGTGTGCCTGCCGGTGCGGTGCAACTCTTACCTGGCCGTGGTGAAACCGTGGGTAGTGCTTTAATTAACGATGCGCGTTGTAGTGGCGTGATGTTCACCGGCTCTACTCAGGTCGCGCGTTTAATTGCCAGCAATCTAGCCAAACGTCTCGATAAAGAGGGCCGTACTATTCCTCTGATTGCCGAAACCGGCGGTCAGAATTGCATGATTGTCGATTCATCTGCCCTGGCAGAGCAGGTGGTGGGCGATGTGCTGATGTCGGCCTTTGATTCGGCTGGCCAGCGCTGCTCGGCGCTGCGCGTATTGTGCTTGCAGGAAGAAGCTGCAGATCACATCTTGCACATGCTGAAGGGCGCGATGCAGGAGCTAAATATAGGCAAGCCGGATTCGCTGGCCGTGGATGTAGGCCCGGTGATTGATCTTGAAGCGCAGCAAAATATCGCCAGCCATATCGCCGCATTTAAGAGCCGTGGTGCTGAAGTATCAGAGCTGCCTCTGCCTGCGGTCTGCCAGCAGGGCACCTTTATTGCGCCAACGCTGATCGAAATCAATAGCCTGTCTGAGCTGAAGCAAGAAGTCTTTGGCCCAGTATTGCATGTGATTCGCTATCGCCGTGAAGCACTGGATCAGCTGATTGATGATATTAATGGCACTGGCTTTGGCCTGACTTTTGGTGTGCATACCCGCATTGATGAAACCATCGCCCATGTGGTTGAAAAAGTGCAGGCCGGGAATATCTATGTTAACCGCAATGTGATCGGTGCCGTGGTTGGGGTGCAACCTTTTGGTGGCGAGGGTTTATCCGGGACGGGGCCTAAGGCCGGTGGCCCGCTGTACTTGCCACGCCTTCTTTCTCGCCGCCCTGCGCAAACTCTGCCGGGCGACCAAGCGGCGCTTGCTCCGCTGCTGGCTTATCACGATCATTTGCAAGCTCGTCAGGAAGATGATGCAGCTGCACGTTGCAGCCGCTATCTGGCCGGATCTGGCTTAGGTGCAAATATCGACTTGCCAGGTCCTACCGGCGAGCGCAACCGCTACTTGTTGCATCCGCGTGGCCCGGTGCTGTGTATTGCAGCAACGGAGCTGGGCGCAAAAGCGCAATTTTCTGCGGCCTTAGCCAGCGGTAATCCTGCGGTGTTTATTGCGCATCCGGCGGTAAAAACGATGGTTGATGGCCTGCCAAAAGCGTTGTCCGGCGGAGTCTTTGTGAAGCCTTCTATTGCCGAAGCGGGCGTGGTTGGGGCGGTCTTGTTTGAAGGCGACAGCGATGCACTTGCTGAGGTCAACCGCCAGGTGGCAGAAATCGCCGGGCCAATTCTGCAAGTACAAGGCTTGTCCAGCGAAGCCCTTGCTGCAGGCGAAGATTTTGATCTGGCCCGCTTATTAGCCGAGCGCTCTATCAGCGTAAATACCGCAGCTGCAGGCGGTAATGCGAGTTTGATGAGTATTAGTTAAGGGTCGGTTTTCTGTTATCGCGGCTTTCGTAGGTTGTGGTTAGCGGGTTTGCGTCGCCGATTTTTGGCGATGCAAACTCGCGTAACCCAACATATATCAGGGAGTGGTAGAGCTCGCTGATAATTAAGGTCTGATGTTCCGCAGTGATCATCTTTTTAGTGCCTTCGGCACGTTGATTTTGGCTGTATCCCCGCGGGGGACTCCCTTTCTTGAACGGCCAAGAAAGGAAGCAAAACCGCAAACTCAAAAACACGAAGACCCCTACTACGGTCCAATCGAGTCGGCGGCGGGCGGGATTCGCTCGTCCCTCGCTCCCAAGCGATCCCCCGTCCCGCTTGTTCGGAGCTTGCGTGTTTCAAGGGGAGATTTAAGCCCCATGCCACGAGCTGCGATACAAATCCTACACAGGGTTTTTAAATACTTTAAACCTAAGAAAAAAACTTAACTCAAGCCCTATTTTTCTCCGTGAAACTCCGTGTTCTCTGTGGCATCGCGGGTTCAAGATTTGGGTTTCCGTTGCATAACATCAGTTAAGGTATCTAAACTTTGCTCTTGTTCTTTGGAAAGTTTAGTAAGCTTCGCATCATTTAAGTGCATAATAAACCCATCTGCTTGACCTGCTGGTGATCTATGACTTTCCTCCTCTCCCTGCTTGAAACCCGTATTCTGGGTGTTTTAATCGAAAAGCAAATTACTGTTCCTGATACCTATCCTTTATCTTTGAATTCCCTTGTTTCAGGTTGTAATCAGAAATCCAGCCGAGATCCTGTCATGTCAATTAATGACACCGAAGCGGATGAAGCGCTGGTGCATTTAAAAGAGCTGAAGCTGGTTGAGTCTTCGCACTTGGGCGGGCGTATTGCGCGTTATTCGCAGCGCTTTGCAGCCGTGTTTCAAGTGCCATCGCAATCGGTTGCTATTTTAACGGTGCTGATGTTGCGCGGCCCGCAAACGGCAGGCGAGCTGCGTTTGGCTTGTGAGCGTTTGCATAAGTTTTCGGATATATCAGCGGTAGAGGCTTTTTTAGAAGAGCTTGCATCCCGTAGTAGCGGGGCTTTAGTCGTGAAGCTGCCTCGTCAGCCAGGGGCAAGAGAGTGCCGCTGGGCGCATTTATTATCCGGCGAGCCGGTGATCAATGAGGCTACGCCAAGTGTTAAAGGCAGTGCCGATTCAGCCTTGCAGGCTAAAGTGGATCTTTTAGAAGCCGAACTCTTTGAATTAAAAGAAAAAGTGGCCCGCATTTGCGCTGAATTAGGTGTGGAATAACAGGTATTGCTGGCGTTTGGTGGGCAATTGCGATAAGCCTTTAATCAAACGTCAGACCTAGGCTGGCGTGCCATGCGGCAAAGAATGCCGCCTAGCAGAGGTATTAAAGTCTTCTTATATGCTGCCGATGATCTGGCTATGCGGCTTGCAAGCTTTCGAAACTTTGGCACGATGCTTGCATAGTCTTTTGATAACACTTGATCATCAGGATGTTTATCATGAGCACTTTTGTCATCCATCCCATCTGGCCGGTAAGTGAACCCGAATCAATGGAGTACGGCCTTTTCCGTGTGACTCGGCATGGCGAGCTGGAGCTGCTTCGTAGTGCCTGTCTGGAAAGTCTGACCGATGTGCATCACAAGATGCTGCATTTGGCTGAGCATGCTAAAAATCCCCGGCAATGCAGGGCGGATTGAGCTTTCACATTTAGGGTAAGATGCGGGCTTATTTTATTTTTCTCGTGATCCGCTATGGCCCTGAAGGCAACTATTTTTAAGTCTGATCTGCAAATTGCAGATATGGATCGTCATTACTACGCTAGCCATTCTTTAGTGATTGCCCGTCATCCTTCTGAAAATGATGAACGCATGATGGTGCGCCTTTTAGCCTTTGCTTTGCATGCCAGCGAAACGCTTGCGTTTACTAAAGGCTTAAGTGATACCGATGAGCCGGATATCTGGCAAAAAGATTTTACCGGTGCAATTGAATTGTGGATTGAATTAGGCCAGCCCGATGAAAAGCGAATTCGCCAAGCCTGTGGTAAAGCGCAAAAAGTATCGGTGTTTACTTATAGCGGCAATAGTGCGGATGTTTGGTGGAAAGGCATTGCCAGCAAATTAGAGCGTTTGGATAATCTGCAAGTGATTAATGTGCCGGTAGAAATGACCCAAACATTAGCTACTCTGGCTAATCGCAATATGCAATTGCAATGTACGATTCAGGATGGGCAGGTTTGGCTGGCAGATAACAGCCAGTCTATTGAAACACATTTCACAATTTTAAAAGCCTTTAAATAAAACCGGGTGGGGCAGTATTTATGCCCACGCGCCATTAATGATCACCTGTCAGTAAGAGCCGCCATTTATGGATTTAAACCAGCTTATGCTCGATGTCCGCCAGTTTGCACAAGCGCGCGATTGGGAGCGTTATCACACACCTAAGAATTTATGCATGGCGATGTCGGTAGAAATGGCCGAGTTAGTAGAGCATTTCCAATGGGCAACGCCAGAGGAATCTCAGCAATTAGATGCAGCTAAGCGTGAAGCGGTAGAGCAGGAAATGGCCGATGTATTGCTATATATGATCAGGCTGGCCGATGTGCTGAATGTAGATTTAGAACGCGCCATTCGGGCAAAAATGGTTTTAAATGCCGTTAAATATCCACCTTTGTAAATATGATGAATCTATCCAACGATCAAATTATTCAGGATACCGAGCGCTGGCTGGAAAAAGCCGTGATTGGTTTAAATCTTTGCCCCTTTGCTAAAGCGGTGCATGTTAAAAAGCAGCTTCGCTATGCAGTGAGTGATGCTCGTAATATTGATGTGCTGATTGAGACATTAATTAAAGAGTTGGAGCTGTTAGCAGAAACAGATTCGGCAAAGATTGAAATGACGCTGCTGATTCATCCCTATGTACTGGGGGATTTTTTGGCTTATAACGATTTTCTTGAAATTGCAGATTCAGTGCTTGAAGAATTAAATCTGGATGGCATTTTTCAAATTGCCAGTTTTCATCCGCAGTACCAGTTTGAAGGTAGCCAGCCGGATGATATCGACAATTACACTAATCGCAGTCCCTATCCTACTTTGCACTTACTGCGTGAAGATAGTATCTCTAAGGCGGTTGAGGCTTTTCCAGATGCTGATGTGATTGTTGATCGTAATATTGCCACTCTGCGCAGCATGGGGCATGAGGGTTGGAAAAAGCTCTGGGTGTAGGGGCTGAAGTAGATATAGAGCAAATACGCAGCATTTACATTAAAGATTAAATGAACTTTGGCGCTGTGGGTCATCCTAATAAGGATTGATTGCCAAGGATGATTTATGCTGCCCCGTTTTGCCATTTTGATCGTGGCCATTTTACTGAGTGCTTGCCAGGAAAAAAGTACGCCGCCTGCAAAAGCGCTTGCCAAGAACGAAGCCAGTACGCCTGATCTGTTTTTTAAGAAAAATCAGGCAGAGTGGGACAGCCTTTTGCAGTTTATCGGCCAGAATCCACAGGATATCAATTTGTGGGAAAGGCCGCCGCTGAAGCATGCGCTGCGCCTCTTGCTGGGCCCGCAGCTCAATGTGTTTAAACAGTATATGGAAAAATGCAGCCCTGTATTGCAGGATAAAGTGCTTTATATCCGGGGCAGTATGCAGGATGAAAGCAAGGGGCAGGCCTATCTGTTGATTGATATTGAAAACAGAAAGCTGGAAGTGGGGCTGATTAGCAATGGAAAACTGGAGGTGCTTTCAACTCCGGGTGAGGCTATTCGGCTGCCGGATGATTTAAAGCCGCTGACAGACAACCTAAGTATTCAAATGTAAGTATTTGTGCAAAGGGAGCCAGCGACAACGGCCTCAGCGTTTATGTTTTTTTGATCTCTGCATCACTGCCACTGTGCCGGGTAAATTTCGCATAAGCATTTACTCCTGTCAGATGACAGGTATAATACGCCCGCTGCAGCAATCATGGTCCTCGTAGTACAACGGATAGTACAAGTGCCTCCTAAGCGCTAGATACAGGTTCGATTCCTGTCGGGGATACCAGCGCAAACACATCAACCCGCTTTACGCGGGTTTTTTGTGGGCTGCGTTTGGGTTTTATATGCTAAAAATGCAAACAGCTCCATGATGGGGCTGTTTTTTGAAGCGATGATTGGCTCGTATTTTTAAAGCTTGAAACGGCCAAACTGCTCGGTCAGGTAGGCAGCCAGCTCGTTTAAATCATGGACGGTTTTGGTGGCTTGCTGCAGATTAGAATCAGACTGCTGCATTTGATTGGTAATATTTTCTGCGCTTTGTGCCATAGCGGTGGTGGCGTTTTGTTGCTCCAGCGTAGCGTGGGCAATTTCACCAATCTTGGCCATCACTTCATCCATGTTTTCGCGAATTGTCCCAATTTTGGCTGCGGCTTCTTCGGATAAGTTCACGCCGCTTTGCACCGCGGTAATGGTGGTTTGCATATTATTAACTGCAATGCCTGTTTCACCCCGAATCCCGTCAATCATGCCGGTAATTTCAATGGTGGCCGAAGAGGTGCGTTCGGCAAGTTTACGAACTTCATCTGCCACAACCGCAAAGCCGCGTCCTTGCTCGCCAGCCCTTGCGGCTTCGATTGCCGCATTCAGTGCAAGTAAATTGGTTTGATCCGCAATTTCTTTAATAACCCGAATAATGCCGCTGATATCCTGTGCTCTTTGATTCAGCCTGTCGAGCAGGCTGGATAAATCGCCGACTTCTCTGGCTGATTTTCCCACTTCATTGGCTACTTCTTTTACTGTAGAGGCCGATTGCCCAGATAAAGCACCTGTGCTGGTGACCAATTGATTGGCATCTCTGGAGTTATCAGCAATATGCGAAATACTGACGGTGATTTCTTCAATTGTTGCGGCATTTGAGGCTGATAAATCGGAAAGCCGCTGTGAGTCATTTGCCAGATCATTGAGCACCGAATTAATAGAGCCAATACCCGTGGTTAAATTAACTGTTTCCTTGCGAATATCAACGAATATGGAGCGCAATTGTTCGGTAAAGCGATTAAAGGCTTGCGCGGTCGCTGCAATTTCATCGCTGCCTTCAATTTCTATTTTGCGCGTTAAGTCACCGCCGCCCTGAGCAATTTCCTGCATGGCAATGCGGACTTTATCAAGGCTCTTAAGCATTTTGCTAATCAGAAAGCCTGCCACGGGAATCACAATAATTAAGAGGAAGACCAAAGCTGCAATGGCTTGCCACACCAATTGATTCAGCGGCTCCAGAATGGTGTGTTTATCAATGACAAGGATAAGATCAATATCCGTTCCCTCTACTGGCTGAACAAATACGTATTTATCTTCACCACCAATACTGATTTCTGTCAGCTCACGGCTATTTGCAATCGTAGCCATATTGCTGGCGTTCAGATCACTAGAGATATCTGTAGTGGGTTTGTTGAGTTTATCTTTGTCTGCATGGGCCAGAATTTGCCCTGTTTTATCAGCAAGAACAGCATAGCCATTGCCTGTGAGTTTAATGTTTAAAACATCTTTTACCACCCCTGCAAGTGATATATCTACTGCAGCAACGCCTTTAAAACCGGCATCGCCTTTTACTGGGGAGGCAAAAGATAATATTAGCTGTTTGCTTTCTGCATCGATATAAGGCGGTGTGAGAATGGTTTTTCCAGCCGCCATCGCTTGCTTATACCAAGGCCTTGATGTCGGATCAAAATCAGCAGGCATATTTACGACATGGCCGCTGATGAATTTTTTATCCGGGGTGCCGATATAGGCTAAATCAAATTTAGCACTTTTTTCGGTTTGATATAAAGCTGGCACCGGATCTGTCGCTTTTGATAATGCATCTGCAAGGCCTGAAACTATATTTTGTTTTTCTTCTACCCAATTACGCAGCACGACATTATAGCCCGTGCTAATCCCGATAATTTCATTATGCAAACTGACATTAATCATTTCGTGCCGCATTTTTAAATAGCTGCCATATGTAAGTATGGCGCCAGAAATAAGCGTGAGTAATGAAATAAATGCGATCAGTTTTACTTTAAGAGATTGGTTCATGATCGGGCTCTTTTATGCAAATAACATGATTTATACAGAAAGAGCAAAAGGCCATAGCGATTGAATTGCGAATGAATCCTGATTCGCAATAAAAAAGCAAGCCCTGCTTTAGGTATTTACATGGTAATTATTGCATATAAAAGAGCAAGTGCCAGGATTAATTAGCCTTTGCTGATCTAAGGTATTACCCGCGTATAACACGGATCACTTCATTCACGTCTTGCAATTTAATTAAGATTCTTTGTAATTGTTCAGCATCCCGGATTTCTAAAGTAAATCTCATTAATACGCGCTGATCTTTGTTTTGCGTATTCACGGCAGTGACATTGATTCGCTCTCTTGCCATGATGTCGCTTAAATCGCGCAGCAAAGTACCGCGGTTATGCGCTTCAACTAATAAATCTGTGGCAAAAACATGGCCGCGCTGAATACCCCAGTCTGCATTAATTAAACGCTCCGGTGCGGCACTGGCGAGGCGTTTTAATGTGCTGCAATCACTGCGGTGAATTGAAATACCGCGGCCCTTGGTTACAAAGCCCATGACATGATCGGGCGGAACAGGCTTGCAACATTTGGCGAGCAGGGTCATCAGTTTATCTACCCCCTCAATCAGAATGCCTTCGCCATTACCATTTGCTCTTGCTGCTTTGATAAAGTCGTTAGGCTGCTCAGAGATGGGCTCGATAGGGGCAAGGCTTTCTCTGAAGGCCTGATTAAGCTCACGCTGAGAAATTTCGCCCTGACCAAGCGCCGCAAACAGCTCTTCGATATGCTTGCAGCCTAATTTAACGGCGATATTGTCTTGATTAGCATCTCTGGCTGCGCAGCGGGCGGCTTCTTTATCGTAAATTGAGCGGCCTGCTTCAATGGCGATATCCTGGTGCTGCTGGCGTATCCAGTGGCGTATTTTGCTGGCGGCACGGTGGCTCTTTACATAGCCCTGATGCAGCCAGTCAAGGCTGGGGCCGCCTTCTTTGGCTGAAAGGATTTCTACCCGCTGGCCGTTTTCCAGTGCGGTGTAAAGCGGCACAATCTGGCCGTTTACTTTTGCACCACGGCAGCGATGGCCCAGATCGGTGTGCACGTGGTAGGCAAAGTCTACCGGCGTGCTGCCCTTAGGCAGGGTGATGACGCGTCCTGCCGGGGTGAGTATATAAATAGTGTCATCAAACAGCTCGGCTTTGAAGGTCTCGGCAAATTGCGTTTCGCTGGCCATATCTTCGCGCCAGTCTAGGAGCTGGCGCAGCCAAGCAATTTTTTCTTCGTAGCGGGCATCGCCTTGGCCGCCTTCTTTGTAGCGCCAGTGTGCAGCCACACCGTATTCGGCGTGCTCGTGCATTTCTATGGTGCGGATCTGTACTTCAACCGCTTTATCATTTTCACCGATCACAGCGGTGTGCAGGCTGCGATAAAAATTGCCTTTAGGGTGGGCAATATAATCGTCAAATTCGCCAGGAATAGGCTGCCAGAGGTTGTGCACAATACCAAGCGCGGTATAGCAGTCTTTTAAATCAGGCACCAAAATACGCACGGCGCGGATATCGTAAAGCTCAGAGAAATCGAGCTTCTTTTTCTGCATCTTTTTCCAGATACTGAAAATATGCTTGGGCCGCCCCATCAGATCGGCTTTTACCCCCGCGTTATTCAGCTCAATTCTGAGGGTGCTTAATACGTCATCAATAAATTTTTCCCGGTCAACCCGGCGCTCATCCAGCAGTTTGGCGATTTTTTTATAGGTGTCGGGGTGCAAGTACCGGAAGCCTAGATCTTCCAGCTCCCATTTGATTTGCCATACGCCTAAGCGATTGGCCAGCGGGGCAAACAGATCCAGGGTTTCTTGGGCTATACGGCGGCGTACATCGTCCGGAGCCTGCGCCAGCTCATGCATGGTTTGGGTGCGCCAAGCCAGCTTGATCAGCACGGCGCGGATGTCTTCCACCATGGCGATCAGCATTTTGCGTACGGCCTCGATCTGCTGTGCAGCATCTGCCGCTTTGCCACCGGCAGGATGGGCTAGGCTGCGTAATTGACTGACCTTGCTTGCACCATCAAGCAGCCGTGTGACATCCGGGCCAAAGTGGGTATTGATCAGCTCCATAGGCTGATTCAGCTGGGTAGGCAGGGCAAATAAGAGTGTGGCGATGACGGAATTGGCATCAAGGCGTAAATCCGCCACGATAGAAGCGCTGGCTACGGCGTGCTGAAAGAGCGAGCTGCCGGTATCGGTATGAATGCGCTGGCCGTATTGCTCAAAGACCCAGTCCAGTGCTTGTCGTAAGCGTACGATATCTGTTGGCGGGTAGCGCTCTGTTAAGGCGCTGAGCCAGCGATCAGGATCTGCCGCTTCTGCAATAGATTGGGCAAGCGGGCGGGTAACGGCAACCATATCGAATCACTACGAAAAATTAGAAGCTAATTTTGCCTACTTTGCGTGGCTAGTCATAGAGTGAACTGTGTTTATTGTAAATAATTTCTTGTTTTTATATAGGAAGACTGCTGTTTTTTACTTACAAGAAACAAATCCCCGATTAAATGCGCCGATATTGTTCTGAAGCTTGAGGTTTGGGTGGAATAAGCCGATACAGCTTTTACCTGAATACGCGAGCAATCAACTAAAGAAATGCCCCGCTCGTTTCCTTGGTTTAATTGAAGGCATGCTCAGAGTTTAAAAAATTGAATTTGATCCTGTACAAGCTGAGTTTGAGTGCCGATATCAGTGGATGTTGCGCTCAACTCCTCGGCAAGCGCGGCATTGTTGCCGGATATGCGGTTAAATTGGCGCATGGTTTCACTCATTTTCCCAATTGCACCAGATTGGTTGGCAGCAGATTCGGAGATTTGCGAAATCAGATCGGCGGTGCGTTGAATTGAGTTTTCAATCTGATCCAGCGCTTGGATGGCGGCATCTGATTTATCGATACTTTCTGTTGCCAGCGCTTCAATATCAGAGGCTGCAATCTGGCTTCTGAGTGCCAGTTTTTGCACTTCTGTGGCGACAACAGCAAATCCTTTGCCGTGTTCTCCCGCTCTGGCGGCTTCAATGGCGGCATTCAGTGCCAGCAAATTAGTCTGGTAGGCAATGTCGTCAACAATACTGACCTTTTTGGCGATTTTACGCATCACACTGACCGTTTCTCTGACGATGTACGCGCCATTTTTAGAGGCTGCAACCGCGTCTTTAGATTGCGTGACAGACAGCTGGCTGTTTTTAAGCGTGTGGTGTGTGGTATCGGTGAGCAGATTTAAAGTGTTGGTATTTGCCTCAATGCCGCTTGCCAGCTCACCACTGGAGTCCCGAAGCTGTTGTGCGGTCGCGTTAATCTGAGCAGAGAGGGTAGAGAGCGTTGCAACGCAGTTTTGGGTTTCTGAAATAATCAGCTTTAAATGCATTCCCATGGCCTTAATGCCTGCCAGCAGGCCCGTTGAATCTTGTGGATTCAGTGCGGTAACGACTTGTAAATTGCCTGCTGCAATGTGGGTCATCACATTCGCCATGGCAGGTTCGGCTTCTAATATACGGATCACTTTGCGGTAGGTAGAAGCCACAATTAAGGTAATGATCATCAGCGTGATGATTAATAGACCTAGTGCCAGCGTAATGCTTTTTTGACTGGTTTTTGTGGCCGCTGTTTCTTCCTGTTGCTGGTAAGCCAGCGCAAGCGGAACGACGGCATCGATAGCTTTGCGGTGAGTGACATAGAGTGCTTGCAATTTGAGAGCCGTTTCTTTTATTGAAAGGCTGTCGTAGTTTTCTATTGCAGGTAGTAGCTGCTGATTTAAAAGGCTTAAGTATTGCCGGGCTGGGGGATAAGCTGAATCACGCATAGCGCTGATAATAGAAGCGGGAAAAGCGCTGTTTTGCCAGTATTTTTGCCGCTCTTCAAAATGGGCGACCGCTTTTTTCAGGTCTTGAATCAGCAAGGCACGCTGAGCGCCATCGTTGCTATTAATTAATTGTTGGGCCAGTAAATGTGTTTCTACCAGATTGGCTGGTGGAGGGAGTACATCGGCAATTAAATCTTTGCTGGTGATAATGCGCTGGTAACGCGGGCCATTAATCAACACTTCAGAAGAAATACGCCAGATCATGGCTGCTTGAGTTAGCAGTAATAAAATAATCAGCAAAAGCAGGCTGATGAATTGCCTGCGTACCGTCGCCGCTTTGCTCATTAATCATCCCTCGCATTTAAAATAAGAAACTAGGCCGATTGCAGAGTAAAACGTATTCTGCAAAATAAAATATGGATACAGGATATTTTGGGCTTAATTTCTTATTTAGCTTAGCTCAGGCGGCATATTTCTCAAACATACATAAACTGGCCTTGCTCTATTAATAGCGGCTGCCAGAGCTTAATTCATCTTGTAAGCGATGAAGCAGAGCAAGCCTTTGCGGGCTGATCGTGCCTTCTTCCACCCCAGCACGCATACCGCAATCGGGCTCCTGGCGGTGGCGGCAATTATGAAAACGGCAGGTGCCGATGCGCTCTCGGAACTCCGGGAAATAAGCGGGTAAATCCTGGGCTGTAATATGCGCCAGGCCAAATGACTGCAGGCCGGGGGAATCAATCAGCGCGGATTCGGCATCCAGATGATAAAAAGTAGCATTCGTGGTGGTGTGTTTACCAGAATCAAGCGCAACCGAGATTTCATTGACCCGGGCATTGGCATCGGGCAGAAGGGCATTGGTAATGGTGGACTTACCCATCCCTGATTGCCCTACCAGTACAGAAATATGCCCGACTAATGAATCACGCAATGGCGCGATATTATCCAGCGCTGAAATCTCTACCAGCTTGTAGCCTAGGTTTACAAAGTATTCCAGACGCTCTCTGGCAGCCGTTGCTGATGGTAAATCGCATTTATTTAAGCAAATTAGTGTTTGAATGCCACCGGCTTCGGCGGCAATGGCACAGCGGCTGATCAGCTCGGTGGAAAAGCTAGGCTCTGAAGCCACCACAATAATCAGCTGGGTGACATTGGCTGCAATCAGTTTACTTTTCCACGCATCCGAGCGGTACAGCAGGGTTTTACGCTCTAAAACACGTTCAATGACTGCTTGTTCGTCATTTAAAATTTGAATGTCGACTAAGTCGCCGCAGGAGTAATCCGTTTTTTTACCACGGGTGCTGGCCCGAAGGCGCTTGCCACCCGCGCATTCAATAATATAAGACTTGCCGTGGCTAGCGACGATACGGGCTGTTTCGGTCATGTAGTTGCTTTTTAAAGTGAGGGCGTCCCAAAAGGGCAACGCAGATAAATCATTGAGGCAAATGCCATCGATATGGATTGATTCCGGGGCCGGGCTCTGGCCCCGGAAGAGGCTTAGTTTTTTTTATGCAGGGCGTCCGAGCGTGCGGCACAGATAAAATCATTACGGCTAACACCATTGGCGCTATGGGTATTCCAGCGCACGCGGCAGCGGCTGTAGCTGACATCCAGATCCGGGTGGTGGTCTTGCTGATTGGCCATCCAGGCGACTGCGTTTACAAAGCCCATGGTTTCATAAAAGTTTTTAAAGCGAAAAGTTTTCTCAAGATAGGCTTCGGTAACGATCCAATCCTGCAGATCAGTAGAGAGCATTTCGGCTTCAACTTCACTGAGTTTAGCTGCATCATCTTGGCAATTTTCTGTGCTTAGCATTTATGTTCTCTCTGAGGGGATCAATATTAGCAATTAGTCTAATTCAGTTTTTTCAAAGCTGCGATCCGTAATGCTGCAGGCGGGTGACTATCGTAAAACATACTGTGCAAAGGATCGGGCGTCAGCGTGGCGGCATTATCGCGATAAAGCTTTACCAGCGCATTAATCAGATCATGGGCTGATTCTTGTTTGGCAGCGTAGGCATCGGCTTCATACTCGTGTTTGCGTGAAGACATTGAGCTGACAGGGGCAAAAATAAAGGTAAAGACCGGCATCACTAAAAAGAACAGCAGCAGTGCTGTTGCCGTGGATTGGCTGCTGACGCCAAGCCCCTGATAAAACCATAATTCTTGTTTTAATTGCCCTAAAACCCACAGCATGCCCAGCATCAGTCCAAAGGTCCAAATCATGCGTTTGGCAATATGACGATGCTTAAAGTGGCCTAATTCATGCGCCAGAACGGCAGCGACTTCGCTGCTGTTTAAATGCTTGAGAAGAGTATCAAAAAACACAATTCGTTTGGCTTTACCCAAGCCGGTAAAATAAGCATTGCCGTGGCTGGAGCGTTTAGAGCCATCCATTACATAAATGCCATTGGTTTTAAAGCCGCAGCGGCTTAAGAGCGATTCGATCCGCTCTTTTAAATCTGGATCAGAGAGCGGCTCAAATTTATTAAAAATAGGCGCAATAAAAGTCGGAAAAGCCCACATTAATAAGAGTGAAAATCCGACCCACACGGCCCAAACCCATAGCCACCAATACGTGCCCATTTGCTCCATCAGCCAAAGCACTCCCGCCAAAAGTGGCAGGCCAATTATGGTGGCCACAGCGGTGGTTTTAAGCGTGTCAGCAATAAATAATTGGGCGCTCATATTATTAAAACCAAAGCCAGCTTCAATTTTAAATGTGGAAATCAGAGTAAATGGCAGAGTGATTAAGCTATGAATCAGCGTAATGCCCATAATCAGGGCAACACCCGCCCAAAGCGATGAGGTAAACCAGCCTGATATCAGCTGGTTCAGCCATTCAATCCCGCCGCCCAAAGTAAATGCGCCCAAAAGCATGGCTTCAAACAGAGTAACGATCATGCCAAAACGTGTTTTTGCCACAGTGTAATCCGCGGCGCGTTGGTGCGAGGCTGGGGTAATCTCAGAGATAAACTCAGCAGGAACGCTGCCTCGGTGGCGTTTTACATGGTTGATATGGCGCATTGCCAGCCAGAGTTGCAATATTACGCTGGCCGTTAAAGCAAACAGAAAGAGGAGGGAGAACTGATTTGCGTTCATTTACGGGTAAAATAGCATTTTTGTGTGTTGAATAGGGCCAAGTATGCCACAAGACAAGAACCACCTCATCTGGGTTGATATGGAGATGACTGGGCTTGATCCCGAGAAAGAGCGCGTGATCGAAATTGCCGTCATTATTACCGATAGCAATCTGAACATGATTGCCGAAGGCCCCGTGCTGGTGGTGCATCAGGATGACAGTGTGTTAGATGCCATGGATGACTGGAATAAAAATACCCATGGTAAATCTGGCTTGATTGATAAAGTAAAAGCATCGGCGATTACTGAGGCCGAAGCAGAAGCACAACTCATCGCCTTTTTGGAAGAGTTTGTTCCTAAAGGTGCATCGCCACTATGCGGTAATTCAGTCCATCAGGATCGTCGCTTTTTGGTGAAATATCTGCCTGAGCTGGAAGAATTCTTCCACTACCGCAATCTGGATGTTTCTACCCTTAAAGAGCTGTGCAAACGCTGGCAGCCAGAAGTGGCTAAGCAATTTAAAAAACGCGGCGCGCATACGGCATTAGCAGATATCCAGGAATCGATTGATGAGCTGAAGTTCTATCGCGAAAATTTTATTCGTGAGCCAGCGGCGGCGGTTTCAGCCGACGTTTAAAAAAGCGAGCCGGGAGGATTCTGTTATCACCCCGGTTGCGGCACCTGAACCACAGAGCAAACAATTTGTGAATCTCTGCATTTTCTGTGGCTTGAGGTATGGCTTTCTTAGCATTCAGCTGAAGCATTTTGCTGATCAGTGATGGTGATGCCCCCGCGCAGCGGTGTTTTATTTTCAGCCGCGCGGGTATCACATCCTGCTCATCTTCAGAGTTTGTTTGAAATATAAAGGTGTCACCCCCATGTTGGTACTAGCAACAGAACTCGGACGCTTGCTGCTGGCGCGTGGCCAGAGTGTTACAAGCGCAGAATCTTGCACTGGTGGCCTGATTGCCGGCGCAATCACCGATGTGGCAGGCAGTTCGGCGTGGTTTGAGCGTGGTTTTATTACATACTCCAATGAAGCCAAAATGGACATGCTCGCCGTTCCGCCAGATTTTATCGCAAGGCTTGGCGCAGTAAGCGAGCCGGTTGTCGCCGCTATGGTGCAAGGTGCATGTCATTTAGCCAGTGCTGAATGGGGTGTGGCGGTGAGTGGTGTAGCTGGCCCCTCTGGAGGAAGCGTAGAAAAGCCGGTGGGCACCGTTTGCTTTGCTTTTGCCGGGCCAAGTGGAATTATCACTGAGCAGGAATTATTTGATGGCGACAGAGCCGCGGTGCGCATGCAAACCGTACGCCACGCCCTGATTCGCCTGATTGAGTTGATTGAAGAACAAGATTGAAACGACTCTAAAAAAAAGAAATGAAGGAAAATAAATGACCACGGTAGTAGTCGTTAAAAAAGGTGATCAGATCGCCATTGCGGCGGATAGCCAGTCTACTTTTGGCGATACCCGGCTGGGTGCCGGGGACGATGCATGCTGGAATAAAATTTTTGCCGCACACGATGGTTATTTTTCGATTGCAGGCAGCGCTGCACATGATCTGGTTTTGCAGGCCGCGCTTAAAAAAGTAAAAAATCTGGATTTCAGCGACAGGCCAGCGATTTTTGAAAGTTTCAGAAAGCTGCATCCTAAATTAAAAGACGACTTTTTCTTAAAAGTAGACGAAGAAGAGGACGATCCTTACGAATCCAGCCAAATGACCGTGCTGCTGGCTAATCCGCATGGCATTTTTGCTGTCTACAGCCTGCGCGAAGTCTATGAATACCAGCGTTTCTGGGGCATAGGCAGCGGCCGCGATTATGCGATTGGCGCGATGAATGCCGTTTACGATAATCCTGATTTAAGCGCTGCTGATATCGCACGTATTGGTGTTGAGGCCGGTTGTGCTTTTGATGTCAGCTCATCGATGCCGATGACCAGCTATTCAGTAGACCGGGTACGCACTGCCACTGCAAAAACGGGCAAATAATAAATATATTTGTGGTTCGGTAGTCTCTTGACGGGCGAATTGCAGCTTTTTAGGTAGAGAGTAAAACATGAAAGATTCACTAGAGCGTTTTTTGTTTGATGGCTTGCCTGTGCGCGGCGAAATTGTTCAGCTTGATGGTACTTATAAAGAAGTGCTTACCCGCCACCCTTATCCGCCTGTATTGCAAAAGCGGATTGGCGAGCTGCTTGCAGCTGCTGCCTTACTTACTGCAACCATCAAGCTTGATGGCACTTTAGTTATGCAATTACGCGGTAATGGTCCGCTTAAAATGCTGGTGGTTGAATGCACCAGCGAGATGACTATGCGCGCTACAGCACGCTGGGAAGGCTTGATTTCCAGCGATGCCACACTGGCCGAGCTGATTGGCCAGGGCCAGTTTTCTATCATGATTGATCCGCAGGATGGTGAAACATGGCAGGGTGTGGTCGGCTTTGAAAAAGGCCAGAGCGTGGCTGAGATTATTGAAAACTATATGCAGCGCTCAGAGCAGCTCGATACCAAAATCTGGCTGGCTGCAGATGGTGAAATGGCCGGTGGTCTCTTGATTCAAAAGTTACCGGAAGGCCAAGGCGATGTCGATGGCTGGGACAGAGTCACCGCCTTATCACAAACCATTCAAGATGAAGAGCTACTGAGCCTGCCACTGCGCGAAACGCTTTATCGCCTGTATAACGAAGAAAAAGTCCGCATCTTTGACCCCGTCACCCCAAGCTTTGCCTGCACCTGCTCCAGAGAGAGGGTGGGCGGCATGCTGAAAATGCTGGGTAAAGAAGAAATCGAAGGCCTACTCGCCGAACACGGCCATGTGGATGTAGGCTGCGAATTCTGCAATGAGAAATACCAGTTTGATCAGGTGGATGTGACCCAGCTCTTTATCGGGCACGGGATCACTGAAGTGAATCCGCAGCTACATTGATATTGGTGATGTTTAGCCATATAGAAACCGCCCAGTATTCGTGATTGGGCGGTTTCTATATTTTATTACTGGGTTTTAAGGTTCAAGCCCTTTGAAGGCAAAGTTAATTTCTACCCGTCGATTTTTTGCATCACTATGTGGAATCCCTTTTAATGGTTGAGAGTCCCCATATCCAGCAACAATAATGTCTTTTGCTTTTTCTTCTGCTAGCCTACCTATGAGTAATTTGCGAGCTTCACGTGCACGTGCGGCCGAAAGAGTAAAGTTGTCATCATATACAGTGCAAAAATGGGAAAAATCAGTGACAGGTTTTGACACGGGAATATTGTCTGTATGCCCATTAATAAATACCTGCGCACCTTTTACTTCCGTTAGATATTTAGCGATTCTTTCCTCTACACTGGCAATGGCTGTTTTTGCCTCGGCAGTGATACATGCGCTACCTCGTTCAAATACATTATCTTTTAGTGTAATTCTGCCTGCTTCAATATCAAAAGAGACTAAATCTGCAGTTCCTTGTTTATTCAGTGAAGATTTTAAGTCAGTCAAAATGGCAGAAACTTTGCTTTTTTGCGTAACTGAGCTTTCTTCCATTTCTTTTTTATGCTTTAGATCCGCATAGGTCTTTTGCAGAACAGACATAACAAGCAAAAGCATAACAACTGCCATTACACCCGCCATTAAATCAGAGATTGACACCCATTCATTTGGCTTGTCTTTCATTTGATTAGTTCCAGGTTGTTTCTATTACTGTTGTTTTTTATTGAAAAAATTATCCCATGCTCAAGTTTATCTATCGCACCTAATATTTTATTGAGGGCCAGTTTTGTATTTTCAGTATTGTTTGCGCTTTTCAAGTGCTCTACAAATTCTTGAATTTTATTAACTGTTACATCAGATTTTTCAGTTATATCTGAATAGCGAGAATTTAAAGAAGATACTTTTTGATTGCTGTCAGATACGGCTTTTAATCCTGATTTAATGCTATCTTGTAGTTTTAATACTAATTGGGTCATTGCTTCTATATTTTCATTTAAACTAATGCTTGTAGTTTCAAATTCTCCGGCAGCTTTTTCTTGTATTTTTTGTGACTTACCAATTGAGTTTTCAACAGAGCTCATTGTTGCGCCAACGCTGTTTGACAGGCTATTTACTGCATTTGCAATTCCTGTAGTGGCTTGGTTAAGATTTTCTGACATCTCGCCCATATTTCTACTAAAACTATTATTCATGTCTGAAATAGTATCACCTAGATCTTTCTTTAGAGTCTGCAATACATCTTTAACGCCATCGTCAAAATTGCTAATGACTAATTGTAGTTTACCTGCAGAGTCACCTACCTTAGCAGCCGCTTTAGCCATGTCTGATGATGATTCTTTCATAGAGCCTAGGTTTTCTAAGTTTTTATCTACAAAATCTTGAAGAGTATTGCGTGTTGCTAAACTATGTTGTGCAATAGTTTCATTTTTGTCTAATTGTAGTTTTAGCAATGACGTGATCGCACCTAGGGCTGCTTTGTTTTGTTGTAAAATTTCACGGCTAGCTACTGTTTCTTCTTGAAATGTATTGGATAAATGCTCTCCAAGCTGTTGAATTGCACCTATAAATTGCGCTTGTTCATTTTGTTTACTTGCCGTTTCGCTGAGGCGCTTAGAATCTAATTCACCTTTTACTTTCCTGATACACCAACGTAGGCGTTGCTCTTCAAAGTCATTTTTTGAAAACCAAACTTTTAATGTAAGAAATGAAATAATACCCCATGTTGATGTTTTAAATTTTGTACCTAAACCCTGCATCATCTCCATTAAATGACTCATAGATTCATCCATGCCAGCCGCTGAGCTCGCACTTAGAATACTTGATGCTTTGTTGAGGGCAATTCCTAGACCTAAAAATGTACCTAATAAGCCAAGGATAAGTAAAATTCCTGGCATTGCTTCAGATAGCTTTTCCCATTTTGTTGCTACGGCATGACTAATATCACTTACTGAGCCGTGCTCTGCATCAAGGTCATCAGAACTATCATTTATAGTGCCCCCATTCCAATTGTTTTCCCAATTTTCTGCTTTTGCAGTTTTGTTGACTTGATAGATGGTCATTCCTGCTCCACCAAACATGAGCGAGGAAAAAAATAGTTCAATGGGTTGATTTAAACTGGGGACTAAGAAGCTCAAAATTTCAATTCCGATGCTCATGCTGCTACCTCAATTTTAGTTAGTTTTTCTGCACGAATTTTACTTTCTTCTTCGAAAATATTTGCAAAGTCAATGATTAGACTTTGTTCTTCTTCGCTTAATTCTTCCCATGCTTTTCCATTCTGAGCACAATCAATAATGATCATCCCAACTCGGCCACCTTCCTCAGCAAGATAGCCTTTTTCTTCTTTTTCTAACTCTTCTGGAGTTTTCTCAAGTACCTGTAAAAAACCTTCTGCTGCAAATATATAGTTACTCATTTCTCGTGTTTTTTTAGCAAGCGCATCTAAGTCTGACTTACGTTTTGGCGTAGAAATAGATAGCTCTTTGAGCATTTCCACTTCTTCAGTATTTAATTCAGACAGTTTCTTTGCAGTTTCAAGTCTGCGGTGCAATACTTTCTCTTTTGAATATTCTTTGTTTGAATTGGTCCATTGATGCTCAAATTCAGATAAATTTTGTCCCCAAGCCATGACCATTTCTTCAAATACAAAGGGAATGATTTTTTTCTGATAGCGGTCATAAATAATATTGTCTAAATAAATCACTTCTTCATCTGAAAGCACAGGTTTTTCCGCAAGCAGCTTTGCTCCTGCTTTGATTAAGAAAATATCATCTAGGCTGATTTCATCAAAATGTTGGGCTGCAGATAATGTTTTTTCTACGCTATCTAATAGCTTTTGAGTAGCACGTAGGCGTAAGTAATGTTCGAAATCAGCAATTGAGTCTGTATCAATAATTTTTTTAATAGCACTTTGAACTAATACATAATCATTAATCATAGCTGCTAATTGAATAGCTTTAGCACCTTCGGATCCTTGTTGTACATGCTGTGCAGCCTCCTCGAAAGCTTCTTTATGCGCTTGTGCTTCTTGAGTTTCTTTCTCGCTAAAAAACGCCTCCTTGAGTTTACGAGCAAGAATAATTGCCCAATTAATTGCTTCTTCTATTTTTTTTAGGATAGGCGAATTTTCTAGCATAAGTAATGCTGTTAAGCCTTTTTCTATAGCTAAAATTGTAGCTTTAAGCCAAGGAATGGGTACTGCATTTGCAATTTTAGATAAAAATGGCGTTATCTTTTGTATATAAGGTTTAACTACAGCCCATGTTTCTTTGACTTTAGCTACAAAGCTTTCAGCTTTATCTGCCATCCAAATCACTACTTCTGCAGCTACTTCTTTTGTTTTTTTCCATGCCGTATTTACAATCTTAGTTGTGGTCGAAACGACACTTTTAGCGATAGAAAATAAACTCGAAATAAAGCCCATAATGATATATTCCTTTTAATTAGTTAACGCCGAGTAATTTTTTGCTGGTTATAGAATCGCTTATTGATTGGCGACGGGTATCCCCACAGGCAACTTCGGCATTTGCACTGCGTATTTGTTTGATTGCAGATTCAAGATGCTCAATTGATAGTTTTGCATCTAGGCTTAATGATTCAGCGTCGAGTAATGCTTTGGGTAGTGATAGGCGCATGCAGGTGCGGATTTCTCTTCCTGAAAAACCATCAGATAATTCACTGCAATTTTCAATTAACAGCCCCCGTTCACCTGCGATTGGTATGCCTTTTACAAGCATTCGATCCCACATTCGTTTTCGGGCTGCGAAATCAGGTAAATCAAATTTAATATGGTGGCTAATTCGGCTACGAAATGCCTCATCATAATTTTTTGCAAAATTTGTGGCAAAAATAGCGATGCCATCAAATCGTTCTAATTCGATAAGAAGTGTAGATCGCATGGCATTCACTTCGTTATCTACTCCTTGTGTTACAGAGGAGAGGCGTTTGCCAAGGAGAGTATCTGCCTCATCAAAAAAAATGACTGCACTACTTTCTCGAGCAGCTTCAAATGCAGCTTGAATATTTTTTGCAGTATCTCCCATAAATTTACTTTCTAACTCAGCAATGCCAAGTTGAATAAATGGTAAATCTAGGGTGCCTGCAAGGGCTTCTGCTGCAAGTGTTTTACCTGTGCCTGGTGGTCCATAAAAATTCAATATGGTACTCATGCCAAGTGGGTCGACCGACGAAAATCCCCAGTCACTATAAATTATTTTATGAAAACGCAGTTTCGCTAGGCACTCATCAAATTGAGTTTTTGTTGATTCTGCAAGAATAACATCCTTGTCCAATTTAAAATTAGCTTTCCTTGTTTGATAGTTGGACGTATTTGTTTTTTTTTGTTCTTCTTTTAATTTACCTCTGAAAGGCGCTTGAAGGCCACTTGAGTTACTCGATTCATGTTTCATTTTTTTTCCATTGTGATTGTGTCTTGCACAGCATCCTTCTTAACTTTCTCAATATACTTCCCCAATCCCACTGTTGAAATCACACCTGCTACAAATACAATTGCAAATGCGGCTAAGCTTTCTAGTGGGGAGTTGTTGTTCCCCATTGCATTTCATTTACTTGAGTAAAATAGATAAAGTGATGATTAAAGTTAGTGTGAAGTTTTGTTTCACTTCATTTTCTAAAGCCAGTTGTAATTTGCTGGGGCTGATGATGCGTAAGTGTGGCATCCAGTTTCAATCATAGAAATTCATTGTTGACCTTGAATAAATCGTGCTCTCGCCCATAAGCTTTCTATTTTCCCCGCTTCGCTATACTCCAATTTTTCATTTCCGCACTGTTTGCATTGCCTTTGTGTGGTTAAAATATCGCTGTTTTGCCAAATAACTTGGCACCAACCACAATTTTTACAGTATGTTTTTATGGCTTTATTTTGGGGGATAGGCATTTTCAATCATTTTTTATAAAAATAATTAATATATTTTAGATATTTATTATATTTAGTTAGAGTGGTTTAAGCGTGTAAAGTCAGCCAGGCCCATGCTGCTAATAACAGCATGCTTAGTAAAAATAAAGCCATTGCACCATTAGGGCGGAGTACGCCGACGAAGCTAAATACGGTAGTAGCGATGCCTCTTTTGACGGTGCTTTTTGCCCGCCAGCTTTGCCACATTTTTAAACCACTCATTAGGCCCGCCCCTACAGCGCAGGATACTAAAATAATTCGGAATAAGATAAAGGGGTCAAGTTGACCGATTGTGATTTTTTTATAAACAAAGCCAATAACGGCCATCAGAAGTGCGGAAGAGCCTGAGATGGCTAAATTGGTAAAGAGCATTTTTCGGCTTTTAATGGTGGCGTCTTCTAGCTCAGTCTTAAGCAATGAAACTTTCTCATTAATTAAAGACGAAGTTTCATCTTTAATTTTAAGGATGCGCTGATCAATTTCATCACCTATTTTTTTTGAGGCGTAATTAACTATTTCTATAATGTCATCTTTGGTCATTGATCGTTGATTATGAATCTCATCAGACAGATCCTTGATATTTTTACTCAAGGTGTTTCCTGCGTTTGCAACTACAGAGTGCAGCTCAACACTTGCTTTTCCTATGGTGGCCTCAAGGCGATCGGCCGCTTGTGAAACGCTATCATCAATGGCGGGTTTAAGACTATTTGTTACAGTTCTGTTTAGTGCGCTTTCAATTTGGCCTAGCTCTTCTTTTAAATCGACATTAAAAAATGACATGATTTCTTTTTCTCTAATAATTTGGTATTTCTGTAATAGTTGTTAATTTAATTGTGTTCAATAGCTATGATTTTCTTGCTCCTCCTTCACGGCATCCCTCTTAACCTTCTCAATATACTTCCCCAATCCCACTGTCGAAATTACACCTGCTACAAATACAATTGCAAATGCGGCTAAGCTTTCTAGTGGGGAGTTGTTGTTGCCCATGGTATTTCCTTTATCATGTTTAATTTTGCGAAGGCTAAATATTTAAGCCGTTGTGAAATATTGCTTCACTTCTTCTTCTAAAGCCAGTTGCAATTCGCTAGGGCTGATGATGCGCACATGCGGTATCCAATACCTAATGAGCGGGAGTATTTGATTGGCGTGGCTGATGTGGCTGCTAATAATCAGGCTGCCGTTTTCTAATTGTTTGACAGTTTCCTGTTGTGGAAATAGTTTTCTGCGTAAAAAGTAATAGGCTATTTGTGGTGCTACGGTGAGGAGGACTTCGGTTTTATCGCGGCTATACCAAATGTCTTCATTGCTTTCTATTTCTGCCTGTATTTCTGTGCTTGGCGTGAAGGTATCGTTGCTGATGCTTAATTGGCTAATACGGCTAAAGGTAAAGGCTTTTAGTTGTTGATTTTCTGTGGCCGCTAGATACCAGATTCCTTTGCTATTGACTAAGCGATAGGGCATTAAGGTGCGTGGTTTACCGGCGTAGCTGAGCTGGCAAATACGTTGCCGCTGTACGCTTCATCTAGCTGAATAAACTGGCTATCGTGGGGCTTGGGCTCTTCGTAATGATGGCCTTTGATGAGGTAGCTGCTATGCGTCAAGGTATCGAGCAGGGCAACCAGAAAGCGCTGGCTGGCATTGGGGAATAGCTGATCGACACCTGTAAGTCTGGCAAAGGACTCTAGGTCTTTAGAGGTCAGCTTACCTCGATAGGCGGTCGCAATTTGGTAGCGACCATCTTCTAGTTTGTTGACAATACCGCCTAGGCGATTTAAATCACGGTAGATGGTACGTTCGCTCACTTTAAATTCATCGGCAAGGGCTTGCCTGCTTAATGCGTCGCCTAAATTAAGTTTGAGCAAAATGGCGGCAATTCTGAATGCTAGGGTTTCATGCTCTGAGTTTACGACTTTCATTGTTTGACTGCTTTTATATAGGTAGTGATTGCTTTTGATTTTTTTTTGGTGCGAAGCTTACACATGTTCGTCATATTTTGCGATGTTTATGTCATAGTTCATATGGGTAATTAAAACATAGCCTGCTGACAGGGCATGGCAGTGGATTAAGCTTAGAAAAAAAGAAGTCGAGGATGGAGTAAGGGAGTCTTGAGGCGTAAAAAAACCGCCATCATTGGATGGCGGTTTTTTGTGGGCTAAAGCTTATTGCTCATTAACAGATTCTGCAGGCTGTTGCCAGGGCAGCGGTACATTGATGCCATTGAGCGTGAAAGCGCCTTTTTCCAGCGATGCTTTGGCAGAGAGCAGGCCGTTTTCGCTGCGGATCAGGTTTTGATCGGTGAGCTTATTGATCTGGCCTTCTACAAATTGCCCTGCCAGATAGTCGAGATCGTCTGCTGCTACGCCGCTGTCTGGCCCGCCAAACATATTGCGGGCTTGCCACATCACCATGGTTTCGATCACTTTGCGTGGTACAGAGAAATCGGCTCTGGCGTGAAGTTTACTTACAAATTCGACCGGTTTATCCAAGTCTTCAGGCTTAAAGCCTTTGAGGCCTACTTCGGTGGTAAAGCGGATTGAGCCATCAGGCAGTTTAACGTCAAACTTTTTAATAGCCAGCAGCGGGTCGTGCGTGAGCAGTGGCATGCCATGTGTTTTAACCAGTTTAACCAGCTCGCCGGAGAACTCATCACGCTTCAGTTGTTTTTTCTGGAGTGCGGTAAATTCATCTGCCAGCTTTGCAAGCGTTGGGCCGTGTAAATGGCTGGCAGTGGCTTGTAGCTCGGCAGGGCCATAGGGCTGATCGTCGAGAATTAAGCGGGCAAGGTTGATATTTGCGCCGCCGTTAATATACTCGCCATCTTCTGCAATATTGCCTGCGTATTTCAGGTTTTCTAATTTAAGCTTAATCGGCGTACCTTCCGATAGCTGCATATTAAAACCGGCCAGATTGGCGTTGGTTGTACCCAGCATCACGCCGGTTTTACCGCGAATATGATCAAAGCCAAAGCTTAAATCATTAAAGGCAAAGGAGAGTTTGCCCTTGGCCTCCCCGGATAAACCCGGTGCATTGGCAATGAGTTTTACGCTGTTGAAATCACCACCATAATTAAGTGTGGCATCAAAGCCTTTCCATTTGGCTTTTACGCCGGAAATGGCTTCTTCATAATCAAAGCTGGGTACTTTTACAGATATAACACCATCGTCATTAAAGCCAATTCTGTTTTCAATATGAATGGGCTTTTGTGTGCCAAAGAATTGGGTTAAAAACTTTTGTGTTTCCGGGGAAAAAACAAATTCAGATTCAACCACTGCTTTATATGGGCGCAGATTAAAGCTGCTTAGCAGTGGGAAGGGGCCGTGCTTAATATGCTGGGTATAGGTCACTTCAAATTTAGGCAGCTCAGTGCCTGCACGCTCAATAAAAAAGCGATAAAGCTCAGGATTAAGCAATAGCGTGGTTTTTTCGTTGGAGCTAAACCAGCCAGGCTGATATTCACGATTTTTTACAATAAAGTAGGGCAGGCTGCTTAGCCATTCATGCTGCTTTTGCAGTGTTTTTTCAGCGGCTTTCCCAGCTACATAGGCACCGCCAATATAGGCTGTGGACAGGATGGCGGCTGTGATTGCACTACCCAGTAATACTTTACGTTTCACCATTGTCTCCGACATTCAATATCGTGCCTCGCGCATCAAAAAGGCGTTTCAGATGCAAGCTTGGCAGAAAAACGGGCGCTTGTGGCGCCCGTTAAGATTGGATTTTATATCCGTTGCGCGAGTTCTACAGCTTTACCAATGTAGTTGCTTGGTGTCAGCTCTTTAAGGCGGGCTTTTTCCAGCTCGGGAATTTCTAAACCATCAATAAATACAGCCAGTGCTTCACGGGTCATACCACTCTTGCCACGGGTCAGCTCTTTTAACTGCTCATAGGCATTAGGCACGGCATAGCGACGCATGACAGTCTGGATTGGCTCGGCCAGCACTTCCCAGTTGGCGTTCAAATCATCCAGCATGGCTTGACGATTGACTTCCAGCTTGTTCAGGCCTTTTAAGCAGGCACTGTAAGCCAGCAGGCTATAGCCTAAACCAACGCCCATATTACGCAATACGGTAGAGTCGGTAAGGTCACGTTGCCAGCGGCTGACTGGCAGCTTTTGCGAAAGATGAGTCAGCATCGCATTAGCCATGCCCAGATTACCTTCGGAGTTTTCGAAGTCAATAGGGTTAACTTTATGCGGCATTGTGGAAGAGCCAATTTCATTCTTATTGACGCGCTGTTTAAAGAAGCCCAGCGAGATATAACCCCAGATATCGCGGTTCATATCAATCAGAATGGTGTTGGTACGGGTAAACGTGTCGTACAGCTCGCTCATGTAATCATGAGATTCAATTTGCGTGCTGTAGGCGTTAAAGCTGATACCGAGGCTTTCTACAAAACGGCGGCAGAAGTTTTCCCAATCAAAATCAGGGTAGGCCGAGATGTGGGCATTGTAGTTACCAACCGCGCCATTGATTTTGCCCAGCAGTTCAATTTTTTCGATTCGAACAAGCTGACGCTCAAGGCGGTAGGCCACATTGGCCATTTCCTTACCCATGGTGGTCGGTGTTGCTGGCTGGCCGTGGGTACGGCTCATCATTGGCGCATCGGCTAAATCGTGGGCCAGCTCTTTGAGCTTAGCGATCATTTCTTTAAGCTTTGGCAGCATCACCGCGTCACGCGCGCCTTTTAACATCAGGGAGTGGCTTAGGTTATTGATGTCTTCCGAAGTACAAGCAAAATGGATGAATTCGTTGGCAGCACTGACTTCGGCGTTGCCGGACAAGCGTTCTTTCATCCAGTATTCCACGGCTTTTACATCGTGGTTGGTCGTGCGCTCGATGGTTTTCACTTCCAGCGCGTGCTCTGGTGAAAACTGGGCGACAACCGCATCGAGTTCAGCGATGGTGGCTGCAGAGAAAGGCTTAATCTCTTCAATGGCCGCTTCTGCGGCAAGGGCTTTTAGCCAGGCAATTTCAACGGCCACGCGGCTTTTAACCAGTGCGTATTCGCTAAAATGTGGACGTAAATCGGCGAGCTGTTTTTCATAACGACCGTCGAGCGGGGATAGGGCGGTAAGGGCTGAAAGTTCCATTCTAAGCCAAGTCTCACGTCTACAAAAATCAAGGCGCTAATTTTACCACAGCCCACGCCTGCTGCTCTTGCCAAACTGCATTGGCCAGACAAATGAAATGGTAAAAAAAACGATGCGGCCGCCGTTTTATCGCGAGGTCAGAGCCGTTATATTCATTGCCCTAGCTGGGCGATTATTAATATCCTACTTTGATGTTAAGTATTTGATCAGTTTAGTGAAATTTTACCAAAGAATTTATCTTGTGTTGTTTGCAACGGCAAAACAAATAAGGGTGACAGCAGAGGCTTAGTCTTGTAAGAATATCACTACAAATAAATCAATAAGAGGATGGGGCGATGAATACTGAAATTACAGCAGACTGGCAAAATTGGATTGTTGAAAATCTGGCTAGGGGCTGCGTACCACAATCATTAGTCGAGGTGATGGCAGGAAAAGGGTTTGACCCGATTTTTGCCAATGCCATTGTTTTTCATTTTTCTAATTTGTCAGCGCAAACGACAGCGGCCGTGCCAAGCGCGGCTTATGTGGCTGAGCGCCCCCGTTTTCCGATGGAAGGCGGGGTTATTCAAACGCATGACCGTGCTGTTCGGGTGAGCGCCAGAGTGAATAAGCCGGTTGTGGCGATTCTAGATGATGTCTTATCACTGGAGGAGTGCGATGAGCTGGTGCGTTTATCCAAGAGCAAGTTAAAGCGTTCGACGATTGTTGATCCGCAAACCGGCGCAGAAGAAGTGATCGATGATCGCAGCAGCTACGGTACTTTTTTTACGGTGAATGAAAATGAGTTTATTGCCAGGCTGGATCGCCGTATTGCCGACGTCATGCACTGGCCGATTGAAAACGGCGAAGGTATGCAAATTTTAAATTACAAAATCGGCGGCGAATATAAGCCGCACTTCGATTATTTCCCCGTTGCCGATAAAGGCAGTCAGGTGCATTTAAAAAATGGCGGCCAGCGTGTATCCACACTTGTAATGTATTTAAATGATGTGGATGAAGGCGGTGAAACGATTTTCCCAGAGCTGGGGCTTGCCGTTGCGCCAAAAAAAGGCTCGGCCGTTTATTTTGAATACTGTAATAGCCAAAGCCAGACCGACCCTCTTACTTTGCACGGTGGTAATCCGGTCAGGAAAGGCGAAAAGTGGATTGCCACTAAATGGATGCGCCAGGGGCGGTTTGGCTGATGGGAGTTAGGGGGCGTACATAGCCGCGAAAATTCCATCCAAAACCCAAGTCTTGAAACACAGAGGGCACAGATAACACGGAGCATCACGGAGAAAACCTAGCTTTCCCGTATGTCTTTCTCCGTGTTCTCCCTTTTCTCCATGGTTTAAGATTTGGGTTTTATGCTGAGGTGGCGTTTTCCGTAGCTAAGTACCAGCTGCTACTTCAGCCTTAGCCTTGATCTGCCCGCCGTAAATTCAGCGTTTCGCCTTGCCCGGTAATCGCTTTGAGCTGCTCCAGCCAGGGCTGAATATCAATCCCCCTTTCTGCCAGCCATGCATCGTTGTAATAAGAATGCGCATAGCGCTCTCCGCTGTCGCAAAGCAGGGTCACAATGCTGCCACTTTGCCCTGCAGCTTTCATTTCTAAAGCCAAAGCCAGCACGCCAGCTAAATTACAGCCAGTAGACCCGCCTACTCTGCGGCCTAGTTTTTCTGCCAGCCAGCGTGTTGCAGCAATCGACAGCGCATCGGGTACTTGAAACATACTGTCTATCACTGCAGGAATAAAAGACGCTTCAACTTTAGGGCGGCCAATGCCTTCAATTAAAGAACCGCAATGCAAGCTTAAGCTGCGATCCTTGCTGCAAAAGGCATCAAAAAATACCGAGTTATCCGGGTCCACACAGGCAATTTTTGTGCTGTGCTGGCGATAACGCACATAGCGCCCAAGGGTGGCAGATGTGCCGCCCGTGCCGCAGCTGGCAACAATCCATTGTGGGATCGGGTGAGGCTCTAATGCCATCTGTGCAAAAATAGATTCGGCAATATTGTTATTGGCCCGCCAATCGGTTGCGCGCTCTGCGTAAGTAAACTGATCCATAAAGTGGCCACCGGTTTCTGCGGCAAGCCTGAGTGATTCACTGTGTAAGGTGGTTGGATCATCAACCAGATGGCAGCGCCCGCCATAAAAAGTAATGGCTGCAATTTTTTCGGGGCTGGTGGAGGCTGGCATAACCGCAATAAAGGGCAGGCCTAATAGCCGTGCAAAATATGCTTCTGAAATTGCGGTTGAGCCGCTGGATGCTTCAATGACTGTGCTTTGGGCATGGATCCAGCCATTTGCAAGGGCGTATAAAAATAATGAGCGGGCTAAGCGATGCTTTAAGCTACCCGTTGGATGGCTGGATTCATCTTTTAAATAGAAATCGATGCTAGGAAAACCCGGTAAATCGAGCGGGATTAAATGGGTATCTGCAGAGCGGTTAAAATCGGCTTCAATCGTGCGAATAGCACGGGCAACCCAAGTGCGGCTATTAGTCATATGCGTCATTACTTTGGTGCGAAAGATATCAGAGCATTTCATGGGGGGCGCTCTGGTTCAAGCAAAAAATGCGGGCAGGGCAAATAAAGTTTTAAGAGTATGCGGGGCAGGCATAAAAAAAGGCACCAGCGGTGCCTTTTGTACTGAATTGTGAGCTTATTTTTTAGCAGGCTGACTGGCTTTCATGGCTGCTTTCGATGCCGCTGCAGCGGCAGGTTTTTCGGCCTTGGCCGGGGCTGCTGTAGCTGCTGCTTTACCGCCAACAGAAATCTCGCCTTTTACTTTGTTGTAAACACCATCTTTAATGCCGGGTACTTTTTTAAGGTCTTCAGCGCTCTTAAAGGGGCCATTTTTGCTGCGATATTCAATAATTGCTTTTGCTTTGGCTGGGCCAAAACCATTCACTGCTTCCAGTTGTTCCTGGCTGGCAGTGTTAATATCTACCGCAGCAAGCGTCATACCGTGCAGTGCAAATGCACCGAGTAATGCGATTAGCCATTTCTTCATGAGATTCCCTTTATTTAAGATAAACAGACGGGCTCAGTGCCTCGGCGAGGCAGTGCAGCTTTAATATAGCACGCCCTGTGTGTTTTTCGTGTCAGATTAGGTTCAGCTTATGGTTGCCATTACATCAGAACAAGCCGTTGGGCATTATGAGAATTTCCCTGTGGCTTCTTTGGTTTTGCCCCGCAAATATCGTAAGGCTGTTGCGGCTGTTTATCACTTTGCCCGTCATGCCGATGATTTGGCCGATGAGGGCGATGCCACACCAGAAGAGCGCATCCGTGCGCTGGGGCAGTGCCGTGCCGAATTAGATTTAATTGCTGCGGGAAAAACACCCGTGACGCCGCGCTATCAGGCGCTGGCGATTGCCACGCACCAGTACCAAATCCCTGTTCAGCTTTATCACGATCTGCTGGATGCGTTTACACAAGACGTAACCAAGCATCGCTTTGCCGATTTTGGCGAGCTGATGTATTACTGCCGCCGCTCGGCTAATCCGGTCGGGCGTATTCTGCTGTACATTTTTGACCTAGCTACGCCGAGAAATCTGGCTTTATCAGACGGTATTTGCAGCGCCTTACAGCTGATTAATTTTTGGCAAGATGCTGAAAAAGACTGGGCCAATGGGCGTGTATATTTTCCACAAGCCGATTTAGAGCGCTTTGGGGTGAGCGAAGCGCAAATTGCGGTAGGTGAAGTGGATGCAAACTGGCGGCGCTTAATGGCGTTTCAGGTGCGGCGCAGCCAAAAAATGCTGCACGCTGGCGCGCCGTTGGGAAAGATTTTACCTGGCCGGATCGGGCTGGAGATCCGTCTGACTATCCTAGGGGGGGATGCGATTTTAGAGAAATTAAAATTACAGCCCGATGTTTTCCGCCATCGCCCTGTTTTAGTCTGGCAAGACTGGCCACGCTTGCTGTGGCGGGCGATTCGGGCGAAGTAAGGGTGTTGATCAAAGCGCGTGACTTGCATGCTGTACTGATATTTCTCTCTTATTGCATTTCAAAATGCTGACGGATGCGCTCTTTAAGTAAATCATGCGCATCGGCCTCGCTGATATTCGCCAGTTTCTGAAAAATATCCGCTGCAAGCGGGCGAAAAACGTCCATCACGCCGGGGTCAAAGTGGCTGGCCCTGCCTTTTTCTAGGATATCCATCGCGTCATCAAAACCCATGGGTTCTTTGTAAGGCCGTTTAGAGCACAGGGCGTCAAATACATCGGCTACGGCAAAAATACGGGCGGAAAGCGGGATTTCTTCGCCTTGAAGTTGACGCGGATAACCAGAGCCATCCCATTTTTCATGGTGGGCTGCAACCACTTCATGCGCGCCATCCAGCCAGCCCATGCCTTTTACAATTTGCTCGCCCTGGCTGACATGCGTGCGCATAATGACCAGCTCGGCCTCATCCAGCTTGCCCGGTTTTAATAAGATGGCGTCGGGGATGCCGATTTTGCCCACATCATGTAAAAAACTGCCAGCAATCAAGCCCTGCATTTCCCTGCCTGATGGCACTGATTTCATCCGTTCGGCAATAAAGGCGGCGATCCAAGCGACGCGGTAATTATGTGCGCCAGTATCAGAATCCCGCTTGGCAATGGCCCGGCCCAGTGCTTCCATCATGGAAATATGCGAATCGAGCACTTCGCGGGCTTTGCGCTCGTTATCGGTAGAAAGATGCACCACAACCGGGTAAAGCGCTGCGCCACAGAGGAGCGCCGCAAGACAAACCATCAACGCAACGGTCAGCGAGGATGAGAGTATCTGCCGGTGTTGCCACGCGGGCACGACCCTCACTCCTTCAAAATAGCCTGTGATCGTGTTGTCTGAGCCACGCAGCGGCACAAAAACTCTTAAAACCCAGCGGGTACCAGGCAATTTTAAGCTTTCATATGAAGCTTGGGTGTAGCCGGGCCGGCCATGTGCAGTCAGATAAAAATCGACGGCCTCACCTTCGCTGGTTAAGGATTCAGCCAGTTTTTGCCCGGCAGCGTTATATATCTCGGCAATATCAAATAAGCCGCCGGAAATAGTCTGTGCGGCGCTTTTAGCATGCTCTACCGTATTGGGGCCGCTTAAATTAACAGCATCGTAGTGGTGAAGTAAGCGGCCCGATTCTTCAATGGCCAGCGCTACGATTCCCTCCTCGGTGTTTTCTTTTTCTACATACCACGCCACAGGGCTGGCTAAAGAGGCGAGCGCAATACTGACAGTGGCAATCCGAATCGCAGTACGCTTTTTGAAGGCTTTCATGTGCAAATTGCCACTTTATCTAAAATGACGAGTAGGAGACCGGCAAGGCGGAGGCATGTTTATCCCCTGACTTGCTGATTGCCATGCAAGGTTTTGTGTCAGCTCAATGTATATCTTAGTAGGCAATGACTTGGAAGCAATAGTCAGCCTTGCCGTACTGGTGTGTTTTATCTGATCGCTCAGATTGAAAGCCTGGGTAAAGGAGGGGGTATGTGGCGTGGATGTTTACTGATTTTCTTACTCAGTGCCTGTAGGGCTGAACCAGTGCCAGTTGCTTTGATATCAGGCATGGTTATTAAGGTGAGTGACGGTGATTCGCTGTTGATGCGTGATGATCAAAACCAAGAGCATCAGCTGCGCTTAGCTTTTATTGATGCGCCAGAATACAGCCAGCCTTTTGGCAGTGAGGCAAGGCGTAATCTGGATCGTCTGATTTATCGCCAGCGGGTTCAGGCGCAGGTAGTAGATACCGATCGCTATCAGCGCAGCGTGGTGGTTTTGCATCTGGGAAATGCAGATATTAATAGCGAGCAAATCAAGGCGGGTTTTGCCTGGCACTACCAGCACTTTGCTAGGGGTAAGCAAAGCACTGCTGATTATGAGTACTACCAACGCTTAGAGCAGCAGGCAAGGCAGGCTAGAATTGGGCTTTGGCAAGACGCTCGGCCCGTGCCGCCTTGGGATGATCGCAAGGCTCACAGAGTCGCTAATTAGCAATAATGCAGGAGTGGCTTTAGCCGCGAAAGCTCCGCTGGTTGAAAGCCATTCGCATAAAGGCACTCCTGCTAAAAACATCAAAACACACTGGATTTACGCTTACATCTCTAGCGCAATCAATTCCTGCACCGTCTGGCGCCGGCGTATCTGAGTGATCTGATCCCCATCAACCAGCACTTCAGGAATGAGCGGGCGCGAATTGTAATTGGACGACATGCTGGCGCCGTATGCGCCAGTGTCGTGAAACACCAGTAAATCGCCGATTTCGCAATGGGGTAAATCCTGAGTGGTGACTTCTCCGCCTTCAATCTGGGTAAATACATCACCTGATTCGCATAAAGGCCCAGCTACAACAGTGGGGCGGAGTGCGCCACCGCGTGGTGTGCCATCAGGCGCATAGCTGCTGATACGGTGATAGCTGCCATACATCGCTGGGCGGGCCAGATCATTAAAACCGGCATCAACCAGAGCAAAAAAGTTATTGCCTACTTGTTTTTGTGCGCGTAGCTCAGAAATCAAGCAGCCCGACTGCGCGACTAAAAAGCGGCCGGGTTCGATTTCCATGCTGATCTTGTGGCCCAAATGGGCTTCAATTTCCTGACGAGCCTTATCCCAAATCTGGAAGTAGTGATCGGTATCGACGATTGCTTCACCAGCTTGGTAAGGAATCGATAGGCCGCCGCCGATAGAGATTGCGGATAAGTCCTGAGCGCAGGTTTTGACTTGGGCAATCATTGCATCGCAAACACTTTGCAAATGATCGTAATCGACGCCCGAGCCAATATGCATATGCAGGCCGATCAGCTTGAGCTGGTATTGGGCGATGATTGCTAGGCTGGTCGCAAGATGCTCAAACCAAATACCGTGCTTACTTTGCTCGCCACCGGTATTGGTTTTACGGCTGTGGCCGTGGCCAAAGCCGGGGTTGATACGTAGCCAAACCGGATGCCCAGCATGCGCTTGCCCTAGTTGTTCCAGCATTTGCGGCGAGCCACAGTTCACTGGGATATTCAGCTCCACCACGCGTGCCAGTGCTTTTTTGTCTAATAGATCGGCCGTAAAAACAATTGGCGCATGCTGGGCCGTGCTATCTGGCACAAAGCCTGCTGCCAGTGCGCGCTCGACTTCGCCTAGCGAAACCGAATCCACCAAAACGCCTTCTTCACGCATCAGTTTAAGTAAATGGATATTACTGGAGGCTTTTTGCGCAAAGCGAATCACATCAAATTGGCGTAGACGAGCAATTTGCGCCCGAATAGTGCCCGCATCATAGGCCCAGCAGGGGGTAGAAAATTGGTCGGCAATCCGGGCGATCTGGCTATTTGATATCATGGCTTGGCGCAGTTAAGTAGATATAATGGACTTATAATTTAGCAAGGTATTCGTTTGGAATACAGGGCATTTCATAAGTAAATGCCAGATTCACCCTGTGTATCACTGGAAATAAGCCGAGTATGCCTATGAATCCGAAAATAGATGTTTTTGACCAGAAAATTCTGCAAATCTTGCAAACCGATGCGCGCATATCGCATGCAGAAATTGGCCGGCAAGTACATCTTAGCCAGCCTGCTGTTTCGGAGCGCATTAAAAGGCTGGAGAGCAGTAATGTGATTCGTGGCTATCGGGCGGATATTAACCCCAAGGCCTTGGGCTATCAGATTACCGCGATGATTAGATTATCTACCCAGCAAGGCAGGCCCTATGCGCAATTTGTGGCAGATTGCCCGGAGATTATCGATTGCTATACGGTGACGGGTGAGGATGGCGCAGTGATGCGGGTGCTGGCCATGGATGTAGAGCACTTGCAGCGCATTATTAATGAGCTGAATGTATTTGGCTCAACCTCCACCGCGATTGTTTTAACCACCCATGTGCTGGGGAAAACGATTTCTATCATGTAGGGTGGGCACAGCGTTTTATCGTGCCCACAGGATGTTGCTCATTTAACGCTCTTACTTATCACGCTGCCACTTAAAGCTGCGGGAACAAAGTCTCGAACCACAGAGAACACCGCGTTTCTCAGAGGAGGAAAATAGTTTTCTCTGTGGCCTCTTTTTTCTCACTGGCAAACAGAAGTATCTTTAGAAACGCTTGGGTTCGCGGGCTCAAAATGGCCAGCCAAGCTTATTTGTTGGATGCAGCTGGTGCACTGGCCGTGGTGCTGGCTGGCTTTTCAGGCAGGTAGAGGCCCCCTTTAAAACCGCAGGCTGTAAGAGTGGTAATGGTCAAGAGTAATAACAGCGCACGTATCATTTTGGCTACTGGTCAGTATTTAGTGGCAGAATCGCAATACTAACATGCAGGGAATAGATTGAATGACCGAGTCCGAGTTTCTAGACCTCAGCGATAGCGTATTCGCAAAAATTGAAGCGGCACTGGATGATAGTGAGTTAGATGTAGATACCTTGCTTTCAGGCAATGTATTAGAAATCGAATTTGAAGATCGCAGCAAAATTATTGTAAATCGCCATTCCGCCAACCAAGAGCTATGGATTGCAGCCCGCTCTGGTGGTTATCACTATCGCTTGCTGGATGGTGTCTGGCAAAGCACCCGTGAAGCAGGTGAGTTTTTTGCCGATTTAAGCCAAGCCATCAGCGCCCATGCTCAGGAAAAGTTTCGCTTTTGATGATTGAGCCAGCGTGGCTGTCGGGTTTGTTTGCTTCGGCTTTTTTATCTGCCACCTTATTGCCAGGTAATTCTGAAGCGGCCCTCTTGGCCTATCTGCACTTTAATTCCCAAGGATTAATTCCTGCCTTGCTAGTGGTGACGGCCGGTAATACGCTGGGCGGCTTGCTCACGGTATGGATGGGCCGCCGTCTGCCTGCCGCGCCCAAGGGAAAGGCTGTGGCTTGGGCAGAGCGGATTGGCCCTGTGAGTTTACTGCTGACCTGGCTGCCCGTGGTGGGTGATGTTTTATGTGGTGTGGCCGGCTGGTTGCGTTGGCCCTGGCGGCAGGTTGCGCTGTGGATGTTATTAGGTAAAGCCGCACGCTATCTGGTGTTGGCGGGTGCAGCAAGCTGGCTGATAGGAGCTTAATTTGTCCCGACGTTTATTGGCATTGATTCTGGCGGCAAGCCTGGTTTCTGCACCCCTGCAGGCCGATGTGCTGTTGCCCAATTTGGGTGAATCCTCGCAAGAAGGCTTAAGCTCTTTGCAGGAGCGGCAGATTGGCGAGTCGGCCATGCGTGAGTTGCGACGCAGCGGCGCTATGAGCGAAGACCCAGAGCTGGTTGCTTATTTGCGCCAGCTTGGCGGGCGCTTACTGGATGCAAGTGGTGAAACCGAAACCAATTTTGTTTTCTTTCCCATGCTCGATCGCAGCATCAATGCCTTTGCTATTCCCGGCGGCCTTGTTGGCGTGCATACCGGCCTAATCGTGCTGGCTCAGCATGAATCGGAGCTGGCTTCTGTGCTCTCGCATGAAATTGCCCACGTCACCCAGCATCACTTTGCCCGTCTTTTGGAAGGGCAAAAAATGGCACCTTGGGTGACGTTAGCAGCTTTGGGCCTTGCTATTGTGGCTGCAAGTGCGGGTAAAGGCGATGTAGCGATGGCAGGCTTGATGGGCAGCCAAGCGTATATGATCCAGCGCCAGCTGGATTACACCTATATGTTTGAGCAAGAAGCCGACCGGCTTGGCATGCAGACCTTGCAAAAGGCGGGGTTTGATCAGGCGGCCATGCCCACCTTTTTTGATCGCATGCAAAAAAACTCACGACTGGGCGAGGGGAATGCGCCCGAATTTTTACGCACCCACCCCGTGACTTATAAGCGAATCAGCGACGCGCAGGCCCGTTTAAAAGATAAGCCATACCAGCAGTTTAAAGATTCCTTAGATTTCTTATTTGTGCGCGAAAAAGCACGCTTCTTGCAGATGGATGAACAAGACGCGCTGAATTACTATCGCAAAACACTGAGCGAAAAAAAATATGCTCATCTACCATCGCACCTCTATGGCCTGGCTTTGGCACAATTAGCGGCCTTTGATGCCGAGGGTGCATGGGCATCTTTGCAAAAGTCCAAACAAGCCTTAGGTAAAGCGCATTCTTCATTAGAATATTTGGCTGGTAGCATCCGCCTTGCACAAAAGCGCCCAAGCGACGCGCTGCAAATCTTTAAAGAGGCCAGCAAACGCTTCCCCGCCAGCCGCGCACTTGTTTATGGCGAAATTGACGCGCTGATTGCCAACCAGCAATTGGGCGATGCCTTGGCCAGCGCCCAGTATGCCAGCGAGCTGTATCCTTCAGACGCATACCTCTGGCAGCGTATTTCCAAAATCCAAAATGCACGGGGTGATGCGGTACGCCACCATCAGGCCCAAGCCGAGTACTACACCCGCCTTGGCGAATACACCGCAGCGATTGAGCAGCTGCAGCAGGCGCAAAATGCCGGTGCTGGTGATTTTTATCTTTTATCGGCGATTGAGGCGCGTTTAAAAGAACTGAAGCAGGCACAAATTCCTTTGGCTAAGTAAGGCCGTGCCTATTTTAACTGCCCTTATGCGCATCAAGTTAAGCTTTTGTTATGGAGTGAAGCCGTTTTTATAGGGTGAGCAACGACACCGTCGTTGCTCACCAAAGAACGGTGCGTAAGAAAAACGAATGCACACCCTATAAAAATCGGCTTTTTTGCTATGTTCTTGTCTTTAGTGATGCGTATAGCTGTCTATTTCAACTGCCCCACCTTAAAACGCAGTATTTCTAAATACACTTCAGGGTCGGGCGGGGTGTTGTTTCTTTGGGCCTGCCACATCATTTCACCCAAACCATCCATCATGGCGTGCAGGGCGGTGTGTTCCAGCGATAATCTCTCGTAGAGCTGCTGATATAAGGCTTTTACGCCAGCAGGCTGATCGATCGAGATTTGCTCTTCAATCGCCAGATGCATACTGATATGCAAAAAAGGATTGGTTTCGCCATATTCGGGGGGCCAGTCTTTATCTAAGTATTCTTCAGATAGAATCGGCTGGTATTCGGGGTGATGCAGCAATATGCCCGCGATTATTTTTTCGATGTCGGCCAGCGGCGCATTCGCTTGATGTTTCTGCCATGCTTGAATAAAAAAGCGGCGGGCTTCATCGCGGGATGGGTTAAATAACATATTTTCTCTACTGAGGATAAACAATGAGCAATATCGGTGATTTTAGCGTGCAAGGCATGGCCGGGGAAACGGTTGATTTGGCTCAGTATGCCGGTTCGGTGGTTTTGGTGGTGAATGTGGCGAGTCAATGTGGCTTTACGCCGCAGTATGAAGGTTTGCAAGCTCTTTATGAGCAATATAAAGACCGTGGTTTTGTGGTGCTGGGTTTTCCGTGTAATCAGTTTGGTGCACAGGAGCCGGGCAGTGAAGCGGAAATCCTGGATTTTTGCACCACTAAATTCAATGTGAGCTTTCCTCTGTTTGCCAAGGTGGATGTAAATGGAGAAAACGCAGCTCCGCTCTTTACGTGGCTAAAAAATGAAAAACCTGGTCTGTTGGGTATTGAGGCGGTTAAGTGGAATTTCAGTAAATTTTTACTGGATAAGCAAGGTAAGGTGGTAGATCGCTTTGCTCCGATGACAAAACCCGAAGAACTTAGTGCTGAGATTGAAAAGCTGCTGTAAGCATGGCGACTATTGCTAATAGCCATGCCTTATTACGTTGATGGATAAGGGCTTTTGCGGTACAATGTGGCTCAATTTTGTGCGAGCGGGATAGCTGGGGCTATCCCGTTTTGCCATCCTCAGAAATATCCGAACTCAATCTTGTGGGCGCAATGCCCAGGAGCCGCCTGTGTCAAAACCAGCCCTTCTTGCGCTTGCCGACGGCACCCTCTTTCATGGTATTTCCATCGGATGCGATGGCTCAACCATTGGTGAGGTCGTGTTCAATACGGCGATGACCGGTTATCAGGAAATCCTGACCGATCCATCGTATACCAAGCAAATGGTCACTTTGACCTACCCACATATCGGTAACTACGGCGTAAGCCCGGAAGACGTTGAGTCACATTCCGTGTTTGCCGCAGGCCTGATCATTCGTGATTTGCCACTCTTACATTCTAATTTCCGCTCTGATATGAGTCTTGGCGATTATCTCGTTAAGAATAATGTTGTGGCGATTGCAGATATTGATACCCGTAAGCTCACTCGTATTTTGCGCAGCAAAGGTGCCCAGCCAGGTTGTATTGTTACTGGTGACAATATCGATGCGGCTGCTGCTGTTGAAAAGGCCAAGTCTTTTGGCTCAATGGCAGGGCAAGATCTGGCTAAAGTGGTGAGCTGCAAAGAATCTTTTGCATGGACAACAGGTGAATGGAAGCTGGGCGCGGGTTATACCGCGCAAACAAATCCAGAATTCCACGTTGTTGCCTACGATTTTGGCGTGAAGTACAACATTTTGCGCATGCTGGCTGAACGTGGCTGCAAATTAACCGTTGTGCCTGCTCAAACGCCTGCCAGCGAAGTGTTGGCTCTGAAGCCGGATGGTGTGTTTTTATCAAATGGCCCGGGCGATCCTGAGCCTTGTGATTACGCGATTAGCGCGATTAAAGCCATTCTGGCGGCTCATTTACCCGTGTTTGGTATTTGCCTTGGCCATCAGTTACTGGGTCTTGCCAGTGGCGCTAAAACCAGCAAGATGAAGTTTGGCCATCATGGTGCAAATCATCCTGTGCAGGATTTAGCCAGCAAGCATGTGATGATCACCAGCCAGAATCATGGCTTTCAGGTGGATGAAACCAGCTTGCCAGCCAATGTAACGGTGACACATCGCTCCCTGTTTGACGGCACAGTGCAAGGGATTGCCTTGACAGACAAACCTGCGTTTTCTTTCCAGGGGCACCCGGAAGCAAGCCCAGGGCCAACCGATGTAGCTTATCTGTTCGATAAATTTATTGGTTTGATGCGCGAGCAAAAAGCAGCGGTTTAAGGGGCGTACTGTGTGGCTTCTGGCTGCACAGCCTAGCGAATAGTGGTTTGAGGGTAGAGCAATGCCAAAACGTACAGATTTAAAAAGCATCTTAATCATTGGTGCTGGCCCGATTGTGATCGGCCAGGCTTGTGAGTTTGACTATTCCGGAGCGCAGGCATGTAAGGCGCTACGTGAAGAGGGTTACCGCGTTATTTTGGTGAACAGCAATCCTGCCACCATCATGACCGACCCGAATATGGCGGACGTGACTTACATCGAGCCAATCACCTGGCAGATGGTTGAAAAAATTATTGAGAAAGAGCGTCCGGATGCGCTGCTCCCAACAATGGGTGGTCAGACTGCTCTGAATTGCGCGCTGGATCTGTGGCGCAATGGCGTACTGGAAAAGTACAATGTAGAAATGATTGGCGCTAAGCCGGATGCCATCGATAAGGCGGAAGACCGCGGTAAGTTTAAAGATGCAATGACCAAAATTGGCCTGTCTACGCCAAAATCGGGCATTGCTCATAATATGGAACAAGCGCTGGCTGTGCAGGCCTCGGTTGGGTTTCCTACACTGATTCGCCCTTCGTTTACCATGGGTGGATCGGGCGGCGGTATTGCTTATAACCGCGAAGAGTTCCTGGAAATCTGTGATCGTGGCTTTGAAGCCTCGCCAACCAATGAATTGCTGATCGAGCAATCGGTATTGGGCTGGAAAGAGTACGAGATGGAAGTGGTGCGTGACCGCGCCGACAATTGCATCATTATCTGCTCGATTGAAAACTTTGATCCGATGGGCGTGCATACAGGGGACTCGATCACCGTGGCTCCTGCGCAAACGCTGACCGATAAAGAATATCAAATCATGCGTAACGCCTCTTTGGCGGTATTGCGTGAGATTGGCGTGGATACGGGTGGCTCAAACGTTCAGTTTGCCACTAACCCAGAAAATGGCGAGATGATCGTTATTGAAATGAATCCACGCGTAAGCCGCTCTTCAGCGCTGGCCTCTAAAGCAACGGGTTTCCCAATTGCTAAAGTGGCTGCCAAGCTGGCAGTGGGCTTTACTCTGGATGAATTACAAAACGAAATCACCGGTGGCAAAACACCGGCCTCGTTCGAGCCTTCGATTGATTACGTTGTAACAAAAATCCCGCGTTTTGCTTTCGAAAAATTCCCGCAAGCCAATGACAAGCTGACCACGCAAATGAAGTCGGTGGGTGAGGTGATGGCGATTGGCCGCAGCGTTCAGGAATCCATGCAAAAAGCTTTGCGTGGCTTAGAAACCGGCATGTCTGGTTTTGATGAAATGACCACTGATCGCAGCGTGATCGAAGCAGAAATTGCCACGCCAGGCCCGGAGCGTATCTGGTACGTGGCAGATGCCTTCCGCGTTGGCATGAGCATGGATGAAGTTTTCAATCTGACTAAGATTGATCCTTGGTTCTTGCGCCAGATCGAAGATCTTGTTCATGAAGAAAACGCGATTCGCGGTACGGCGCTTGAGTCAATTGACTACGCCACCATGCGCCGCTTAAAGCGCAAGGGCTTCTCGGATCGTCGTCTGGCGGCCTTGCTGGATACCGATCAGGCCGCGGTGCGTAAAGCGCGTCATGCTCTGAAGATTCGCCCAGTGTATAAGCGTGTGGATACGTGTGCGGCTGAATTCTCTACCGATACTGCGTATATGTATTCCACATACGAAGAAGAGTGCGAAGCTGCACCTACCGATAAACGCAAAATTATGATTCTGGGCGGCGGACCAAACCGCATCGGCCAGGGGATTGAGTTTGATTATTGCTGCGTGCATGCCGCACTGGCACTGCGTGAAGATGGTTTTGAAACCATCATGGTGAACTGTAATCCGGAAACCGTATCTACCGATTACGATACCTCTGATCGCTTGTATTTTGAGCCGCTGACACTTGAAGACGTGTTGGAAATCGTTAATATCGAAAAGCCTGAAGGCGTGATCGTGCAATATGGCGGCCAGACTCCGCTTAAATTAGCCCGTGCGCTGGAAGCAAACGGTGTGGCCATTATTGGTACTACGCCAGATATGATTGATGCCGCTGAAGATCGCGAGCGCTTCCAGAAATTGCTGCAGGATTTAGGTCTACGTCAGCCGCCTAACCGCACTGCGCGTAATGAGCGCGATGCACTACTGCTGGCTGCTGAAATTGGCTACCCGCTGGTGGTTCGCCCTTCTTATGTATTGGGCGGCCGTGCGATGGAAATCGTGCATCAGCAGTCTGATTTAGAGCGCTATATGCGTGAAGCTGTGAAGGTATCAAATGACAGCCCTGTGCTGCTCGACCGCTTCCTGAATGACGCTATTGAAGTGGATGTGGATGCGATTTGTGATGGCACCGATGTCTTGATCGGCGGCATTATGGAGCACATCGAACAAGCTGGCGTGCACTCTGGTGACTCAGCTTGCTCCCTGCCTCCATTTAGCTTATCCGCAGAAATTCAGGATGAGTTACGCCGTCAGACTGTTTTGATGGCAAAAGGCCTGAATGTGGTTGGCTTGATGAATGTACAGTTTGCGATTCAGGGCAAGGGCGATGCTGCTATCGTGTTTGTACTTGAGGTCAATCCGCGTGCCTCACGCACTGTGCCTTATGTGTCTAAGGCAACGAGCCTGCCATTAGCTAAAATTGCCGCACGTTGTATGGCCGGGCAAAGCCTTGCGTCGCAAGGCGTGACGCGCGAAGTGATTCCTCCGTACTTCTCGGTTAAAGAAGCGGTATTTCCGTTTATTAAATTCCCAGGCGTAGATTCTATTCTTGGCCCGGAAATGAAGTCGACCGGTGAAGTGATGGGCGTAGGTGATACATTTGCGGAAGCTTTTGTAAAATCGCAGCTCGCTGCAGGGGTGGCATTGCCAACACAGGGTAATGTGTTTGTATCCGTGAAAGATGGCGATAAGGCAGGTGCTTTAGAGTGTGCTAGGGTGCTGACAGACTTGGGCTTTAAAGTTTTTGCGACCAAGGGTACTGCTGCAGCCATCGGTGAAGCGGGCGTTGTTGTTCAGAGTGTGAATAAAGTTACCGAAGGGCGTCCGCATATTGTGGACATGATCAAAAATGGTGAAATCGCCATGATTGTAAATACTGTCGACGAACGTCGCCAGGCCATTCAGGATTCTTACTCGATTCGCCATGAAGCCATGAAGGCCCGCTTACCCGTGTTTACAACGATTGCAGGTGCAAAAGCGGCATGTATTGGTATGCGTGATTTGGGTGAAATGCGGGTTTATGATCTGCAGGGCTTGCATCGTACGATCAAACACTGATAATTTACGCCCTAAGGTTCGTGGATGATGTTTTACCTTAGTCAGATATCACCCGCTGGAACTTAAGTAAAAGCCGCCGTCCACTCGTGACGGCGGCTCTTCTTTTTGGATGGAGACTGTAAAGAAATGATAAAAATTCCGCTCACCGTACAAGGTGCGGTAAAACTGAAAGCCGAACTGCAAAATCTGAAGAGCGTAGAACGTCCTTCTGTGATTGCAGCGATTGCCGAGGCGCGTTCGCACGGTGATTTGTCGGAAAACGCTGAATATGATGCAGCGAAAGAAAAACAAGGCTTCGTTGAAGGCCGTATCGCTGAATTGGAAAGTAAGCTTTCCAATGCACAGCTGATCGAGCCTGCCAGCCTTGCAGAAACCGCCGAAGGCCGCGTGGTATTTGGCGCAACGGTTGATCTTGAAGATCTTGAAACCAGCAATAAAGTGACCTACCAGATTGTGGGTGACGATGAGGCTGAAATTAAAGAATTTAAAATCTCTGTATCCAGCCCTATCGCCCGTGCCTTGATCGGTAAGTATGCCGGTGATGTTGCCGAGGTCGTTGCTCCGGGCGGGATTCGCGAGTATGAAGTACTCGACGTAAAATATATTTAAAAGCATTGGCGCAAGCTGTACCTTGCACTGATCGTATGCCGGAAATGGCTTAAAATCTTATTGCCAGCGTGGGCGATGGTTTTTTGTCATTTTGCCGGGTACTTCAGCTTGTTATGACATTTTCAACTGACTATTTAATCTGGGAATGCAATGGGCTTAGGTTCAGGTTTAAAAAACCTTCTCACCGTACTGTGGATTGGCGGTATGTGGACCATAGGCGTTATCGCAGCTCCTGCTTTGTTTGCAAGCTTAGATAAAGCGACTGCAGGCATGGTGGCAGGAAAGCTGTTTCATGCGATTGGTTGGGTGGGGATTGTTGCAGGCGTGTATCTGGCCATTTGGTGTGTCTGGCAGATGGGTATGCGAGGATTCCAGAGTGGTAAGTTCTGGCTGGTGATGGGGATGCTGTTTTGCACCCTGATTAATCAGTTTGCTATCTTTCCCTTAATTGCCAGTTTAAAGCCTGCAGTAAGCACGGCAGCAGAAGGCGTGTTTGGCGGGGGATTAGCGCAGTGGCATACTATTTCGAGCTTGATTTATCTGTTGCAAAGTGTGTTTGGTATAATTTACATATGGTCAGATAGTGATCGCTAGACACAAAAGATTAGGGCGACCTGAGTCGCCCTAACGTATGTAAAACCCGTTTATTTGGCTTTTTTTGCCTTGGGTAGTACGATTCGTGGCTTGTCGCTGTTCGATGCACGGTAAACAATTAATAGCTTACCAATGTGTTGAACGGCAGAAGCACCTAACTCAGAGCAGATCTTTTGCATGTATTCTTCACGCAGGGCACGATCATCGCCCAGAACTCGGATCTTAATGAGTTCATGTGCATCTAAATTAACAGCAATTTCGCGGATTACCGCGTCTGCCAGGCCATTATTCCCGATCATCACGACTGGATCGATATGATGAGCCAAGCTTTTCAGATGGCGACGCTGATCCGATGTGAGTTCCATTGTTTCAAATCCTTGACTAAACAGGCAATTTTACCTCATGGCTCGTAGCAATTCCAGTAATGCGTGGATGAAGGAACACGTCAACGATCATTATGTTCATCAGGCGAAAAAAGAGGGCTACCGCGCGCGCGCTGCTTATAAGCTGCTTGAGATTAATGAAAAAGATAAATTATTCAAACAAGGACTGTGGGTGGCCGATCTGGGTGCCGCACCCGGAAGCTGGTCGCAAGTCGCCAGTCAGCATGTGGGTGAATCTGGCCGCGTTTTTGCGCTAGACTTACTGGATATGACGCCAATCAGGGGGGTGGACTTCATTCAGGGGGATTTCAGAGATGAAGAAGTGCTGGCTCAGTACACAGAATTACTTGCTGGTCGTCAGGTAGACCTTGTGATTTGCGATATGGCCCCCAATATAACGGGTAACGCGGTGATGGATCAGGCTCGCAGTATGTATTTATGTGAGCTGGCTTTGGAATTTGTTCGTGAACAATTGAAACCAAATGGGTATTTTCTGGTCAAGGTATTCCAGGGTTATGGTTTTACCGAGTACATGAATGCCATGCGTGAGACATTTACTAGTGTTGTAACCCGTAACCCTAAGGCTTCGCGTGATCGTAGCAATGAAACTTATTTGCTCGGCAGGCAAAAAAAAGCCTGAAACAGCTTGTTGGATTTAAGTACCTGCAGCAGGCAGTGCTAAGCTTAGGCAGACTGCCAGCCATAAACGCGTGGAATTTTTTCTTTCATCCCCTTGGGGATAATCAGGAGTAGCGCCGTGAACAATCTCGGCAAGAACATCGCCATCTGGCTTGTCATTGGTCTGGTATTGATGACAGTCTTTAATCAGTTTTCCCGCAAGCAAGATGCAAGCGGGCAAGTGGCGTATTCACAATTTATGGCCGATGTAGAGGCTGATCGTATTGCGAGCGCAGAAATCGAGGGCAACCCGATTCGTGGTCAGATCATCAAAGGCAAGCGCAACGATGGCACGGCGTTTTCTACACTGGCTCCATTTGATTTTCGTATGGTTGATACGCTGATCAAGCACAACGTGAAGTTTGCGGCCAAAGCGGAAGAAGAACCTAGCTTCCTGATGAATTTATTCATCAACTGGTTCCCTATGCTGCTCTTGATTGGTGTGTGGGTCTTCTTTATGCGCCAGATGCAAGGTGGCGGTAAAGGCGGTGCATTCAGTTTTGGTAAATCAAAGGCGCGTCTTTTAGACGAAGCGACCAATGTGATTACCTTTGCAGATGTAGCGGGCTGCGATGAAGCCAAGGCTGATGTATCAGAAATCGTTGATTATCTGCGCGACCCGAGCAAATATCAGAGCTTAGGCGGCCGTATGCCACGCGGTATCCTGCTGGTTGGCCCTCCGGGTACGGGTAAGACTCTGCTGGCTAAAGCGATTGCTGGTGAAGCTAAAGTGCCGTTCTTTAGTATTTCTGGTTCAGATTTCGTTGAGATGTTTGTGGGTGTGGGTGCTGCCCGTGTTCGCGATATGTTTGAAAATGCCAAGAAAAATGCACCATGCATTATCTTTATCGATGAAATTGATGCTGTAGGTCGTCAGCGCGGTGCCGGTATGGGCGGTGGTAATGACGAGCGCGAACAAACGCTGAACCAGATGCTGGTTGAGATGGATGGTTTTGAAGGCAATTCCGGCATTATGGTGATTGCAGCAACCAACCGTCCTGATGTGCTTGATCCTGCCTTGCTGCGCCCGGGTCGTTTTGATCGTCAGGTGATGGTGTCCTTGCCGGATATCCGTGGCCGTGAGCAGATTCTTGGCGTGCATATGCGTAAAGTGCCGATCTCTAACGATGTGGATGCGCAAGTGATTGCCCGTGGTACGCCTGGCTTCTCTGGTGCTGACCTTGCCAATCTGGTGAATGAAGCAGCGTTGTTTGCAGCCCGCCGTGTAAAACGCTTGGTTGATATGGATGACTTTGAGTCGGCTAAAGATAAAATCATGATGGGTGCGGAACGTCGCACCATGGTGATGAGCGAAGAAGAAAAGCAAAACACGGCTTATCACGAATCAGGCCATGCTGTTGTGGCTAAGCTTTTACCTAAGTCTGATCCCGTGCATAAAGTGACGATCATTCCTCGTGGCCGTGCGCTGGGTGTAACCATGCAGCTGCCAGAAGCAGATCGCTATGCTTATGATCGTGGCTATCTGATGGACCGTATTGCCATTCTGTTTGGTGGCCGTATAGCCGAAGAATTGTTTATGAATCAGATGACCACTGGCGCATCGAATGACTTTGAGCGTGCTACTTCTTTAGCACGCGATATGGTGACTCGTTACGGCATGACTGATGCTCTAGGCCCGATGGTTTACGGTGAAAACGAAGGTGAAGTATTCTTGGGCCGCTCAGTAACGACGCATAAGAATATGTCTGAAGCGACTATGCAGCAGGTTGATGCTGAAATTCGCCGCATTATTGATGAGCAATACGGCTTAGCCCGTCGCTTGCTGGAAGATAATCGCGATAAAGTGGAAGCGATGACTGCAGCCCTGCTGGAGTGGGAAACCATCGATGCAGAGCAGATCGAAGACATTATGCAAGGGCGTACTCCAAAGCCACCTAAGGCTTTACCTGTAAAGCCTAATGCACCCAGTGGCGGTGATCGCCCAAGTGGTGAAGCACCAGCAACTCCTGTGATTACAACTCCGGCAACAGAAGCGTAATTGGGTTGTAAGTAAAATGGGCGGCCTCACGGGCCGCCTTTTTTGTGCCAGCAGTGCTGAAAGCGGCTATTTAAAAAGACTGATTTCGAGGAATATGATGAAAGCGTTGCAATGCGGGCGTTTTAGTTTGGAGCTGGATCGGCCCTTGGTCATGGGTATTTTGAATGTCACACCTGATTCTTTTTCTGATGGCGGGCATTACAAGCAAATTGATGCTGCTTTAGCCCACGCAGAAAAATTACTAGGTGATGGTGCTGATATCTTAGATATCGGCGGTGAATCGACCCGGCCTGGTGCGGCTTTTGTTCCTGCAGAAGAGGAAATGAGCCGGGTTATTCCGGTGATTAAATCGCTGCAAAGCTTAAATATCCCATTGTCCATTGATACACGTAAATCCACTGTTATGCGTGCTGCTTTAGATGCAGGGGTGGATCTGGTGAATGATATTGCTGCGTTAGAAGATGAAGGGGCTTTGGAACTGCTTGCGCAAAGTAATGCGGCAATTTGTCTGATGCATATGCAGGGAGATCCGCGCAGTATGCAGGCAACACCCTGTTATCAGGATGTGGTGGCAGAGGTGCTGTCCTATCTGGCGGCAAGGCGGGATGCTGCATTAGCTGCAGGCGTATCACACAACCGGCTGTTGCTGGATCCGGGATTTGGTTTTGGTAAAACGCTGGAGCATAATATCGCGCTCTTTAAATCTTTACCGCAGCTGAAAGAGCGTTTGGCAACACCATTATTGATCGGTGTTTCACGTAAAAGCATGCTGGGGCAAATTACAGGGCAGTCTGTGGCTGACAGAATGCCTAGCAGTGTTGCAGCAGCACTGATGGCCGCACAAGCGGGCTCAGCAGTTATTCGTGTCCATGATGTTCGGGAAACAGTGGATGCTTTAAAAATTTTGCATGCCTTACAATAATTGCCAGTTGGTAGTTTGTTGTTGAGCAATACTCTTCTTCTCAGAATGAGTAAAAATGCACATTAATGATGATTGGGGTAAAGAATGGGTCGCAAGTATTTTGGAACAGATGGTGTGCGTGGTTTAGTGGGTGAATATCCGATTACCCCTGAGTTTGCGATGAAGCTAGGTTATGCCGCTGGTAAAGTACTTGCGGCAGAAAGTAAGCGTGGCAATGGTGATCATGCCGCTGTGCTGATTGGAAAAGATACCCGTGTGTCAGGATATATGCTGGAAGCCGCCTTGCAGGCGGGTTTAAATGCCGCTGGTGTGGATGTTTACCTCACAGGGCCTCTGCCTACCCCAGGGATCGCCTATTTAACACGCGCCTTGCGCTTGTCCGCTGGCGTTGTGATTTCTGCATCACACAATCCTTATCACGATAATGGGATCAAGTTTTTTGGCGCAGGTGGCAAAAAACTTGCGGATGATGTGGAGTTGGCCATTGAAGCTGCGATTGATGAAGTGCAGCCTTGTGTTTCACCTAAGAAAATTGGTAAATCCTGGCGTGTAGACGATGCGGCAGGCCGTTATATCGAGTTTTGCAAATCCACTTTTCCAAATGAGCTGGATCTGCGCGGCTTAAAGCTGGTCGTCGATTGCGCCCATGGTGCAACTTACGATATCGCTCCCCATGTATTTCATGAGCTGGGCGCTGAAGTCATTAAGATTGGCGTAACGCCCAATGGCTACAATATTAATGAAGAAGTAGGGGCCACTCACCCGGAAACCGCACGTAAAGCCGTACTGTCCGAAGGTGCTGATTTTGGTATCTCACTTGATGGCGATGGTGATCGACTGATTATGATTGACCGTGATGGCACCATTGTTGATGGTGACCAGCTACTTTATGCGCTGGCTTGCTACCGCCAGGATAAAGGCACTTTAGGGGCTGGCGTGGTTGGTACGCTCATGACTAATTTAGGCGTAGAAAATGGCCTGAAAGCACGTGGTATTGGATTCGAACGCGCTAAAGTAGGCGATCGTTATGTTCTGGAAAAATTATTGGCGAATAACTGGTTGGTGGGCGGAGAAGGCTCCGGGCATTTGCTCTGCCTTGATAAACATTCCACAGGGGACGGCATTGTCTCTGCCCTGCAAGTGCTGCAAGCCTTAAAAGAAAGCGGTAAAACTCTGGCTCAGTATTGCCATGATCTGGTGCTCTCGACGCAAGTGCTTAAAAATGTCCGTATTGCTAAAGGTTTTGATTGCCATGCCTCAGAATTAATTAAGGCTGAAGTTATCAAAGCAGAAGAAGCAATGGGGGAAGAAGGGCGGGTCTTGCTGCGTCCTTCTGGTACCGAGCCTGTTGTGCGGGTGATGGTAGAGCATACCGATGCGGCTATTGCCCGTGATTGGGCAGAGCGAATTGCAAAGGTTGTGAGTAGCGAGGCCACTGCAGATTAAACAGAAAGGGCTGACTGGTCCGCAGGATTAAGGGCGGACTTGTATTTTCTTGAAATGTAAGGGCATTCTTTTAATGATTTGTCATGGCAATTAAACAATTCTGTAACTTAATCCTTTTAGAATCGTATTAGTTAATGGCCTGCAACAGGGTTATCTGTTGTCACAACAATCTGAGAGAATGATCTTATGAAATTAGCCCGCCTGATTTTGGTATCCAGTGCTTTTGTTTTTGCTATGGGCACAGTGAGTGCTGCAGATACACCTGCTATTCCGGCTTTGACTGGTGATGCATTAGCTGCAGCCGTTAAAGGTAATTTGGATAACGATTTGGTTCTGCAAAAATTTAATTTAAAAGTTAAAGGTAAAGAAGCAGATGTAACGATTGAAGGCAGCGTTGATGAGGGTGAACAAATGGCGCGCGCTGGCAATGTTGCAGAGCAGGTTAAAGGCGTACGTTACGTATTTAATAATATCGTTCCTAAAAACTAATTAGATTTAGTTTTTAAATACTAAAAAGGCAGCTTAGGCTGCCTTTTTTATGGCCTGAGCATAGGCGTAAAAAAAGCGAGCATAAAGCTCGCTTTTTTGATATGAAGGTTAAATTAACCAAATTTGCCGGTAATATAATCTTCAGTTGCTTTAACTTTAGGCGTGGTAAAGATGGTATCTGTTTCACCTACCTCAATCAGCTCACCTAAATACATATAAGCAGTAATGTCTGAAACACGTGCGGCCTGCTGCATATTATGCGTCACCATTGCGATGGTGTAATCTTGCTTTAATTCATGAACCAGCTCTTCAACGTGTGCAGTAGAAATAGGATCGAGCGCAGATGTTGGTTCATCCAGTAATAAAATTTCCGGCTTAACAGCAATCGCACGGGCAATACATAAACGTTGTTGCTGACCGCCAGATAAGCTTAAGCCTGATTGCTTAAGCTTATCTTTGGCTTCATTCCAAAGGGCTGCTTTTTGCAATGCCCATTCAACCCGGTCGTCCATTTCTGATTTTGGCAGGGTTTCATATAATTTTACGCCAAAAGCAATATTGTCATAAATAGACATTGGGAACGGTGTGGGCTTCTGAAATACCATGCCAACCTTGGCACGCAGCATATTCAAATCAACGTCGTTTTCTAAAATGTTCTTACCATTCAGGATGATTTCACCCTCTGCACGTAGCTTTGGATAAAGATCGTACATGCGATTAAATGTGCGCAGCAAGGTTGATTTACCACAACCAGAAGGGCCAATAAACGCAGTAACTTTACCTTCCTGAATATCCAGATTTACATTTTTTAAGGCGTGGAAGTTGCCATAAAAAAAGTTAAGATTTTTAATCGCAAGTTTTGCGGGATTTTTAGTAATCATGATTAAGCTGTTCCGTATTGATTTATTAGTTTTGTTTCGGTTCGCGCAGCATGACGCGCGCAATAATGTTTAAACCGAGTACAAACAGGCCAATTAATAAAGCACCTGTCCAGGCTAATTGATGCCATTCATCATACGGGCTCATCGCAAACTGGAAGATGACTACCGGTAAATTAGACATCGGCTGGTTCATATTGGAGTAGAACTGGTTATTCAGTGCAGTAAAGAGCAGTGGGGCTGTTTCACCCAGAATACGGGCAATCGCAAGTAAAATCCCTGTTGCAACACCCGCTTTTGCTGCACGCAAGGTCACAAACAAAACCATTTTCCATTGTGGTGCACCCAGCGCATAAGCGGCTTCACGCATTGCAGTAGGCACCAAACGCAGCATGTTTTCTGTGGTTCTGAGCACCACAGGAATCACCAAAATAGCTAGGGCCAAAGAGCCTGCCCAGCCAGAGAAATGCTGAGCGTGAGCCACATACATTTCAAAAATAAACAGACCAATCACAATGGATGGCGCAGAAAGCAGAATGTCGTTAATAAACCGGGTGGTGGGGGCCAGCCAGCCTTTATTTCCAAATTCGGCTAAATAGGTTCCGGCCAGAATGCCAACTGGTGTCCCAATGGCCACACCAATAATCGACATCTGTAAACTGCCCAAAATTGCATTGGATAAACCACCTGCGCTGCCCGGTGCCGGGGTTGTCTGGGTAAAGGTCGACAGGGTTAAGCCGGGAAGACCGTTTTTAAATAGCGTAAACATAATCCAGAATAACCAGAATAAGCCAAAGGCCATGGCAATAATGGAAAGGGTTAAGCTCAGGTAATTGATTGCGCGGCGGCGATTATAAATATTCATAGGGTGCCTCACGAGTTTGCGCCTTCATTACGCTGTAAACGCAGCAATAATAATTTGGAAAGGACGAGTACCACAAAGGTGATAAAGAAAAGCAGTAAACCTAATTCAATTAGCGATGAAACATAAAGCTCGCCATTGGCTTCGGTAAACTCATTGGCCAGAGTGGCTGAAATGGTGGTAGCAGGATCAAATAAGGAGCTCATTTTTGCCTGTGAATTACCAATCACAAAGGTAATGGCCATTGTCTCGCCTAATGCCCGGCCTAAGCCCAGCATAACACCGCCAATAATTCCGTTTTTTGTAAAGGGTACAACTACATTCCAAACGACTTCCCATGTTGTTGAGCCAAGGCCATATGCAGATTCTTTGAGCATAGGTGGCACAACTTCAAACACATCACGCATAACCGATGTGATATATGGAATGACCATAATGGATAGAATCAGGCTGGCAGTAAACATACCAATACCCATCGGTGCACCAACAAACAGCTCCCCAATAAAGGGCCAATTAGCAGTTGTTTCTGTGAGCCATGGCTGGACATGATCGGCAAACAATGGAGCAAATACAAATAAACCCCACATGCCATAAATAATAGAAGGCACACCGGCAAGTAATTCAATGGCCACACCCAGCGGACGGCGCAGCCAGATAGGGGATAATTCAGTCAGAAAAATTGCAATACCAAAGCTCACTGGAACTGCAATAATTAAAGCAATAAAAGAAGAAATTAAAGTGCCGCGAATAGATGGCCATGCACCGAATTCTTCTGTAACCGGATTCCAGCTTTCTGATGTGATAAAGCTTAAGCCAAAGTGTTTGATGCTGGGCATTGCACCATATAATAAAGAAAGAATAATACCGCTTAATAAAGCAAGTACAAAAAAAGCAAAGAAACGCGTACTACCGACGAACAGAGCATCTTGCAGGCGCTGCTGTTTCATTCGTTGATTTTGATTCGGCATTAAAATCTCCATTCCACCGAGGCTTCACAACAACACAACAGGAGCATCATGGCTCCTGTTGTGTTTAGACATGCAACAACACGGTTGTCACAGTAATGGCGGGCTTATTTCCAAACTGGAGCAGAGCCATCAGTGATTTGGGCTTTCCAGTTTGCCTTGATCAGATTAACAACGCTGTCTGGCATAGGGATGTAATCTAAATCAAGGGCTACTTTGTCAGCATCGTTGCCATAAGCCCAATCAAAGAACTTCAGCACTTCAAGCGCCTGAGCTGGCTTGTCTTGCTTTTTGTGCATCAGAATGAAGGTTGGATTGGCGATAGGCCATGATGTTTTGCCTGCCGAATTGGTCGTTAGCAAATACATGCCCGGGGCATTTTTCCAGTCTGCACCTGCTGCTGCTGCAACAAAAGCGTCTTCTGAAGGCTGAACAAAGGCGCCGTCACGGTTTTGCAGCTGAGTGTGAGCGAGCTTGTTTTGTTTTGCGTAAGCAAACTCAACATAACCAATCGCGCCTTTGATGCGTTGTACGTAGTTGGAAACGCCTTCATTGCCCTTGCCACCAACACCAACCGGCCATTGTAGGGAGGTATTTGCGCCTACTTTTTCTTTCCATTCTGCTGAAACTTTGGACAGGTAGTCAGCAAATACAAACGTTGTGCCTGAGCCGTCAGAGCGGCGGACAACAGTGATGTTTTGCTCTGGCAGTGTAACGCCAGAATTCAGCGCAACAATCGCAGGGTCATTCCATTTCTTGATTTTGCCCAAGAAAATATCTGTCAATACTTGCGGAGTAAGCTTCAGCTGGCCTGGGTGAACGCCAGGAATATTCACGACCGGTACAACACCACCGATAACGGTTGGAAATTGCAGCAGGCCCTGTTTATTTAATTCTTCTGGTTTTAAAGGCATATCGGAAGCGCCAAAATCAACTGTTTTGGCTTGAATTTGCTTGATACCACCACCCGAACCAATCGACTGATAGTTCAGCCCGGTACCCGTCTTAGCTTTGTACATTTCCGCCCATTTTGCGTACAGCGGATACGGGAAGGTCGCACCTGCGCCAGTAATGTCTGCCGCGATAGCATGTGTGAACAGGCCGGCAGTAAGGCCGATAGTGACAATTAGTTTGCGTGCAAGTGCCATTACTAGAAACTCCGAAGGCTAAAACGTTTGGACGAAAAGAATAGTGCCTATGCTAGCTGCTGATTGTTGCTGAAATATTACAAGTCACTCAGTGTGGGTGAGCTTGTCCTGAAAATCAATGAACCGACAGGGCTCGGTTTGACTGGGGGTAGGCGTGGGAATACAATCTGGGACTTTTGAAACAGGTGCTTCTCGTCGTATGACAAGACAGCTTGTAATTGGTAACTGGAAGATGCACGGCAGTATTGGTAAGGTTCGTTCGGTATTGCCCGAACTGGCACGCGCCAAGCTGGGACCCAATGTTGCAGTATGCATTCCTTACCCGTATGTCATGTTGGCTAAGAGCCTGCTGAAAGATAGTCAGGTTCAGGTTGGAGCTCAGGACGTCAGCGAGTATCATGTTGGAGCTTACACAGGTGCAGTTTCTGCATCGATGCTGGCCGATATAGGTTGTGAGCTGGTGATTGTCGGGCACTCTGAGCGCCGTCGTTATTTTGGTGAGAGCAGCGAAAATGCCGCTCGTAAACTGCGTGCTTGTCTGGACGCGGGGCTTTTTCCCGTTTATTGCGTGGGTGAAGATGCTGAAGAGCGTGCCAGTGGCCGGCACAAAGAAATTATTGCGGCAGAGTTAGCTGTATTACGTGGTTTGCCGATTGGTCTTTACGCCGTTGCTTACGAGCCATCTTGGGCTGTAGGTACGGGTGTCATTGCAACATCAGAGCAAATCGCTGAAATGCACGCATTTATCAAAGAGACCTTAGAACCTCGCACCCGTGTGTTGTATGGCGGTAGTGTAAAAGGCAGTAATGCTGAAGAAGTTCTGGCGGTAGATGGGGTAGATGGTGTGCTTGTTGGCGGAGCCGCTTTATCAGCGTCCGAGTTTTTAGACATCTGCATGGCTGCGCGCTAGTCAGGGAATATAAAACCCGCTAGAATGCGCGCCGCATAGAAATGAGAAATTAATGGAACTTATTAAATCACTCGTGCTCATTTTGAACGTGGTTTCTGCGATTGCTACCATCGTTCTGGTGCTGATGCAGCACGGTAAAGGTGCCGATATGGGCGCTGCTTTTGGCAGCGGTTCAGCAGGTAGCCTGTTTGGCTCGTCGGGTTCGGCTAATTTTTTAAGCCGTACTACTGCAGTGACAGCAACACTGTTTTTTGCAAGCTGCCTTGCATTAGTTTTACTGGTAAGCCCGGCTAAAAAGTCAGATTTGGGTGTGATGAGCACGCAAAAACCTGCAGTACAGCAGCCAGCTCAGCCGAGTAAAATTCCAGAGTAAGCCGTAATACTTCTGGAAGGTTAATTTGTTTTTAATGCCGACATGGTGAAATTGGTAGACACGCTATCTTGAGGGGGTAGTGACTTCGGTTGTGAGAGTTCGAGTCTCTCTGTCGGCACCAGATACAAAACGCCCGCGCAATGTGGGCGAATACAACATATAAAAATATCCTTAACTTTCAAATCTGGGGAGTGCCATGCTCGCTAACTATTTCCCCATCCTGATGTTTCTGGCTGTAGGACTCTTGGTGGGTGTTGCCCCGCTTGTTCTTGGCTGGGGGGTGGGCAAGATTCTCGGGACCAATCGGCCTGATCCTGAAAAACGCTCACCTTACGAGTGTGGCTTCGAAGCTTTCGAAGACGCGCGCATGCAGTTTGATGTTCGCTACTACCTCGTTGCTATCCTGTTTATCTTGTTCGATCTCGAAGTGGCCTTCCTTGTGCCATGGGCTGTTGTGCTTAAAGAGCTCGGCATGTTCGGCTTCCTTGCAATGATGATTTTCCTGACCGTGCTGGTTGTGGGTTTTATCTTTGAATGGAAGAAGGGCGCACTGGAATGGGAGTAATTAATATGGATGCTCAATCTTTAGCAAGTGTGCAGTCTGCAGACAAAGGTTTTGTGACAACTTCGCTCGATACCGTGATCAACTGGACACGCACTGGCTCTTTGTGGCCAATGACGTTTGGTCTGGCTTGCTGCGCGGTAGAAATGATGCATGCTGGCGCGGCGCGTTATGACTTGGATCGTTTCGGCATCGTTTTTCGCCCAAGCCCACGCCAGTCTGACCTGATGATTGTGGCGGGCACGCTCTGTAATAAGATGGCGCCTGCACTGCGTAAGGTTTATGACCAGATGCCTGAGCCACGTTGGGTGATCTCGATGGGATCCTGTGCTAATGGTGGTGGTTACTACCATTATTCTTACTCTGTTGTCCGTGGTTGTGACCGGATTGTGCCGGTTGATATCTATGTGCCGGGCTGTCCGCCAACTGCCGAGGCTTTGCTTTACGGCATTATTCAGCTACAGAATAAGATTAAGCGTACTAACACGATTGCGCGTTCAGGTGTATTGGCGAGTGAGAGGGTAAACAGTGGATCGTAAACTTAGCGTCCTAATGGACAGCCTGAAGGCCGTTCTGGGTGAGATAGGTGGCGCAAATATCGCCAAGCTGGTCTGTGCTCTGGATGAAGTCACTATCGAAGTGCCTGTAGCAGTATGGCCCGAAGTGGCTTTAGCTTTGCGTGATAATGCCGCATTGCACTTTGAATCCTGTCTGGATGTCTGCGGTGTGGATTACAGCACTTACAAAGACGCCGTATGGGAAGGCCACCGTTTTGCAGCGGTCTATCATTTCCTCTCTTACAAACACAATGTGCGTCTGCGTGTACGCGTGTTCTGTACGGATGATGATTTCCCTGTCGTGCCTTCCATGGTTTCTGTCTGGCCTGGTCTTAACTGGTTTGAGCGTGAAGCGTTCGACTTGTTTGGGATTATGTTCCAGGGGCACCCTGATTTGCGCCGCATCCTGACTGATTATGGTTTTGTTGGTCATCCTTTCCGTAAGGATTTTCCGCTTTCTGGCTACGTAGAAATGCGTTACGACCCTGAGCAGGGCCGTGTTATCTACCAGCCTGTCACTATCGATCCGCGAGAAACAACGCCGCGTATCATCCGCGAGGAGAATTACGGTGGCTGCTGAAATCCGTAACTACACGCTGAATTTTGGACCGCAGCATCCTGCCGCGCACGGTGTTTTGCGCTTGGTGCTTGAGTTAGACGGTGAAGTGGTCGAACGTGCTGATCCGCACATTGGCCTGCTGCACCGCGGTACTGAAAAATTAGCTGAATCAAAAACCTATATTCAATCGCTCCCTTATATGGATCGGCTTGATTACGTGTCGATGATGTGTAATGAGCACGCCTATTGCATGGCGATTGAAAAAATGACGGGCATCGAAGTTCCGCTTCGTGCTCAGTATATCCGTGTGATGTTTGATGAAATCACCCGGATTCTGAATCACCTGATGTGGATTGGTGCGCACGGTATTGACTGCGGCGCGATGACCATCTTCTTGTACGCCTTCCGTGAGCGTGAAGATCTGATGGACTGCTATGAAGCAGTGTCAGGCGCGCGTATGCATGCGGCCTATTATCGCCCGGGTGGAGTTTACCGAGATCTGCCGGATCAAATGCCGCAGTACCAAGCTTCTAAGGTACGTAATGCTGCCGCGATCAAAAAATTAAACGGCAACCGTGAAGGTTCTTTGCTCGATTTTATCGAAGACTTCACTAACCGCTTTCCAACCTATGTGGATGAATACGAAACCCTGCTGACAGATAACCGTATCTGGAAACAGCGTACTGTGGGTATTGGTATTATCACGCCTGAACGTGCTCTGGCACTGGGGCTGACTGGCCCTATGCTGCGTGGCTCGGGTGTGGAGTGGGATCTGCGTAAGAAACAACCGTACGAAGTTTACGGTGCACTGGACTTTGATATTCCGGTCGGTAAAAATGGCGACTGCTATGACCGTTATCTGGTTCGTGTTGAAGAAATGCGCCAGTCCAACCGTATTATTAAGCAGTGCGTAGCATGGCTGAAAGCCAATCCTGGCCCTGTGATTGTAGATAATCATAAAGTGGCATCACCTTCACGTGGCGGCATGAAAGCCAATATGGAAGAGCTGATTCACCACTTCAAACTGTTTACCGAAGGCATGCATGTTCCGGAAGGCGAAGCTTACGCCGCTGTTGAACATCCTAAGGGTGAGTTTGGTATCTACATGGTGTCCGATGGCGCCAATAAACCTTACCGCCTGAAAATTCGTGCGCCGGGCTTTGCTCACTTAGCATCTTTAGATGAAATGGCGCGCGGCCATATGTTGTCCGATGTGGTGGCTATTATCGGTACACAAGACGTTGTATTCGGGGAGATTGACCGCTGATGTTAACTACTCAATCCCTGGCATTGATTGATCGTGAAGTAGCGAAATATCCTGCTGAGCAAAAGCGCTCTGCAGTCATGGGCGCGCTGCGTATTGCGCAGACCGAGCACCGCTACCTTAGCAATGACATGATCGAATTTGTAGCTGACTATCTAGGCATTGCGCCAATGATGGCTTATGAAGTGGCTACTTTCTACAATATGTACGATTTAAAGCCGGTAGGTAAGCACAAGATCACTGTGTGTACCAATCTGCCCTGTGCACTTTCGGGCGGCTATACCGCAGCGCATTACATCAAGCAAAAGCTTGGCATTGGTTTTAATGAAACCACACCCGACGGCAAATTTACGCTGAAGGAAGGGGAGTGCATGGGCGCCTGTGGCTACGCGCCGGTGATGCTGGTGAATAACCACGCCATGTGCAGTCATATGACGCCTGAGGCGATTGATAAGAAACTGGCGGAGCTCGAATAATGACCGTCTATGCAACTGGTGTCATTTTTGATGACGTCAATTTTGAAGATCCAAACTGCTGGCGCATTGACGAATATGTTAAGCGTGGTGGCTATGCTGCTCTCGAAAAGATTCTGAGTGAAAATATCACTCAGGATGAAATCATTGCGCAAATGAAAACTTCCGGCCTGCGTGGCCGTGGCGGTGCGGGTTTCCCGACCGGCTTGAAGTGGTCGTTTATGCCGCGTAGCTTCCCTGGACAAAAGTACCTTGTTTGTAATACGGACGAGGGCGAGCCAGGCACCTTTAAAGATTTAGACATTATTGTGTCTAATCCGCATGCGCTGATCGAAGGCATGATTATTGGTGCTTACGCCATGGGCATTACTGTGGGTTACAACTATATCCACGGTGAAGTGTTTGAAGCTTACGAACGCTTTGAAGAGGCACTGGAAGAAGCACGCAAGGCTGGCTTTTTAGGTGAAAAAATTCTAGGTTCAGAATTTAGCTTCGAGCTGCACGCACATCATGGCTACGGCGCTTATATTTGCGGTGAAGAAACGGCGCTGCTTGAATCCTTGGAAGGCAAAAAAGGCCAGCCACGCTTTAAGCCGCCATTCCCAGCCAGCTATGGCCTCTATGGCAAGCCAACCACAATTAATAATACGGAGACGTTTGCCTCCGTACCATACATTATCCGCGAAGGCGGGCAGAAATTCCTTGAGCTAGGTAAACCTAATAACGGTGGAACCAAGTTATTTTCGGTTTCTGGCCATGTGAACCGCCCTGGAAACTACGAAGTGCCGCTGGGCATGCCGTTTTCTGAGCTGCTGGAATTATGCGGCGGTATGCGTGATGGCAAAAAACTCAAAGCGGTCATTCCAGGCGGATCATCCTCGCCAGTCTTGCCTGCTGACATCATGATGCAATGCACCATGGACTACGATTCGATCGCTAAAGCAGGCTCGATGCTGGGGTCAGGTGCCGTGATCGTGATGGACGAAACAGTCAGTATGGTGCAAGCGCTGGAGCGTTTGTCTTACTTCTACTTCGAAGAATCGTGTGGCCAATGTACACCGTGTCGCGAAGGCACCGGTTGGTTGTATCGCATTGTTCATCGTATCGCACAGGGCCATGGTGTTCCGGAAGACTTGGAACTCTTGGACAGTGTCGGTAATAACATCGCAGGGCGAACTATTTGTGCCCTCGGCGACGCAGCTGTTTTCCCGGTGCGCGGAATGCTAAAACACTTCCGTAGCGAATTCGAATACCTTATCGAACACAAGACTGCATTGCAGGCTTGGGTTTGATTCAATAGCCATTGAGTAGAGCATGCTGGAAATTGAAATCGACGGTAAGAAACTGACAGTGCCAGGTGGTAGCACGGTAATGGACGCAGCCAATTCGGTTGGCGTGCATATCCCGCATTTCTGCTATCACAAAAAGCTGTCTATAGCCGCAAACTGCCGTATGTGCCTTGTTCAGGTTGAGAAAGCGCCTAAGCCTTTACCTGCCTGTGCAACCCCCGTCACGGACGGGATGAAAGTCTGGACCCACTCTGATCAGGCCGTGAAGGCGCAGCAGGGGGTGATGGAATTCTTACTGATTAACCATCCGCTTGATTGCCCGATTTGTGATCAGGGTGGCGAATGTCAGCTGCAGGATCTGGCGGTAGGCTACGGCCAATCCGGCTCCCGCTATACAGAAGAAAAACGCGTTGTGGCCAATAAAGATCTTGGCCCGTTGATTTCTACTGATATGACGCGTTGCATTCATTGCAGCCGCTGTGTTCGTTTTACCGAAGAAATCGCCGGCTTCCAGGAATTGGGTATGGCAGGTCGCGGTGAATTTACCGAAGTCATGTCCTTTATTGGCAAGACGGTTAAATCGGAAATTTCCGGCAATGTGATTGATCTTTGCCCGGTTGGCGCATTGACCAGCAAGCCGTTTCGCTACTCAGCACGCACATGGGAATTATCCCGTCGTAAGTCTGTCAGCCCGCATGATGGCTTGGGTTCCAATCTTGTTGTGCAAGTCAAAAACAACAAGGTAATGCGTGTTCTGCCGCTGGAAAACGAAGCCATTAATGAATGCTGGCTCGCTGACCGTGATCGCTTCTCTTATGAGGCATTGAACAGCACTGAGCGTCTGCAAAAGCCAATGATTAAGCAGGGCGGCGTTTGGCAGGTGACTGACTGGCAAACTGCGCTTGAATATGTAGCAAACGGCCTGAAGCAAGTGGTGTCAGACCACGGTGCTGCATCGGTGGCTGCCGTGGCCACACCAAACAGCACGGTCGAAGAGCTGTTTATGCTGCGTAAATTGATGGCAGGTTTAGGCGTAGAAAACGTCGAAACTCGCTTACGCAATGCAGACTTCAGCCTGAATACGACTGGCGCTACTTGGTTAGGCCAATCGATTGTTGATTTGGCTGCTTCTGAAGCGGTACTTGTTATTGGTTCATCATTGCGCCAAGAGCAGCCTTTGCTGGCACAACGCTTACGCCAATCAGTTAAGAAAGGCTTGAAGCTTTCCTTGGTGAATGTGCATAGCGATGATTTGCTGACTAAAGTAGCCGCACAGTCTGTTGTTCGCCCAGATCAGCTAGTTGAAGGCGTGTTGGCTGTGATTAAGGCTGTTGTTGAAGCAGACTCAAGCAAAGCCGCTCCTGCGAACATCGATTTGGCTGGCGTAGAAGTGACTGACGCAGCCCGAAGGATTGCTGCAACCCTAACCGGTAAATCAGCTGTATTGCTAGGCAATATCGCAACGCATAATCCACGCGCTGCTGAGTTACACGCTGCAGCTGCTGCATTGGCTGAGCTGACTGGCGCAACACTGGGTGTGATGAGCGAAGCGGCTAATACCGTGGGCGCTCAGCTGATCGGTGCAACCGTTGGTGGCAATGTCTTCGCTGCGCCTAAAAAAGCTTATGTGCTTTTAAATGCTGAAACCGAGTTTGATACGCACAACGGCGCACAGGCTCTGGCAGCAGTAAAAGCAGCTGAAATGGTTGTTGTAATGTCAGCATTCAATAGCTGTGCTTTGGATTTTGCTGATGTGATTCTGCCGATCTCTCCTTTCTCAGAAACATCCGGTACCTTCGTCAATATGGAAGGAAAGCCGCAGAGCTTTAACGGCGTCGTTCGTCCGCTTGGTGAAACTCGTCCGGCCTGGAAAGTATTCCGCGTATTAGGCAATGTGCTTGGCTTTAATGGCTTTGATTACGAATCGTCTGAACAGATTCGCGATGAAGCCCTGCCAGGCGATACGGCTGCCCGCTTGAATAACGCCGCTGTAGCTGCTGTGGCCGTTAAAGTTCAGGCTGCATCTGGTTTGGTTCGCTTAGGTGAAGTGGCGATGTATCAGGCAGATGCCTTGGTTCGTCGCGCGCCAAGCTTGCAAGCGACTCTGGCGGCTCCTGCACTGAAAGCTAATGCTGCAACACTGGCGGCTTTAGGTCTGGTGGTGAATGATCTGGCGCGGGTAGAGCAGGGAGGTCAGGCGGTATCGCTGTTTGCTGAGCTGGATGCGGGTCTTGCAGATAACGTGATTCGCGTGCCTGTATCGCATTCTGCAACGCGCGAGCTTGCTGGCATGTTCGACAGTCTCTCGGTTTCTAAAGCTTAAAGGGCGCCCAATATGGAAATGTTACAAGGGTTGTTCGGCGCAGAGATCGCGTTTGTCCTCTGGACCTTACTCAAGATCGTTTGCATTGTTGCGCCTTTAATGGGGGCGGTTGCTTACCTTACCCTCGCTGAGCGTAAGGTGATTGGTTATATGCAGATCCGTATCGGCCCGAATCGGGTTGGTCCGTTTGGTTTGCTGCAACCGATTGCCGACGGTGTAAAGCTGCTGCTGAAAGAAATTATTTCTCCAAGCGCAGCCAGCACCGGTCTGTTCTTTTTAGCGCCGATTATGGTTCTGGTACCGGCATTGGCGGCTTGGGCCGTGGTGCCGTTTTATCCGGGCTATGTCTTATCCGATGTAAATGTCGGCTTGCTCTACGTGATGGCCATTACATCGATGGGCGTTTACGGTGTGATTTTGGCGGGTTGGGCATCTAACTCCAAATACGCTTTTCTTGGTGCAATGCGCGCTGCGGCTCAGGTGATTTCTTATGAGCTGGCGATGGGCTTTGCCTTGGTGGGGGTGATGATGGTTTCGGGCAGCTTAAATATGACCGAAATCGTCAATCAACAAGGCCAAGGGATGGCGGGTGGCTCGATTCTTTCGTGGAATCTGATTCCCTTAATGCCGCTATTCGTTGTGTACTTTATTTCTGGTGTGGCTGAAACCAACCGCGCGCCATTTGACGTAACCGAAGGCGAATCAGAAATTGTTGCGGGCCATATGGTCGAATACTCGGGCATGAGCTTCGCGCTGTTCTTCTTGGCCGAATACGCCAATATGATTCTGATTTCAGCAATGACATCAATCATGTTCCTTGGCGGTTGGTTAAGCCCGTTCCCGGCAAGCTGGGGCATTTTGGGTGCGCCATCGGTACTGTGGTGGGTATTAAAAGTAGCCTTTATGCTGTTCTGCTTCTTGTGGTTCCGCGCTACTTTCCCTCGCTATCGTTACGATCAGCTTATGCGTTTGGGTTGGAAGATTTTCATCCCGGTCACCTTGATTTGGATTGTGGTAGTGGGCGCTTGGATGCAGACGCCGTTCTCAATCTGGCCGCTAGGGAAATAAACAGGAACCATTATGGAAAAGATTGCTTATTTCTTTAAAACGTTCTTGCTCGTGGAACTGGTAAAAGGCTTGATGCTTACCGGCCGCCATATGTTCCAGACCAAGATCACAGTGCAGTTCCCTGAAGAAAAAACACCGTACAGCCCGCGTTTTCGCGGATTGCACGCACAACGTCGCTACGCCAATGGTGAAGAGCGTTGTATCGCCTGTAAGCTTTGCGAAGCAGTTTGCCCAGCCCAAGCGATTGTGATTGAGTCAGATAAGCGTGAGGATGGCACACGCCGTACCACACGTTATGACATCGATCTGACCAAATGTATTTTCTGTGGTTTTTGTGAGGAAGCTTGCCCGGTGGATGCCATCGTGGAAACGCATATCCTTGAATATCACGGTGAAAAACGGGGCGACCTCTACTACACCAAGCCAATGTTGCTGGCAGTCGGTGATAAGTACGAGAGCGAAATTGCTGAACGTAAAGCGCAAGACGCTAAGTACCGCTAAGGGTATCCGATGACAATTGCTCTATTTAGTTTCTTCGCACTGGTGCTGCTGGTTTCTGCACTTGGCGTAGTCAGTACCAAAAATCCGGTACAAGCCGCTTTGCTGCTGATTTTGTCTTTCTTCACCGCAGCCATGCTGTGGATGTTGATGAAGGCAGAATTCCTAGCTGTTTCCCTTGTGCTGATTTATGTGGGGGCAGTGATGGTGCTGTTCCTGTTTGTGGTGATGATGCTGGACATTAATTTCGAGGAGCTGCGTAAAGGCTTCTGGAAGTTTGCTCCTGTAGCAGGTGTGGTTGCAGGCACGATGCTGGTGGAAATGGTCTTGGTCATTACTCACGGCGCAAGTCAGCTAGATGGTGCAGCCTTGCTTGAGCGTCCTGCTGGTTACAGCAATGTGCATGAATTAGGCCGCTTGATTTACACCCAATACTTCCTGCCTTTCCAGTTAGCGTCGGTGATTCTGCTGGTGGGTATGATTGCCGCCATTGCCCTGACACTGCGTAAACGTAAAAGCAGCAAATACATCAATCCTGGTGAGCAGGTTCGTGTTAAAGCCAGTGATCGTTTGCGTATCGTGAAGATGGCCGCCACCGTTAAAGAGCTAGCAGATGTTCCTGCCAGCGATGATAAACCAGCAGCCTAAGTGCCCAAGGAAAAGTTTTTATGCTTGAGTTGACGCATTATCTTGTGCTGGCGGCTTGTTTATTTGCCATCAGTATTTTCGGTATCTTTATGAACCGTAAAAACTTAATCGTGCTGCTTATGGCGATCGAGTTGATGTTGCTTGCGGTGAATATGAATTTCATTGCTTTCTCGCAGTTCCTCGGCGATTCAGCAGGGCAGATTTTCGTGTTCTTTATCTTGACGGTGGCCGCGGCTGAAGCCGCAATTGGGCTGGCGATCCTGATTGTGTTATTCCGCAATCTACGATCGATCAACGTCGAAGATCTCGACAGCCTGAAGGGTTAAGGGGACAGGGTTATATATGGATATGAAAACGATTTATCTCTTAATCCCGCTGGCGCCCCTGTTTGGCGCGCTGGTTGCTGGCCTGTTTGGCTGGGCAATCGGGCGGCGTGCATCGCATATCGTCACGATTGGCGGTGTTGCTGCTTCGTTTCTGATGTCGGCTTATGTTTTAAACCACTTGGTGTCAGGTGGCGATAACTTTAACGGTACGGTTTATACCTGGCTGACCGTTAATGGCGTTGATTTTAATGTTGGTTTCTTGGTTGATAAGCTCACCGCAATGATGATGTGCGTGGTGACTTTTGTATCCTTGATGGTGCATATCTATACCATCGGTTATATGTCTGAAGACCCAGGCTATCAGCGTTTCTTTAGTTATATCTCGCTGTTTACCTTCTCGATGCTGATGCTGGTGATGGCGAATAACTTCGTTCAGCTGTTCTTTGGTTGGGAAGCGGTAGGTTTGGTTTCTTACCTCTTGATTGGTTTCTGGTTCAAAAAGCCAACGGCCACTTTCGCCAATATGAAGGCTTTCCTGATCAACCGCGTGGGTGACTTTGGTTTCCTACTTGGTATTGGTCTGGTACTGGCATACTTTGGCTCGCTTGATTACGCCGCTGTATTTGCTAAAGCGCCTGAGCTGAAAGAAGCAACGATTAGCCTGTTCCCGAATGTGACTTGGTCCCTGCTGTCAGTGACTTGTATCTTGCTGTTTATTGGCGCGATGGGTAAATCCGCTCAGTTTCCGCTGCATGTGTGGCTGCCGGATTCGATGGAAGGCCCAACACCGATTTCCGCACTGATTCACGCGGCAACAATGGTGACGGCAGGTATCTTTATGGTGGCACGTATGTCGCCATTGTTTGAGTTGTCAGATACTGCGCTGAATTTTGTGATGGTGATTGGCTCGATTACTGCGTTGTTTATGGGTTTCCTCGGGATTATCCAGAACGATATCAAGCGCGTTGTGGCTTACTCCACTTTGTCACAGCTGGGATACATGACGGTTGCTTTAGGTGCGTCAGCTTACTCGGTAGCGGTCTTCCACCTGATGACGCACGCATTCTTTAAAGCGCTGTTATTCCTTGCTGCAGGTTCTGTGATTATTGGTATGCACCACGATCAAGACATCCGCAATATGGGTGGCTTGAAGAAATACATGCCAATTACTTGGATTACCTCTTTGATTGGCTCACTGGCTCTGATCGGTACACCGTTCTTATCTGGTTTCTATTCTAAAGATTCAATTATTGAAGCGGTGCACG